>NZ_RCBY01000041.1 GCF_003838195.1 Okeania hirsuta
TAATAATTAATAATTAATAATTAATTATTACCTCTTCTTTTCAAGGAGAGGATTGACTAATAATGAAAATTTTTCTTTATTATCCCCTTAAAAGGGGAGGCGCATACCCACAATTTTTCGGTAAGAGAGCGACAAAACTCTCCAAAGAATCAATTAAAACTACAGTATTGTTTTCTAGTAGGGGTGAAACTGTGATATTAAGTTTACCCCTCAATTTTATCAATCAAAACAAACCAATATTCAATTCACAGCAACCAACTTCATTGCCAAAATTTTATTAATAGTATCTTCAACAGCTTTATCTGGGGTTGAAGCGCCAGAAGTCACACCCACAACTACCTCACCTTCAGGTAACCAACCTTCAGATATTTTTACCTCACTTCCTAAAGGTTTATGTTCAATTCTATTCCCAGATAAAATTCTGTTAGCACCATCAATATGATAGGAAGGAATGCCATTTTCTATTGCCATTTCCTGTAAATGAGTCGTATTAGAAGAATTAAAGCCTCCTATTACTACCATTAAATCTAACTTTTCATCAAATAAACCTGCCATTGCATCTTGTCTTTCTTGAGTCGCATCGCAGATAGTATTAAAATTTTGATAATGCTCATTTAATTTATCTGGTCCGTACTTTTTCATCATTGTTCGTTCTAGCAACTTTCCTATTTGCTCAGTTTCACTTTTCAGCATAGTAGTCTGATTAGCAATACCAATTTGTTCTAAATCTAAATCTGGATCGAAACCTTCAGAATAAGCATTTTTAAACTTATCTATAAATTCATCACGGTTGCCACCATTAAGAATATAATTACAGATATATTCTGCCTGCGATTTATTCAGAACTATCAAATATTTATCAGCAAAAGAGCTAGTAGCTATAGTTTCTGCATGACTATATTTACCGTGAATAATAGAAGTAAATTTTTTCTTTTTGTGTTTTTCAACACTGTTCCAAACTTTAGAAACCCAAGGGCAAGTAGTATCAACAATTTGACAATTTTTCTCCTTTAATATTTGCATTTCCTGAATACTTGCACCAAAAGCAGGTAATATTACAACATCATTATCTCCAACTACAGAAAAATCTTTTTTACCATCAATTACAGGGATAAATTTAACTTTCATATCCCTCATATCTTGATTAACAGAAGGATTATGAATTAGTTCATAAGTAATCCAAATTTGTTGGTTAGGAAAATGTTGACGAGTTTCATAAGCTATTGCTACTGACCTTTCAACACCCCAACAAAAACCAAAAGCTTTTGCGAGTTTGATAGTAACATCCCCTTTTTGTAGGGTATAATCATTATCTCTAATTTGTTGGATTAAGTTACTTTGATAAACAGACTGCATAACTGTGGCAACTTCTTCCCCATGACCAAACCCTTTGCGGTTATAATTCTCAGATTTTTTTAGTGCTCTGGTAAAAGCTTTTGTATCCATGATTATTTTCAACCCTTGATAAATCTCTTTTATCTTATAGCAATTAGTACTTATAGCGTTACGGGTAGGGAGCAAGAACTAGGAAAGAGGAAGCAGGAATGATAGAGAAAAAAATGTTTTGATCTCTAATTAAGCAGACATGGTATAAATTACACATAAACTGGTAAGTCGATGGGCAGAAATAAATATAATATGTTCCTAGTTTAGGAGATTTTATAACTACCTAATACCTGAAATAAAATTGGTATGATTTTCTGAATATTCCACATTCCACATATGAGTATAATCAAGTATTACAAAAACTGGTGAACCGCTAATTATTTCTATCAAATTCAAAAAAAATAGTTACCGAAAAATTCAGTTTAAAGCTTCCCCATTTTAGGGGGTAATTTGTGTTTTGATATAAAAAGTGGAAAGTTATTCAAGCACTTTGAGAACTAAAATTATGGAGTTTTGCATAAAAAGGCTTATGTTATAGAAAAACTCTTTACCTAAAATTTATGGCCTAAAATCTCCCCTTTTAAGGGTATAAAAAGCGGTCGATATTCGGAGCTTCCTGTAGGGTGGGATGGCTAGGAAACCTGCTCTTGCAGAGCCACTCCGCTAACGCCATATCCAATCGACCAAGAGAAAGAATATTTCAGATTTCAAGCCTCTTATTTCAGCTAGATTTACTGATAACTGATAACTGATAACTGAAATTACTTATACCAACTCTCAAAAGTAATGCTTTACTTAAGTAAAACTTCAGTTATTAAATAATTAATACAGACAAAATCCATTTTTGCTAATTAGCAGCTCAGTTAATATTAATTATTTTTATGTTTACTCTGTAGGAACGTTGCATGCAACGTCCCTACTCCCCCACTCAATAAAATGTAGAAAAGTTTTTGAGAAATGGTATTACATAGAATCCGGTTATACAGTATATGTTTATAATTCTATCCACACTTCAATATTAAATCTCCCCCTAACCCCATATTCCCATCCTGGGAGGGGTTATATCATGTTCGGACGGGTCAGTTATATTGAAGAAGGAGACAGGAGACAGGAGACAGGAGACAGGAGGAAAATTACATGGGGATTCTAACCCCAAGTAATTTTGAACACCTTGTAGACGGTGGGGTATTAAACCCACAAAGAAAATGATAAAATTGAAGGACTCCGGGTATCAACAGTACCAAACAAATACTTAAATTATCAATACTATTCTCGAATATTTGTTCTTTTTCTCCAATATTTCCTCCTGACTCGGTCCTCCAGACTCCTGACTCCTCACAACAGTCATTTATAAGTATTCAACCGAACATGATATTAGGGGTTGGTCCCCATATCCCCACCCCCAAATATATGATAAGTATTCAACCGGATTTGATATTACTGGGGTTCTTCTAATCTCATTTTGCTATACATTTGGATCGCCGTACTCCAAATTTGATAACCATTATCATTTAGATGCAGACCATCGGTACTAAGATCCCCTCGGAGAAAACCTTGAGAGTCTGTAAATAGTGGGTGAAGATTTAAAAAAAATGCTCCTTCATCATCAGCTAACGCTTTTAGGCTACGATTTATTCTTCTGATGCGACTATTAGGTAGTTGTAAAAGATAATCGCGACCTTCCCAGATAGCCGCCTCTCCACTATGGGGTAAAATAGATTGGATAACTATTTGACTCCCAGGATGAATGTATCGTAATTCGTTAATAATTCTTCTTTGATTTGCTAAAATCGCCCAATCGCTTTCTCCATGAATTAAATCATTAATACCAATCATCACAAAAATTGTTTCTGGCCTCGTACTATCAAATAAATAAAGTCGCTTCAATAGGCCAGACGAAGTTTCTCCAGAAATTCCTTGATTTAACCAGGTTCTATCTCTAGGGAGAAGTTGCGATGGAAACCAAAGACTCAAAGAATCTCCCACCATAACAGTTAGACGATCAGGACGATTTTTAGCTGCAGCGATCGCCTCTCGCTGTAACTGTTCTACCCATTGTGCATAAGTCCATTTATGGTTTCTGCCAATAGCCAGAAGCTCTTTCCTCGCTTCCCCAAATAGTGGACTTGGTCTATTAGTTCTAATCCTATCAGTAGCATAGTTGATTGTAGCATTTGCTTGAGGCTCTTCTGACAATTTGTAGTCATTCATAACTAAAGTGGCCACTGTTAATAACAGTAGCCCGTTAGCAGCTAAAGAACACCAAGCCCAAGTTGGAACATTTTTAGATAAAGTAAACACCGTAGCTGAATTAAATTAGTCTCCGATACTGAAGTAACTGATTTATGGCTATGGCTATTTTACCTAGAATTTTCCCATTAGTGTTTTTGCACTATGCCAGTACCAAGGGCATCAGGTTCCTTCATAAACCCTGTATAAGCTTCCATACCATGTTCAGCAATATCCAAGCCTTCAAATTCTTGTTCTCCATGGACACGAATACCTGTAGTAGCTTTCAAAGCCAGCCAGAAGATAGTACTCATAATCACTGTAAACAATCCTACAGAGATAATACCTATGGCCTGAGTCAAAATATTAGCATCTTCAACGAAAATACCAACAGCTAAAGTACCCCAGATTCCACAGACTAAGTGAACTGATGTGGCACCTACTGGGTCATCAACTTTCAACTGGTCAAACAAAGGTACAGAAAACACAACAATGATGCCAGCAACAGCACCGATAATTACTGCCTCTAAATAAGATACGCCATTACAACCTGCTGTAATACCTACCAGTCCAGCTAAAACGCCGTTAATAATCATTGAAAGGTCTGGCTTACCATCTTTCAACCAAGATGTAATAGTTGCGGTAGCTCCCCCTGCTGCTGCTGCTAAATTTGTAGTTACGGCGATATAGGCCACATTTTCGTTTGCTGCTAGTTCTGAACCAGGGTTAAAGCCAAACCAGCCGATCCACAGAATTAAACAGCCCAAGGTAGCAAAACCCATATTATGACCAGGAATAGCTCTCGGTTGGTCATCCTCATCATATTTGCCCATTCTTGGCCCTAAAATATATGCTCCGACCAGTGCTGCCCAACCACCCACTGAGTGGACTGCTGTTGAACCGGCAAAATCACCGAAGCCCATTTCAGCTAGCCAACCACCACCCCAGATCCAATGTCCGGTAATGGGGTATGAAATACCTGTGATTAACAAGCTAAAGAATAAAAAGGCACTAAATTCAATCCTTTCAGCTACAGCGCCAGAAACAATGGTGGCTGCCGTAGCGGCAAAAGCTGCTTGGAATAGAAAAAATACAGGCAATGGTAAACCAGAAGGAAATGGGTCTAGTCCGTAGCTAGTAGCTTCCCCAGTTAGGAAAAAACCACCCCCACCAATGAAGGGATGGTCCCCAGCAAACATTATGGAAAATCCTATAGACCAATAAACTAATGTAGCTAAGGCAAATACAATTAGGTTTTTTGCTAAAATATTAACTGCATTTTTATGACGACAAAAACCTGTTTCTAACATTCCGAAACCAGCATTCATAAAAATCACAAATATTGAAGCTACCAAAATCCATATTGAGTCTAATACCCCTTTGACATACTCTGGGGTTAATTCTTGGTCTTGAGCTGTGGCAGCTCCTGCCCATAACGCAATAATTATGAATACTAGGGGTATGCAGGCTAATGTCGCAGGGGAAAACCATCTTGTCCGATCTAACCTGTTTATCAGTGCTGTCGGTTCTAAGAAACTGCTATATCTTGCTGATAATAACTGTTTCTTTTTTGTTCTATTGTTCTTGAACTTTACTTTAGATTTCATTGTGAGAACTAATTAATAGTTTACAAGTGAAAATAGCGCATCAATTCTTGTATAGATTTTCTGTATCTCTTGCTACTTTTATTTGATTTAGTAGCAATAGCTGTTTGAGTCTTTTCACAAAAGTCTCTGCCTGTAACAATACCAATTATTTGTCAGATTTTTGCTCTCAAATGTTTGCAATTTAATTAAATTTGTGTTAAATATTCCTGGTACCCCATTTCCTCTAATTTAGTTTGTTTGTCCATTACTGATTCAGCTAGGGTCTGACGATATTTTTGGACTCGTTCTAATAATTCTGGTTGGTGGGATGCTAATATTTGAATTGCTAATAAACCAGCATTTTTAGCATTGCCGATCGCTACTGTGGCTACTGGTATTCCTCTTGGCATTTGTACTATAGAGTATAGGGAGTCTATACCTTGTAATGTTCTGGTTTGTACAGGGACACCAATTACCGGTAGTGGCGTTAAAGATGCGACCATCCCTGGTAAATGTGCTGCACCACCCGCTCCGGCAATTATGACTTTTAATCCTCTTTGATGGGCAGTTTGGGCATATTCAAACATTCTCTGGGGCGTGCGGTGGGCAGAGACAATGGCGACTTCTGAGGGGACTTCAAATTCTTCACAGATAGCGATCGCTTCTTTCATTGTGGGCAAGTCTGAGTCACTGCCCATAATAATTCCGATGATTGGGTTCATATTTATAGGAGTTTTCATTAAAAATACAGAGATTTTAGCTTAAAGGCAGAAGGCAGAGGGCAGAGGGCAAAAGTTTTGTAGTCTACCTTTGTGAAAAGAAAATTTTTATAATATCATCAGGACTTACGCAAAGGCACTATGTATAGAGTATGATAACTATTGTCCAATAGTTGTGAGCGCTATATATAGCATATCTGCGTAAGTCCTAATCATGTCCGGATAATTAGCGATCAAAAAACTTTCTCCTTTTCCTCCTCTTCTTTCTTTCCTCCTGACTCCTGACTCCTAACTCCTAACTCCTGACTCCTGACTCCTGACTCTTTCATCGTTATTCCCAGAAACCAGATTTTTTTAATCATGTTTAGAGGCTTTTCCTAATCCTAAACTACTTAATATAAATAACCCGAATAATATCGACGGTTCAGGAACTGCTTCAATGCGATTAAAGGTTATAGGTGTGCCAAATAACAGATTACCATTACCATCAAAAATACTATCTAAAGAGTCAATACTATTAGGCTGAATAACAATATCAGAAACAACTGTACCTCCAGGAAAAGTCGTTGAACAACCTTCAGGGTCGTTAGTCCCTACATAGGTATTAGAAACAAAAGAAAGGTTGACTTCACAGTTAAAATCATCTAAATTTGTAGCATTAATAAACTATTCATATTCAGGGCGATCGCATAAACCAAATAAAGAAGTTTCGTTGAGGAAACGATTAATACTAATAGTAACTTGAGAGTCATTATTACTAAAAAAAGAATACAAGCGCACCCGAAAAGGAAATCCTCCTGTTGTTTGTTCTAAATAAACAGTTTCTGTATTTTCCATCAGGTCACTGCCAATAAGTTTAACCGGACAATTTGACATTGTAATCTGAGGAATCATAGGATTATCAGCAACCTGTTTAGTATTATCAAATAAGCCAGTGAACCATTGTGATACCTGCTCCACTTGAAATAAAATGGGAGGCATCATAGTTGCAGCATGACTTTTTTGAGCAAATGTCACACTTAAAAGTAGAGTGCTTAGAGTACAAAATTTAAGTTGATTTATCTGCATTTTTCTACACTTCTTTTCATCAAAAATATCTTATTAAATTGCCACCTAGTTTAACACAGATTCTAATATTTTCCTAACTCTAATTTTTCTTGAAATTTTAACTTAAGTAGGTGAGCATAAATAAACGTAATATTAAAGGGCGGGTTTTTAGAACTCGACCGTACTGAAGTCAAAGCTTTTGGTTAAACCCGCCCCTAAACTTTTTTGAACATTTAATTTAGAACTACCTACTTAAGCTCGTGAATTTAACTACTAGAATTATTAACGCTAAAGTCCCTGGTGATCAAAATCTACAGCAGATTTTAATCGACTCTACTGGCAATATTAAACAAATTATCCCTCAAACAGAAGAACTTTTACATACCTCATCTGCCACTATTGATGTTCAACAAGATTGGGTTTCTCTCGGTGGGTTTGATTTACAAATTAATGGTGCTTTAGGTTTAGCTTTTCCGGAAGTAGATGCAAATTCTACTACTAAAATACAGGAGATTTGTCAGTATTTATGGCAACAAGGAATAGATGCTTTTTTGCCCACTATTGTCACAACTTCTATAGATAATATTCAGCGATCGCTCCAAATCTTCCACAATTTGGCCTCACAACCTCAAGACCCAGAAATGGCAAAAATTTGGGGTGTTCATTTAGAAGGTCCTTTTCTCAATCCAGAAAAGCGAGGCGCTCATCCATTAGAATATTTACTACCATTAACGCTCAAAAATGTCAAAGAAGTTTTGGGAGAGTATGCTGAGATAGTTAAAATCATTACTTTAGCTCCAGAATTAGACTCCACAGAAACAGTTATTCCCTATTTAAAAAATCTAGGAATTACAGTTAGTTTAGGGCATTCTCAAGCCACAGCAAATGAAGCAGAAAAAGCTTTTAAACTTGGAGCTTCAATGGTGACTCATGCTTTTAATGCGATGCCGAGTTTACATCATCGAAAACCAGGTTTATTAGGGGCAGCAATTACAAATTCGGATGTTATGTGTGGTTTAATTGCTGATGGTCAGCACGTCTGTTCAACAATGATAGAAATTTTGTTGAAAGCGAGTCAATATCAACAGGGAATATTTTTGGTTAGTGATGCTTTATCACCCTTGGGATTACCTGATGGAATTTATCCTTGGGATACTAGAGAAATAGAAGTTAAAAATGGTACGGCAAGATTAAAAGATGGAACTTTATCAGGAACAACTTTACCTTTATTAGTTGGGGTTAATAATTTGGTGAAGTGGGGAATTTGTGATATTGAGACGGGAATTTATTTGGCGACTATTGCACCCCGGAAGGCGTTAGGAATAGATAGTGAAATTATTGGTAAGTCTGGGAAAAATTTATTGAGATGGAGGGTAACGAAGTCAGAAGTCAGAAGTCAGAAGTCAGAAGTTATTTTTGTAACGAGGATTTGAGTTGGCAGAGAATATTTAGAGTTTGCTGAAAAAAGCAAAATGTGGGAAGTGTGGGGAGGGTGGGAAGACCGAGAAAGTAGTCGGAAGAATTGTTCGGGAGATTTTTCTGTTCCGGAATACTTTTGGAACGGGATGCTACCCAAGGGCAAACCACAGTGCCTCAAAAAAAAATCTGCTGAAAAATTTGGCAAGACAGATAAAGTCGGAATAATTGTTCGGGAGATTTTTCTGTTCCGGAATACTTTTGGAACGAGATGCTACCCAAAGGCAAACCACAGTGCCTCAAAAAAAATCTGCTGAAAAATTTGGCAAGACAGATAAAGTCGGAATAATTGTTCGGGAGATTTTTCTGTTCCGGAATACTTTTGGAACGAGATGCTACCCAAAGGCAAACCACAGTGCCTCAAAAAAAATCTGCTGAAAAATTTGGCAAGACAGATAAAGTCGGAATAATTGTTCGGGAGATTTTTTTGTTCCGCAATACTTTTAGAACCAGATGCCAACCAAAGACAAACCATAGTCCCTCAAAAAAAATCTGCTGAAAAATTTGGCAAGACAGATAAAGCCGGAATAATTGTTCGGGAAATTTTTCTGTTCCGAAATACTTTTTAAAACTCAGACAAAGCAATATTTTCCCTCTTCCCTCTTCCCTCTTCCCTATTTCTTCCTGAAGTAATCGGAAGAATTGTTCGGGAAATTTTTTTGTTCCGCAATACTTTTGGAACGAGATGCCAACCAAAGGCAAACCATAGTCCCTCAAAAAAAATCTGCTGAAAAATTTGGCAAGACAGATAAAGTCGGAATAATTGTTCGGGAGATTTTTCTATTCCGGAATACTTTTAGAACCAGATGCCACCCAAAGGCAAACCAGAGCATCTCAAAAAAAATCTGCTGAAAGCTATCTGTAGTAGACTGACACAGCTAAAACTGTGCAATAGATTTGTGTCTTTATCTCCCCTACTCCCCTACTCCCCCACTCCCCCACTTCCCCACTCCCTAATGCACCATTTAAGGTGTGTCAGTCCAGTAGGGGGCGCAATTCGGAGCTTTGCCTTAGCAAATGCCATTCGCCCCTACTAGATATGGCGCTTGGTGCGTAAGCCTTGTTAGACAAAGCAATATTTTTCTTCTTCCCTCTTCCCTCTTCCCTCTTCCCTCTTCCTTCTTCCTTCTTCCCTCTTCCTTCTCAATTACAATTTAACGCCACATTCAGGACAGAAATTATGAGTAACACTATTTTGTGCCCCACAATTACTACAAGTAATGAACTCCACAGCTTGTTCAAGTTGCTTACGAATAGGTAAACCAACCATTTGAGCATTATTCTTACCAGGCGCTATCATTGGATAACAATTCTCATCCTTAGTCACACGAACATCCATCAATACAGGTCCATCGTGAGCCAGCATTTGAGCGATCGCCTCTTTCAGCTCCTCCCGACAAGAAATCATCATACCTTTAATTCCATAAGCCTGAGCCAACATCACAAAATCAGGCATTCCCACCTCCATATTAGAAGAAGAATAGCGCTCACCAAAAAATGCCTCTTGCCATTGACGCACCATACCCTGCCAGCCATTATTAATAATTACAGTTTTAACATTAATGCCATACTGTGCCAGAGTCCCCAACTCCTGAATATTCATTTGAATACTCGCATCACCAGCAATACAAATCACCTCCCGGTTTGGCAGTGCCACCTTTGCCCCCATAGCAGCAGGCATCCCATAACCCATAGTCCCCAAACCTGCACTAGAGATCCATTGCCGAGGCCCATTTTTCAGAAATTGAGCAGCCCACATTTGATGCTGACCAACATCAGTTGTATAGTAAGCATCTGGAGCCATTTTGCCGATTTCGTTAATTACCTCTTGGGGTGAAATACTATCTGAATGTTGGGGGGCAACTAAAGGATAATCTTGTTTCCAGCGATTAATCTTTTCTAACCAAGGCTGAGTTTGATCGGGATTAACTAAATCTCCTGTTTCTCGACAACGACGCAGCAAGTCTATCAAAACTTGGCGTACATCCCCAACAATAGGAACATCAGGAGTCCGGTTTTTACCTACTTCTGCCGGGTCAATATCAATATGAATTACTTTCGCATGACAAGCAAATTCGTCTAACTTTCCAGTTACCCGGTCATCAAAACGGGAACCAACAGCAATTAATAAGTCGCACTCACTCACCGCAAAATTAGCATAGGCAGTACCATGCATTCCTAACATTCCTACTGATAGGGGATGATGTTCGTTAAAAGCACCTTTACCCATCAAAGTAGTAGTTGCAGGAATATTAAAATGTTCTGCTAATTCTTGAATTTCTGCATGAGCATCTGCGGAGATGGCACCACCACCTATATATAGTAAAGGACGGCGTGCCTCTAGCATCAAATTTACTGCTTGGTTAATTTGCCGGGGGTTGCCTTTGACAGTAGGACGGTATCCAGGTAGTTTGATGGAACCTGGTTCTACGGGTTCATAGTCAAATTCTTCCAAACCTACATCTTTGGGAATGTCAATCAAGACTGGGCCAGGACGACCTGTACTAGCAATATGGAATGCCTCAGCAATAATTCCGGCCATATCCCTTGGGTCTCGGACAACATAAGAATGTTTAACAACTGGTAGAGTAATGCCATAAATGTCTGTTTCTTGAAAGGCATCAGTACCAATCATTTTTCGGCCGACTTGGCCTGTAACTACTACCATAGGAATTGAGTCCATGTGAGCAGTAGCTATGCCTGTTACTAAATTTGTGGCTCCGGGACCTGATGTAGCAAAGCATACACCTACTTTACCAGTGGCACGGGCATATCCATCGGCGGCATGAGCAGCTCCTTGTTCGTGTCTGACTAGAATATGCTCTAGGTCTCCTGCTGCTTCTGAACGGTAGAGTTCGTCGTAAATTGGTAATATTGCACCCCCGGGATAGCCAAATATGTGTTTGACTCCATGACGCTTGAGACTATCCATTAGTGCAAAAGCACCCGTTGCTCGTTTTAGGGTAACTTTAGTTTGTAATTGCACAGGCAATTCCTCTCTAGATACTATTATGTATAGTTAAAAGTATAATTTTAATCAAAAATGAGATGTAATAAAAAGTCTTTTTTTACATAATTTATAAAAAACTTTAAGATTTTCTAACAAGAGTAATTTTTTCGGTATTTTTAAGATTTTAGAAGCCTACTCAAAAAACTGCTGAGTAAATGTATTTTTCTTAATAAATGAAGGCAGAGGGAAGAGGGCAGAAGCGGTCAGACCCCGCGTCGGCGTCAGACGCAAGGGAATGCTGACCAAGAGAGGAGCAATTGGATGGAGTTTCTGACCCCAACAAGCTTGTAGGCAACGCGAGTGACGATGGGGTTTTATACCCTTGTTCCCTTCGGTCACGGGCAGACAGATGGCAGGAGGAACAATTCCCTTCTGCCTTCTGCCTCCTGCCCTCTGCCTTTCCTGATAAGGCCCACTTGGCGACGATCTGAAAAGATGTCATCCTGATAAACGAGTAAACTTAAAAATTAAGTGTAAGGAGTGAATAACTTGAAAAAAGTAGAAGCTATTATTCGGCCTTTTAAGCTGGACGAGGTTAAAATTGCTCTCGTTAATGCTGGTATCGTGGGTATGACTGTTTCTGAAGTCAGAGGTTTTGGGCGTCAGAAGGGTCAAACTGAAAGGTATCGTGGTTCTGAGTATACGGTTGAGTTTTTGCAGAAACTCAAGGTTGAAATTGTAGTTGAAGAAGACCAGGTGGATATGGTTGTTGAAAAAATTATTTCTGCCTCCCGTACTGGTGAGATCGGTGACGGTAAGATTTTCATTGCTCCAGTAGATAGAATTGTGAGAATTAGGACTGGGGAAAGTAATATAGAAGCAATCTAGTTTTAGAGAGAGGTTTTTTCGTGTTAGGTGATAGGTAGTTAGAAGTTACTTTGAGACTTCTGGCAAAGAAAAATTTATGATTTTTGTCTTGTCATTTATTTGATTTTCAATTTGCTTAAGAGGTCTAATAATTGAAGTGTCAAAACTTTTTTATACCTCAAAACCTAACATTTAACGTCTAGCTTTTGTTAGACCTTCTAAAAACATTTATTGTAGTTATAGCTGTAGGTTGAATTGAGGGAAAGTAACTGAAACAAATGTGGTTTTTTTTGTTGAGTATTACTGCCGTTTTTCCAACCTACGGTATATTAATAAATACCAACATCAATGCCAAATTCTTTACTTATTTCCTTCAGAGGAGCAGCATAATTTTCCAATATTTTCACTCTCTGCTCATCGGTAATCCGAACAGGTGCATATACAATTTTTGGTGCCAATACATCAAAATCAACAAACTGAAACATTCCTCTATGAATAGGTCGTAGAATTCCATTAATATCGCCGTTGAAACCTCCCTTAATATAGATATCTTCCATACCACCTGTGGTCAACGACAATAACGCCCGTTTTCCCTGAAAAACTCCTGTTTCATATATTCGACCGCCGCCATAAACGCGCCCCATAGCAAAAACACGGTCAACCCACCCTTTGAAAACTGCGGGTAAACCAAACCACTACAACGGAAATTGCCAAATCATTAGGTCACACCACTCAATTTTCTCTATTTCTGAGTCTATATCTTCGGCAAAACTATTCATTTCAGTGGCATATTTTTCTTCAAGTTGTAGTTTGAGATAATTTGGATCTTTGACAGTTTTAAAATTTTGTCTGCTGGAAACAGGATTAAAATTCATTTCATGTAAATCTGAAGTTTTTACCTCATTCCCTGCATCTACTAAAACTTCACAAACTTGACGAAACATTGCACCGTTAAAACTCTGGGGTTCAGGATGCCAATACACAATTAATACTTTCATCTTTTGGTTTTTCTATCCTGAGAATATTTTGAAAATTATTAGCTTTTTAGTTTATCTCAGGGAATAGGGAACAGGGAACAGGGAACAGTGGAAAAAACATTGGCTAGTCTAAGATTCATAATTAGCAAGTCCTAACTGCTCTGGCTATTGCTATACATTCAATCACCTATATATAGATGGCTAGTCGGAAAATTCCTAACCATATTTGTAGGCAGTCTGGAGTTAGGATAAATATCTAAATTAGAGAGATAAAACCTGTTGTACTTATAGCTAGTTTATGAGCTAGTTTATGAAATTTTCCACATTTTTGATGGCTATCCAAATTGTTCCTAAACCTATAGCTAATTAAAATAAAATTGTAATACTAATTATTTATTATCTCGTTTTTTTGATTCTGTGAAAAATTAAATTTTTTTATCTTTTTCCTTTGGGTTTAATATCCCGCACCTCATGAGCGGTGTTTACAATTGCTTGGGGTTTGAGTCTCCATCCACTTTTTCCTTCTTCCTTCTTAGTGAAATGACCTTTTACTATTGCTGGAATTTTTGGATCGAGCTACAGGGTAAAAGCAAAGAAAATATAAATATTCCTTCAAAATATATCATAAGTATAATTAATTAAGGATAAACTAGGGAAAAATTTGTTCTCCAAATGTTGATTTCTATAAGCATTCATTTTTCAAAACTGAATAAAATAATAAAAATGTAATTTTGAGTTAATTTGAATTGAAAGCTTTATATCTGATACAGTTGCTAGTGAGAATAGTCAAGTTAACGAAGTCAGAAGTTAGAAGTCAGAAGTTACTTTTTTAACAGGGATTTGAGCTTCGCTCCAAAAATATTTTGCCAATCAAGGCGGGGTTTTAGACCGATATTATTTTGATAAATATGAAAATACAGAAGAATCAAGAATATAGCTATCAAGTAGGTAATTATTTAGCATTAGAACATCCCACTTATGTTAGACGCTCGGTAGATAAAGAGTTATTTAATGCTTTGAAGAAAGGTGAATATTGTTATGTATTAAGTTCTCCACAAACGGGAAAATCAAGTTTAAAAATTAGAACAATACAACTGTTGCAAGCAGAAAATATTATCTGTATTGCTTTAGATATGACTAGAGTTAATAATAAACTTTTGACTCTAGAAGAATGGTATGAGCAAATAATTTTGACTTTAGAGAATACTTTTTTATTTCCTCGGCATTTCCCGGAATTATGGTGGGAAGAAATGGCAGATTTACCTGCGGATGAAAGATTATTTATTTTTATTGAAGAGGTATTGTTAGTTAATACTCAAAATGAGAAGATAGTAATTTTTATAGATGAAGTTAATGATGATAGTGTTGTTAATTCGGGCTTTAGTAGTTTAGGGGTATTAATTGATTATTGTCTTGAGGAAAGAACAAATAATCCAAAATTTCAACGCTTAACATTTGCTTTGTTAGGAAAAACTATACCCGATAATTTAATAGATAGATGTAGATTTATTGAACTTAATAGTTTCAAAAAAGAAGAAGTAGCTCATTTAGTACAGCCATTTAAAGGCATAGTTAAACAGCCACTACAAGTTATAGAAAAAATATTATATTGGTCGGGTGGACAACCATTTTTAACGCAAAAACTGTGTCAAATAGCGATTGACTATCTGGGAGAAAGAAGAGGAGAAGAAAATTATAATGAGATAGCTTTAATAGAAGATTTAGTAAAAATTTGTGTTATAGAAAACTGGGATTCACAAGACTACCCAATTCATTTCAATAAAATACAAAATCTTTTGCTGAAGAATATACAGAAATCTACCAGTCATTTAGAAATATATCAACAAATATTAAAACATGGTAGATTAAGACCGCCTGGTCAAGATAATCAAAAATTTAAAAATGATGCGATCGCTAATAATAGATGGGAAATTAAAGAATTATTGAGGTCTGGTGTAGCGAAAATCAATAATGGTTTTTTAGAAGTATACAGTCCGATATATGCAGAAATTTTTAATCAAGAATGGGTACAACAATATTTACCAACAGTAACTAATTCTGCTCCTCAAACTAATCCTCAAATATTAGAATTAAATGACCGGGAAAAAATATCTCTAATGATACCTGATTTCTCTAATATTGAAGTTAAAGAAACTAATCAAATAAATAATAATGGCTTGATTAAGCCAGAGGATATACCAGTACAAAAAAATCAGAATCACACCGAAGAAGGAAGAAGGAAGAAGGAAGAAGGAAGGAAGAAAAAGTTGTTGGGGTTTGAGTCCCTATCCAATTTTAAACACCCTGTAGATGGCGGGGTATTAAACTCAAAAGAAAAAGATAATAAAAATAATAATTCAAATGAAATTCAGGTTCAGCCACAACATGAATTAGGAGAAATAACAGCACAAAAAAATCAGAATAATCCCAATAATATTCCGCTTCAGCCACAACAGAAACAACAGGAAATACCAGTACAAAAAAATCTGGATCACAGGGAAGAAGGAAGAAGGAAGAAGGAAGAAGGAAGGAAGAAAAAGTGGTTGGAATTTGAGTCCTCATCCAATTTTAAACACACTATAGACGGAGGGGTATTAAACCCAAAAGAAAAAGATAATAAAAATAATAATTCCAATGAAATTCAGGTTCAGCCACAACAGGAATTAGGGGAAATAGCAGCAAATAAAATTCAAAATAATTCCAACAATATTCAACTTCAGTCACAACAGAAACAAGCAGATAAACCAGCAAAAAAAGTTAATAACAAAGTTCAGAAAAAACAGATAATTCGGAAAAAAGTCAAAACATCTTCAAATCAGCAGAATAAACTCAAACTAGGAGCGGCGGGTTTAGTTATAGTATCAATAACAGCAATGACAGTAGTTGGTTGGGCAAGTAAACTTTTTAAAGATACACAAAACCAACTTCAAAGAACAGAATATCAACTAGAAAAAGCACAGTATGAACTTCAAGAAGCACAAGAAGGTACAAAACTAGAACACAAAGGAATTAGTGCTTTAAGAAAATTTGAAATTGCAGAAATAGAAGCATTACTATCAGCAATGCAAGTTGGAAAAGAACTAAAAGAATTAGTTGGAGGCGATCGCCCACTTCAATATTATCCAGCTACAAGTCCCATATTTGCCTTACAACAAATACTCAACAATATTCACGAGAAAAATCAAATTCCCAACGTCAAAAAAATTACCATGAGTCCTGATGGCCAACTACTCGCCACAGTTAACAATGATGGTACAGCCAAAATCCTCAAATACTCAGGTCAGTCTGTAGCTCAATTAAGAGGACATCAGGGCAAAGTTTCTCACATTAAATTTTCACCAGAAGGAAACATTCTAGCTACAGCAGGAGATGATAGTACAGTTAGAATCTGGGATTTTCTGGGTAAGCAGCAAGTAGAACTAAAAGGCCATGAAGGTCAAATTTGGCAAATTACTTTCAGTCCTGATGGTAAATATATAGCTACAGCAGGAGAAGATGGCACTGCAAGAATTTGGAATATATCAGGCAAGAAAATAGCGACTCTCAAAAAACATCAAGGTCGAATCTTAGATGTCACATTTAGCCCTGATGGTAAATATATAGCTACTGCTGGATGGGATGGGACTGCGAGAATTTGGAATCGATCCGGAAGACAGTTGGCCAGACTCAGGGGGCATAAAGGTAGCGTCGAAAAAGTAATATTTAGTACAGATGGTCAACGTTTAGCCACTGCTGGATGGGATGGCACAATTAGGGTTTGGCGACGTAGTTCCGGTAAACTACTAACCAAACTTAAGGGAGGTGAAGGCGGGATCTGGAATGTTAGCTTTAGTCCGGATGGCAAAAGTTTGGCTACAGCAGGAGAAGATGGATCAGTCGCGATCTGGGATACTTCAGGCCAAGTATTATCAAAACTTCCTGGACATCAAGGAATTGTCACCAGTGTTAGTTTTAGTCCGGATGGCGAACGTTTAGCTACAGCAGGTAGTGACGGTAGTGTGAAAATTTGGAACAAGAATGGTAATTTGTTAACCAATCTTAGAGGACATCAAGGCAGGGTTTGGGAAGTTAACTTTGACGCTGATGGACAACGACTATTAACTTTAGGAGAGGATGGTACGGGTAGAATTTGGGAACTAGAAGGTAATTATGAGACAACACTCAAGGGGAACTCCGATATTTTTGGGTCAGTAATTTTTAGTTCTAATAGTCAGAAGTTAGCAACAGCAGCAGTTGATGGTACTGCCCGTATTTGGGATATTTCGGGAAAACCTTTAGCTCAATTCAATGGATATCTGGGAATGTTTGGGGATATGAGTTTTAGTCCTGATGGTCAACGTCTAGCTACTGCGGGAGATAGTGGTCAGGGGAGAATTTGGAAGATTTCAGGAGAAGAGTTGATAGAGCTAAAAGGTAAAAAGGGCAGAGCAAAGCAAATTGGTTTTAGCCCAGATGGGCAACGTTTAGCAACGGTGGGAGAAGATGGTGTTGCCCGCATCTGGAATAATTCTGGTCAACAGTTGGCTGAGTCAAAAGGGCATAATGGTCGTGTGTTGGATGTGGTTTTTAGTCCAGACGGACAATATATTGGTACTGCTGGAGAGGATGGTATTGCCAAAATCTGGGATAGTTCTTTTCAGCTTGTGTCAGAATTGAAAATTCTTTCAAGTTGGGTCGAGAGTATGGCTTTTAGTCCATCTGGAAAGTACATAGTGACGGGAGATAGCAATGGGGTAGTCAAAATTTGGGATTTTTCGGGGAATCAAATTGCTGATCTGAAGGGCAATATAGGTAGTGTGAATAATTTGACTTTTAGTGCTGATGGGGAACAGGTGGCTAGTATGGGCAAAGATGGAATGGTAAGAATTTGGGATATTACTGGACGTCAATTAGCTCAATTTGAGAATGCTAAGGCTTTAAGTTTGGATGGTAAATATGTGGCAACTTTGGTGGATAATAATTTACAGTTGTGGCGCGTGAAAGGATTGAATGATTTGTTGAAAGGTTCTTGTGATTGGCTTCAAAATTATTTTATTACTCATCCCAAGGTGAAGGAAGATTTAGAAATTTGTGAGTAGTTTAATCAGTTATCAGTTATCAGTATTCAATTTCTAATTGAGCATTTTAGACTGAAAACCAGACACTTTTTTCGACCCCAAAAAGGTACTTGTCTTTATATATCAATGCTTTTAGATTTCATTAGGGCTTGCTGATTAAATATCAAAGCATTGACAGATATTGGTTTGAAGAATTTGAGGAACTGCTGAAATATCAGCTTTTCGGTGGATGGAGTGGAAAAAGTGAGGATTTTTTTGTAATGACGAGAGAAAAACTCAGGGGCAATGATGAACGACTACCTCTTGTACAACTCCCCGTTCATCCGCTCCTCTTAACTACTCCCTACTCCCTACCCTAACAAAAAGACTTTTGAGCGCAAACCCTAATTAGCAAGCCTTAATTATCCCAAAATAGTATTAGTATTACTCAAGATTTTAATTTGTTAGAAGTTTCTGTCTTTTCCCTACCTCTCCTACTCCCTTACCGAATAATTAAGGTTTAAAGCCTTTCCTTGAAAAAAGAAACAAGCAGTCGTTAGGGGAAATTATTAATTATTAATTGTTGAATATATTTAGGATAAAAATATGACTAATGATAGACCTCTTTTCAGTATAGAAAAAGGCTGGGAAGTTGTTCAGCGCGAGGCCAACTCATTGCACGTTGTAGTAGTTGGAAAAATCAAAGGATTTCTCGATCCAGAGGTTTTGAGGCGATCGCTGTTATTAGTTCAACTTCGGCATCCTCTATTAAATTCTCATATTGTCGGACCTTTGGATAACTTAATGTTTAAAACTGAAGGTACAGAGAAAATACCTTTAGAGGTTATTTTGAATCCTGAATCTGAATATTGGCAAACTATTTTTGTGAATGAGTTAAACACAAAGTTTGAAAACAAAAAAGTCTTGCTAAGAGCTACTCTGATTAAATCAAGTGAAGACAGTACAACTAATTATTTGATTACCAGAATTCATCATTCAATCACAGATGCTATTTCTGCTGTTCATTTATATTCAGAGATTTTGAGTTTTTGTCAAAAAATTGTATCAGATAGCCAAATTCCTGAAGTTGATAAATTAACACCCCCTCCCTCTATGGAAGAAATAATTAATGATTACACCATAGAAAATAATGCAGAATTATCAACATCAAATCAACCAATAGATACCCTTCCTTTTGAAAAATATGTACCTCATCAACAACGTACCTGTGGATTTATTCAAAAACAATTAAATCCCAGTTTGACTCAAAAACTTATTCAACGTTGTAAACAAGAAAAAGTTACTGTTCAAGGAGCTATTTGTTCGGCAATGATGTTGGCATTAGCTAAACATTTAGAACCAAAAGATAAAGACTTTTATTTTAGTTGTGTTTCCGCTGTAGACATGAGAAGAAAAGTAAATTATCCTATTGGTGATGAACACATGGCTGTCTTAATTTCTTCTTTAAATTCTTTTTACATAGTTAATGAGAAAATGTCATTTTGGGATTTGGCAAAACAAGCTACAGAACAAATTAAAGCAAGATTAAAAACACCGGAAATTTACAATAATGTTTTTTCTTTGTGTCAATCTTTAGAATACTGTTTAGAGAATCCTGAAAAAACTCTTAGTTCTATAATAGTCTCTAATATTGGCAAAGTGAAAATTCAATCTGACTATGGTCAGTTTGAGTTAGAATAAATTAGTTTTGGTGCATCAATAACTATTTTGGGTAGCGTTTTTGATGTTAGTGTTTCAACTTTTCAAGACAAAATAACTTTTAACTTTGTATACACTCAACCTTTAATTAGTCAGACTGTTATAGAAAAGCTAATTAAAGACTCAATGGAATATCTAGTGGTATCTTTTCATTAATTGATAATTGATAATGGATAATTGATAATTACCTCTGGTTAAAACCGTTATTGATTGAATATAAGGAGATCTTATTTCTTTTTTTTTCCCTTAAAAGGGGAGGCTTTAAACCAAAATTCTTTAATTATTAATTATTAATTATTCGGTAATTAAATTAAGAGATATAACTAAATATCACTATGTCCCCAGAGACTATAACGCAGTGGAAGGTTTGTGGAGCATTCCGTAGGAAAGCAATCTCAAGAGTTGGGAGTAATATTATTTTCAGATAATTTTTCAGGTAATTAGTTATAAAAAAGTCTTTGTTTGTATTTGTACTTTAGCACCAGAAATATAGCAACACTAAAGCGCAACTACAAGCTTCTATTACAAGTATTTTACAAAACATGATATAATTCATTCCTAACTTACTTACACAACCTAAGATATATAAAATTATGCTAAATTCAATACAACGATTTTCATGGCAAAAAATTATCTCTGCTTTATTGAGTTTTTTATTGGCAATATTTTTATTACTACTAATAGCTACACCAACTGCTTTAGCAAGTCTAAATGATGATAGATTTGATGGTAATATTTTTGCCCTTTATGCGGGTAATGGTTCTCTTGTACCTGCTAGAGTAACATTAAACGAATCTCTCAAAAGTTCTAAACCTGCTCTATTAGTCTTTTTTCTAGATGATAGTAAAGATTGTAAACAATTTTCGACTGTAGTTTCTCAACTTCAAGCATTCTATGGTCGTGCTGCAAGTTTTATTCCTGTTAATGTGGATGCTATTATTACTCCTGTTACTGATGATTCTACAAAATCAGCTTATTATTATGAAGGATTTGTACCTCAAACTGTTTTAATTGACCAAGAAGGAAAAGTTGTTTTAAATGCTAAAGGTCAAGTTGCTTTTGAAAAAGTAGATGATGCTTTTCGAGAAGTTTTTGATTTATTACCTCGCTCTGAGTCTGTTGAACTTAAACGTAGAATTGTTAATGAGATAAATA
Organism: Okeania hirsuta; assembly: GCF_003838195.1. GTDB lineage: Bacteria > Cyanobacteriota > Cyanobacteriia > Cyanobacteriales > Microcoleaceae > Okeania > Okeania hirsuta. The sequence continues at coordinate 21,148 of NZ_RCBY01000041.1, forward strand.
TTGAATTGAGTAATTAGATAAGCATTTCCTACGGACTGCTGCGCAAACAGCGGTCAGCTATCAGCTATCAGCTATTAATTCATTTATTACAGCGCTTTTCGCTCTTGATGAACCACATCTTAACAAGCAAAACCTTGTAGGGGGCGTTCCATGGAACGTCCTTACTGTAGTTTACCCAAATGAAAAACTCTGTAATTCATTGCCTTTAATGTCTTTTCGTCATTGCGACCGATAGGGAAGCAATCTCAAATCCTAGTCTTTCGTACTTCATGCATAAGTCCTGATACAGCAAATTCCACTTTGGTGAAGTACACCCATCGCGGGTAAGATGCTATTGCGGGCAAGATGCCCGCACTACAAACATTTGATTGTTAATATATGTAGCTCATATACACTATATCCTTGTGTTTGCTAATATTTAACCTTGCTTTCTCTCCTTTACCGAATAATTAAGGTTTAATGCCTCTCTTTTCAAGGAGAGATAATTATTAATTATTAATTATTAATTATTAATTGTTTAATGCCAATGTATTCTAAATTTTTACCAAAATTAACCGAAAGTCTGACTGAATCTACATCTATTTCTTTTGCTCAAAATATTCAGTATCAATCAATTTATACTCCTCTGATTTCTCAAACAATTAATACAAGTTTTGTCTCTCAAGGTGAAGGTAATACCCCGATTTTATTACTCCATGGTTTTGATAGTTCTATTTTTGAATTTCGTCGCCTTTTGCCATTACTTGCTGCTCAAAATCAAACTTTTGCTGTTGATTTATTGGGATTTGGTTTTACAGATAGATTGCCGAATTTAAAAATTAATCCAAAAGCGATCGCTACTCATCTTTATTATTTTTGGAAAAGTTTGATAGACCAACCTGTTATTTTAGTAGGTGCTTCTATGGGTGGTGCTGCTGCTATTGATTTTACTCTGACTTACCCGGAAGTTGTGAAAAAATTGGTATTAATTGATAGTGCTGGAATGCAAAATAATCCGATTATTAGTAAGTTTATTTTTCCTCCACTTGACTATTTCGCCACAGAATTTTTGCGTCGTCCCCAGGTTCGAGCAAATATTAGTCGTAGTGCTTATTTTGATAAAAGTTTTGCGACTTTAGATGCTAATATTTGTGCCAGATTACATCTAGAAATGCCTGGTTGGAATCAAGCTTTAATTTCTTTTACTAAGAGTGGTGGGTATGGTAATTTCAAACAAAAATTGCCTTCTCTACAACAGCAAACATTGATTTTGTGGGGAGAAAATGACCGGATTTTAGGTACTAGTGATGCTGGTAAATTGGAGGGCGCGATCGCTAATTCTCAGCTGATTTGGATTCCTAATTGTGGTCATGTTCCTCATTTGGAAAAGTCACAAGTTACTGCTAATTATATTCTGGATTTTATTAGGGAAAATTAATAATAGATTTTTTAAATAATTATTCTTGATTAGCTATTACTTTTTATCAAAATTGATTCACAGTTTTCAGCAAGATTTGGTTCAGCTTCAATACAACCAATAAAGTCAAGTTGACTAAATTTTTTCAGATGGTTTTCAGAAGTATTCAAAAGTTGTTGATAGTAATATTCGAGGGCAGATAGTAAAATTTCATCTGTGCTTTGTTTAGTTTTTTCCTGGATAAAGGCAAGTTTTTGCGCCTGTTCTTGAGTGAGTTTAGTAGCAATTTTCATTGTTGTATAAAATTGATAGAATAATTTGAATATCCAAGCGTATATAAGCACAATACTTATATTACTTTCCTAATAGTAATTTTATTTCTGGAGAAAAGCAATAATGAGTAACTCGAAAGCAAAATGAGGTGCTGATGGCAGTGAGCTTCCTACAATAGACCCTCATACTAAAGCCAAGCATCAAATTATCGAAGAATATATAGAAAATTTGGGATTGGTGAATGCGTAATGCTTTTGTCTCAAACGCTTTTTATCCCCTTAAAAGGGGAAACTTGAGACAAAATTTTTTCGGTCATAATGAAAATTTTTCTGTTCATCAATTACTTTAATTAGTTGATCATTCAGCATGCGGTGAATGACAGTCAAACCGACCATTATTCGATAAATGGTCAGCGTACTGTCACACATCCTACTCGATCTTTTGTTGACAAATAATTTCTTAAAAAAAGAAAATAATTAACTACTTTTATGAATCTATAATATCATGTTCCCCCTCCGGGGGAGCTACGCTAACGGATAATCAGTGATAGAACTCCGTTACGCTCACGCGACCAAAAAACTTTATCCCTTCTAACCTTTTCTTCCCTTCTGCCTTCTGCCTTCCTTCCTCCAAGGTGTAAGTCTTCAACCAAACATGATATAATACAATTAATTATTAACAAAAATACAGCCTTTTCTAGGTAGTAAATTCAATTCTAATTGAGTAGATTCTTCTTGCCAGGAAATTTCACAACTACCATAAACAATTTTACTAGGTCGAGAATTAAACTGAGTAACAGAAACATTTACATTTGCTGCTTCTGTACCACTATTAATAACCACAATAATTTCCTCATCTCCTAACATACGGGCAAATACATACACATTTCCCTCAGCAAATAAAACCTTATAACTACCCGTACGCAAAGCAGAATATTTATTTCTAATAGCAATCAACTGTTTATGATATTCCAAAACTTGATTATCCCATTTTTCCGTAGCAGGAAAACCACGACGAGAGTCAGGGTCTAACTTCCCTGGTAAACCTACTTCATCACCATAATAAATACTAGGTGCGCCAGGAAAAGTCATTAACAACAGAGTAGCTAACTCAACACTTACTTGATCTCCTTGAGCAATACTCAAAACTCGAGCTGTATCGTGACTGTCTAATAAATTCAGTTGAGTTAGTTCAATTTCCCAAGGATAGAGTTGCAGCAACTCCTGCATTTTTTGACCATATTCAACAGCAGATATAGCTGGGTAAGCTGAATAGTCACAACCTTTAACTTGGTCAATATCTACACGATCGCCCGCTGTAAAAGCAATAGTTGGACCAGTAAACAAATAATTCATCACCCCATCAAACTGAGTACCATCTAACCATTGCACGCAGTCACTCCAGACTTCACCCACAATATACGCTTCTGGGTTAATAGCTTTGACGCGATCGCGAAATTCTTGCCAAAACCCAGGAGTCTTAACTTCAAATGGCACATCCAACCGCCAACCATCAATGCCAAACTCTAACCAATATTCCCCAATTTCCATAATGTATTCTTTCACTTCGGGGTTATCGTGATTGAATACAGGTAAAGCACGGTTGCCTACCCACCCGACATAGTTTGCAGGTAAACTGCCATCGTAAGCAGAAAGAGGCCAGTCTTCTATTTTGAACCAATGTAACCAGGGTGAGTGGGGACCGTTTTCCAAGATATCGTTGAAGAAATAGAAACCGCGACTAGCGTGGTTGAAAACTCCATCCAGAACAACTTTTATATTGCGATCGTGAGCAGCATCTATCAATACTCTTAAAGCTTCATTACCTCCTAAAATTGGATCGACTCGGTAATAGTCATGGGTATGATAGCGATGGTTACAAGCTGATTGAAAAATAGGAGTGAAATAAATAGCAGTGACACCCAGGTCTTGAATATAGTCAAGTTGTTCGATGACACCCCAGAGGTTGCCACCTTTGTAACCTTGGGGAGTAGGAGGTTCATCCCAAGGTTCTAGGGTAGAAGGATAATAACCTTTGTCTATACCTTTTCTGGTTTGGGTAGGTGGTTGACCTTTGGCAAAACGGTCTGGAAAAATTTGGTAAAATACGGCGTGTTTTACCCACTCTGGTGTTTGAATTTGCATAGATAATTATCTCTTTAATTAGGAAACCACTACTATTTTGACAGGAAATTGGTCTCAAAGTATCACAAATTAAAGTAATATTAAAATTTGTCACAATGACTAGGCAGTTTGATGTAGAGAAGGGTTAGATTTGTACAGGACACATAATATTCTAGAATTTGCCAAAGCCACTGAAAAAAAATTAGTGAGTATTATGGCCTATTAGCAAAGAATTATTTAAGGAAAAATCAAAATTACATTGTGATGGTGATGGCAGCAATAGCTCACGTCAATACTTGTTTAAGCAAGACTTGCAAGCTCTAATTAATGAATTAGGGATAAAAATTCCCATTCCAAAAATTTAATTACCAATCCATAAAACCATGTCAGAATATTACAATGCCTTCATCTCTTACGGACGTGCCGACAGTAAATCTTTTGCTACAAAACTCTATGAAAAACTCACAGAAAATGGTCTAAAAATCTGGTTTGACCAAAATGATATTCCTCTGGGAGTAGACTTTCAAAATCAAATTGATGATGGCATCATAAAAGCTGATAATTTTCTGTTTATTATTGCGCCTCATTCTGTTAATTCTCCCTACTGTCTCAAAGAAATAGAATTAGCTATTAAATACAATAAACGAATTATTCCCCTGCTTCACGTCGAACAAATTACTTATGAAATTTGGCAACAACGAAACCCAAAAAAAACTTTAGAAGAATGGAAAATTTATCAAGAAAAAGGTAAGCATTCAAGTTTTCCTAATATGCACCCTGAAATAGGCAGAATTAATTGGGTTTATTTTCGGGAAAATCTTGATAATTTTGACAAAAGTTTGACTGACTTAATCGAATTATTTAATCGTCAGCAAGATTATGTAAAACAACATACTAAGATTTTAGTTAAAGGTTTAGACTGGGAAAATAATCAAAGACAAACTCGTTATTTATTAATTGGGAAAGAACGTCTACAAGCAGAACAATGGTTAAAGATTAAATTTACAGAAGAACAACCCCCTTGTATTCCTACAGATTTACATGGTGAATTTATCTGTGAAAGTGATAAAAATGCTAATAATTTAATGACTCAAGTTTTCTTGGCTTTTGCTGAAGCAAATAAAAGTATCATGGAGCAAATCAGGAAAAGTTTAATTAGAGAAGGAATTACTGTCTGGAGTTCTCATGCCGATATTAAAACTGGAAAAGATTTTCAAGTAGAAATTGAGCGGGGTATTGCCGGAGCGGATAATCTAATTTATTTATTGTCTCCTGAAGCCATAAAATCTGAATATTGTCAACAGGAATTAACTTATGCTTTGAGTCTGAATAAACGAATTATTCCTATATTAATTTCTCCCACAGATTTAACAGAAATTCCTGCCGAAATAAACAACTTACAATTTATTGATTTTACTCAATCAGAGTCAGAAGGAATAGATAAACTGCTCAAAGAATTAAAGTCAGAAGCTATTTATTATCAACGGCATAAAATTTTATTAGTCAAAGCTTTGAAATGGCTAGAACAAAATCGTAACCCTAGTATTTTATTACGGGGTTATAATCTCGAACAATATCAAAGTTGGTTAGAATTAGCTGGAAATAGAATGGCTAATTTACCTACAGATTTACAAACAGAATTTATTGCCGAAAGTGCTAAACAACCACCTAATTTAGTTTTAGATGTTTTTGTTTCTTATTCCAGAGCAGATTCAGATTTTGCTAGACAGTTAAATGAGGCATTACAAACTCAGGGAAAAACTACTTGGTTTGACCAGGAAAGTATTGCTACAGGCACAGATTTTCAACAGGAAATTAATCGCGGAATTGAACAGTCGGATAATTTCTTATTTATTATTTCCCCAGATTCAGTAAATTCTCCCTATTGTGGAAATGAAGTAGAGTATGCCAAAAGTTTAAATAAACGGTTTGTGACAGTATTATATCGAAAAGTTGATAGTAAGGAGTTGCATCCAGAATTAGCAAAAGTGCAATGGTTAGATTTTCATCGGTATGGAGGAGAATTTTATGCTAACTTTAGCGAGTTAGTACGTTTTTTGGATACTGATAGAGATTATGTCAGAAACCATACAAAGTTGTCACAACAAGCATTGGACTGGGAGGAAAAAGCTAGTGAAGATTTATTGCTACGAGGAAGTGAACTGGCGATCGCTAAAAACTGGTTACAGGAAGCTCTTAACACTAACAAACAACCCCCACTCAACAAGTTGCAAAAGAAATTTATTGAAGCTAGTGACGACCTACATACTAGCATCCAACAAGCAAGAGCAAAACGCAGACAACTTGATATCACAACTGCTTGGGGAATTACAGTTGGTTCCCTGTTGGCAGTTATGATTAGCACTGGGTTGTGGCAAAATTCTAGACATGAGCATAAAAAAGCTCAACTTAATTTAGCACAGTCTCTTGCTCGCTCTTCCTCCTCTCTATTTGTCGGTAACAAAGAATTAGAAGCATCGATTGAAGTTATTAAAGCGGGGAAAAATTTGCAAAGATACAAGGTGAAAGACGCAGAAGTGATCGACGCATTGCAACAGTCTGTTTATAGTGGCAGTGAAAGCAACAGATTACAAGGACACAAAAATTCTATTCGCTCTCTGAGTTTTAGTCCAGATGGCAAAATATTGGCATCAGGCAGCGATGATAAACAGATTAAGCTTTGGAATATGGAAACGGGAGCAGAAATACGAACTTTCTCTGGACACGATCGCTCTGTTATTAGTGTTTGCTTTAGTGCGGATGGGAAAATTTTAGCATCGGCAGGAAAAGACAAGAAGATAAAACTTTGGGATGTAGCAACAGGCAAGGAAATTAACACCTTCACCGGACATACTGACTGGATAAATAGCATGAGTTTCAGTCAGGATGGTAAGATTTTAGTATCAGGGAGTAAGGATAATACGATTAAACTCTGGAATGTAGAGACAGGCAAAGAAATTGACACCCTTTTCGGGCATCAGGGTAGTGTAATTAGTATCAGTTTTAGTCCTGACGGTAAAACTTTAGCATCGGGAAGTAAAGACAAAACGATTAAGTTTTGGGATGTAGAGACAGGTAGAGAAATGTACACCCTCTTCGGACATAATGGTTTGGTGGGTAGCGTCCGTTTTAGTCCGGATGGCAAGATATTGGCAAGTGGCAGTTATGATAAAACGGTTAAACTTTGGGATTTAGAAACAGGTGAGGAAATTCGGACTTTGACAGGACATTTTAGTTCAATTATGAGTGTGAGTTTTAGTCCGAATGGTAAACATTTAGCGACTGGTAGCAAAGACCGAATAGTTAAGCTATGGGATATAGAAACAGGAAATGAAATTCGCTCTTTTTATGGTCACGATGCTTGGGCATTTCGGGTAAGTTTTAGTCCAGATGGCAAGATATTAGCATCGGGTAGTGGTGACAAAACCATCAGACTCTGGAATTTAGAAACGAGAAGGGAACTTAGTACACTTAAAGGACATGATGATTCGATTCAACATTTAAGTTTTCCTCTAGCTTCATCCCCTCAAATATATAAATCTGAGAAAGAGATGATATTTGTTTCTGGTGGCGCTGATAAAACTGTCAAGATATGGGATTTGAAGACTAAAACTCAAGATACTTTGAAGGGACATGATGACTCGGTAATGAAAATTAGTGTGAGTCCTGATGGCAAGACTATTGCTTCTGCTGGTGAAGATAGCACTATTATTTTATGGGATGTAGAAACAAAACAAGAGATTCATCGACTCAAAGGTCATACCGATGCAGTCAAGGCAATTAGTTTTAGTCCGGATGGCAACATCTTAGCTTCTGGCAGTAAAGATACTACTATCAAACTTTGGAATTGGATAACAAAAGAAGAAATAGGCAATTTAAAAGGTCACGAAAGCACGGTAATGACAATGAGTTTTAGTCCGGATGGCAAGACCTTAGCTTCTGGTAGTAAGGACAATATAATTAACCTCTGGAATATAGAAACAATGGAAAAAATGGAACCTCTCATAAACGACAATCAGAGTTCTAATTTTAGTGTCAGTTTCAGTCCTGATGGTAAAACCTTAGCTGCTGGAGGCGATCGCAATCTTGTTACTTTATGGGATGTGGAAAAAAGAGAAAAAGTTTTCACTTTCAAAGGTCATAGTAGTTCTATTAACAGCGTTAGTTTTAGTCCGAATGGTAAGATTTTAGCTTCTGGAAGTTCTGACAAAACAATTAAACTGTGGAACCCGAAACAGGGAAATTCTATTTTGACCTTTCACGGACATGAAGACTCAGTTAATAGTGTTAGTTTTAGTCCGGATGGTAAAGTCTTAATATCTGGTAGTGATGATAAAACAATTAGACTTTGGGATGTAGAAAAACTAGATTTAGATGTAGATTTAAACGACTTAATGCTCCGGAGTTGCAATTGGGTGCGTGGTTATTTACAGCATAATCCTTATGTGGAAGAGGAGAATAGAAACTTGTGCGATAATATTGGTTAAATCAAAGTGGGTATTCAATAATTAACAATTAATAATTAATAATGGCTTTGTTGCATGAATGTTGCATTCGCAGATGACTACCTTTAACTAAATTTTCTTATCGACTAGGGCAAATGTGGCTGCATCCAATTATAGATTTTTCTATTCCTCCAGAAGCAGTTTTTTTTCGTTTACCAGCTTGGCAACTTTTGGAAAGTAGTAAAGACCAATTATTAGCCACAACTAAACTAGAAAAACTTCCATCAATAGTGATTATTGCTAGTGCATATAGAGATGGACAATTAGGTTTGAGTGAATATGATATAACTGTTGATATATATGATGAACAAAATTTTCCTTTACCTCCTGCTATTAGTTACTGGCGTTCTCAAAAACTGCGTAATGTATTGATAGGAGGAGAAATTCATGCTTATATGATTCATCATTTCCTGAACCAAAGATTAGTTATACCTATTCCTGATTTATGGCTAATTGTAGTAGCTATTTTCTTAGGAAAAGGAACAGTATTAATCTTAGAAAATAATTCTCCATTACGCCAACAAAAAAATATTTTATTCTTGCTATTTTTACTATTGTTACTAAATATTATTTATGGTTTAGCTAGTCTACAAATTTATATTACTGGTGCAATTTTATTGCCTTTTTTCTTCCCTAGTTTAACATTTTGGGTTCGTATATTTTTCTATTTAATTAAATCTAAATGAACAATTTAAAAAACATTCACTTAGCTTTAGGGTTAATGGAGTAAAGCCAAATTCTTACTTTCTCAGCCGCCCTCCCAATGACAGTAATATAATTATCAAATAAACAAAAAACTATTAACTAAAAACATGATTGATTCAGAAATACTCAAAAAACTGCAAGGAACATCTATTGAAGAGCGCATTTTTCTCATTGAAGCAATTTTGCAAACAGTTAAAAATGATATGCGTTCAACTTCCTCACAACTACTTTCCTCTGAAGAACACCCCCTGAAAAGAAAAGTCATTCATTATGACGCTCCTTATGAACCTGTAGCTCTAGAAGACTGGAAAACATTAGAGTTGTTGGGAAATAAAAGTTGAACAATGCTCAAAAGCTTACTCTATAAGGCTTTCAAAATTTCGGAACTAAAAAGGCTATAAACTTTGACTGATAAGGGTTTTAGCCATTTTTTTAGCTTAATTCCCAACAACTCTATTAATATGATTATTCTAGACACTCATATCTGGATTTCACGCCGATCCAGCAGACCAAATTATCGTGGCAACAGCTAAAGTTCACGGTTCGTTATTAGTCACTCAAGACCAAAAAATATTGAATTATTTTCAAGGTGGAACGCCATGATCAAAGTAAATGTGGGATAGGCAAACCTGAACAGGTTGAGCGTCGTTGATAATGGTTGTATTCGGGATAGTTGGGTTAAGCGGTAGCGCAACCCAACCTACTGCCGTGTCAAGCTTGAAAATGTGGGTGAAAAACCTAACCCCCCAACCCCCTTCCCTGCAAGGGAAGGGGGAGAAACTACCCTCTCCTCGCAGGAGAGGGGTTGGGGGAGAGGTTCCTAGGTTTTTGCTCCTAATCCACAATTTTAGTCTTGACACGGCACTACAAATAACTTCTGACTTCTGACTTCTGACTTCATTAACCACCCCCACAACGTCGCAGATGATAAGTAGGAAATGTACCATAACCCTTAGCTAAAGAAGTTTGCCCCACATAATCACAAGTAAATTCTTTCACCCCCTCTGAAGCTACCATTGCAGCAAACGCTTGACTTGAATAAACCTTTCCTGGTGGCGTAATAGGTTCAATCCTAGCCGCATAACTCACATGAGTACCACTGTAAGTTGTCATCCCAGTAATCGGGTTAGTGTATTTATAAACCACCCCTGTATGTAACGCTACCCGTAAATTCAAACTTGCGGGCAACCCTACTTTTTCCCAATCTGTACTCTGAACAAGATTGCATATTTCCAAGGCAAATAAACCCGCATCCCTAACATTAGAAAAGACATAATATAAAGCATCTCCCCAAGTATTTTTCATTACTGGTTTATAATCAGACTTTGCCTCAAACTTCGCCACCGCACCGAGAAAATATTCTACAAATAGACTAATCTGATTTTCCTTCAATTTAGAATAACTCTTAACATCTGCAAATAACAACGCCATAATTAACCGATTTTCATCCTCTGGTGCAGAAGTTGGTTGTAGGGGAGTTGGTGGTGTGGATAGTGTATTCAATATCTCTACTTTCTGTGTCATCACAGATTGTAAAATCTGCTGAATATCAATTATTTCCACATTATTGTTCCATTGTCGCCAAAATTCTACAGCTCTTGCTGTACCACCTATTCCACCAATTTGTTGATTCCAAACAGCCATTGGTATAAGTTCTGTATCTAACTGTTCTGCCCGCATTTTTGCCATTCCATAGAGTATCCTATTAGTGTATTCATAGGCAATATTGCTGTGTTCAAGATTATAATGAGTTGGAATAATCACTTCTGTCGCTTTTTCCAAAACTTGCTCAAACCGTTGTCGCCAATTACTATTAGGGATAATATCAATAGAATTTTTGATAAATTGTTCTCGTTCATGGGGCAAAACGATATGAGTCTCCCCCTCCAATTCAGACAAAGCTTCAAGGAACAAAATATCACTACCACAAGCTGCAGAAGCATAACCCAAACGAGCATCTAACTGAATTAGGCGATCGCGAATTGCCTCATAAACCTGTGATTCTATCTCTGGCGGAAATCTAGGTATTGTGCGCCCTGGTTCATCAATCATGTGACCGCTAAATACTACTACCCTAGAAATAGGCAGACAATTTTTAACCCAATTAATATCTCCTTGTCGATATTCTAGGATTAAAGTAGCATTACGACGAGTCGAACTTAAATTCCCAAATTTACCCTTACTTTGCTTCACAGCTTGACCATACCAATCTTCTGCCTCAGAATTTTCCCCTAAAATTAAAGCAGTTTCTCCCAAAGTTGCTAGTAACCAGTAGTCATTCTCGTTCCTCTGGGAAACTGGTGGGAGTTCAGCCAAACATTTTTCCCGTACTTCAACAGCGATCGCCTTTGCTGTTTCAGCATCTCCCATCAACATTGTCATTGTCGCGGCATTTATCCCCGGATAATAATCCCCACTCATTTGATAAGCTTGTTGATATCGTTGAGCTGCCAATGCTATTTGTTGGGTACTTTCCTCTGGAGAGCTTGCTTGCTGCCACAAATCTTTATGAGTCCTGGCTAACAAACAAATAGTTTCCTCGTCATTTTTGCCAGAGTTTACTAACTCTAATAATAAATTATTAGCCCGTTGAGTTGCTCCACTTCGAGCTAAACTCAAAACTAAAAGTTGTTGTAAACGGATATCATTCGGCCATTCTTTTAACCCTTCCGATAAAATATCATAAGCCATTAATGGCTCCCCAAGTTTCAGGATATATTCACCCAAAATCCGAAAAATTTCTGGGTAACGCAAATGGAGATTAATAGTTTCTCGACGAATTGTTTGTAAACTTTTTAAATTTAGTTGGGATGATTTTTTTAAACTTTCTAAAATTAAGGATAAATTACTATCATCAACTGTAGCAGTTTTTTCAGTAGTAGTTTTGCTTCCTTCTATTCGATAACCTATGGCTAAAAGAGTTTTAATTACTCCCATAGAAACAACGCGGTCATATTCTTTTTCTGACTCTGGCAATTCTTCATAAGGCACTAAACCAGGATGTAATTTTTGGGCATCATCTCGATTTTTTCCATATTTCCAACCTTCAGAAAATCGCTGTTTTGCCCAAATTTCATGGGTATTTTTAGCCAGTAATTCAGTGATTTTTAAATGTTCTGTTGTCAGATTTACCTTGGAAGTATCTATTGGATCTGGTTTATAGTTCAAAATCTACTCCTCGATCAAATAATAGTTAACGTAAGGATTCAGGGTTACTTAACATTCATTGATGATAGTAACTATAAGTTATCAGCTATCAGTTTTTGTATTGACATACAAAATGTTTTTGGACTACTAATCCCAAATGATTTGTGAGAAAAAACTGTAGAGGTTTGATATTCACACCTAAGATTAAAGATTGGGTTTGGAAACAAAACCGCCACTATCAATCAAATATTACAACCTAATTTAGGATTGCTATAGGCGATCGCTAAAGTATCTAGTTTGCTCGCTTCCAGTTTTTCACCTTCTAAAATATTCCTAAAAACAGTTGATTTTATACTTTATTTACCTACTATAAAATTTCAACTACACTGTTTCGCTAGTGAGGATATTCTTCATCATCTTGAGAAAGTCTAGGATTACAGCCTAACCAAGCAAAAGTCCTTTATACCACCCAACGTCTGGGCAAAACTTTAAATCCTTTTTCAGTTCTGAATAGTTAATTTCCATCCACTTGCTCATTGCCACTGGCTTCTCTAGTTTTATTCTATAACCTTGATCTGCCCAAACAATTTTCAGATTCGGGGCCTCATTTGATGACTTGAAGAAATATAAACTTAGCTGCTGTACAATACCTATACAATTCCGGCAAAACTTGGTAAAACCTGAGTAATGCCAGTCAAGATGTTTGCTTCTTGCTTCAACCTGGGAGGCCGCCCTCTTCCAGTTCACAAGCGTAAATTCGGGTACAGCCTACCCTATTTTTTTGATTAATTTCCCCATACTGAGATAACACCAGTGCTGCATTCAAGTCCCGGTCTATTATCATTCCAAAGTTAGGGCAATCAAAGGTGCGGTCTTTTAGCTTTAATTCTTGATGAATATGACCACAACTATGACAAGTTTTAGAAGATGGAAACCACTGGTCAGCTAGCACTACTGTCCCACCGGAGCTTACGATTTTGGTTGTCAATCGTTGCCGAAACTGATAAAATCCTTGCCTAGCTATTGATGCTGCTAATTTACCATTTTGCATCATTCCTTTCACATTTAAACTCTCTAAGCAGACGTGCTTGACTTGAGTCACTAATTTTGTAGTAGTTTTCTCTATGAAATCTCTACGCACGTTAGCAATACGACAATGGTACTTCGCGAGTTTTTTGTAATATTTAATCGCATTTTTTGAAGGTGGTTTACCTTTACCTCCTACTTGTTTATTGCGATTGCGCCATTGAAACTTAGCCAGGTTTAATTGCTCTAGTTTAATAGAGTCTGGGAGACTTACAACTTCATTTTCTCTCTTTTTTTGGTTTGCTATACTTGCAAATTGTTTGACTCCAACATCTATACCAAAAGTTTCGTATTGTCGCTTATCTAATAGGGGATGAACTGGCAACTTCTCAGCTTCAATACTAAAACTAACAAACCATTTTTCCCCTGTTCTACTAATAGTAAAAGTCTGACTTGCTGTGGTGTAAGGTATTGATTCCCATAATCGAAAAGTCCCTAGTGTTGGTATTTTAATTTTTTTACCAGGGTTAATTGTAACTTTTCCATTACCGTCATAAACAGTAAAAGATTGTCTGTCTTTTTTCCTTTTCAACTTAGGATACTTACTGGTTCCCTATTTCGGTTTAAATGCTTCACCTAGATGTTGAAAAGCACTTTGATAAATGCGAGACGAATAATTGTTGATCCAGGCATATTCTGGCTGCTTTTTTACATAGTTAGTAAAGACTTTTTTAGCTTCTAAAATACGTAATGCGTAACTCAAGCTAACTTCCTGACCACGTTTGTTAACTTTGGTCATGGCAGAAGTTCCATTAACCATACTGAGGCCATAGTTGTAAACAAAACGAGCATAACCAGCACATTTCGCCATAAATGAGCGCTCCTGGTTACTGAGTTTTAATTCAAGTTTTTTGGCGTACAATCAAATCACCTCCAACCACATTTTCAAATATTTTTTGTGGCTAAGTCAAAAAAATCCCCTTTTTTTTCAGTTCTTGCCGGAAATTGCCATAGATATTGATACTAGCAATCAGCTCCTTCTCAGTAATAACCCTTGACTATACTACCAAATATTTGTTGTTTTCTTCCTTTTACCTAATTAAACCTACAAGGGAAAAGATAATTAGCGATCGCCCACCCATAACCAAAATTTAACCTAACCATATCTACATATAACACCACAAAAATAGGGCGCGAACATTTATAAATGCTCAAACTCACTCAGGGATTACTTCTAACTTCTAACTTCTAACTTCTGACTTCTGACTTCATAAAATCTACCCCCTTGCCAACGATCCCTAACCATTGGACACTTAGAATGACAATGTTGTTGGCAGTGAGGTTCAACCGTGAAAAACGTACTAAGTATAATTCTAGGCGGTGGCGCAGGTACCCGCCTCTATCCATTAACAAAACTGCGGGCCAAACCAGCAGTACCCCTAGCCGGGAAATATCGGTTGATAGATATTCCTATCAGTAACTGCATCAACTCAGACATCGAGAAAATCTATGTTCTGACCCAATTCAACTCAGCTTCTCTAAACCGTCATATTACTCGCGCCTACAACTTCCCAGGCTTCAGTGAAGGTTTTGTAGAAGTTCTCGCAGCTCAACAAACTAAAGATAATCCAGAGTGGTTCCAAGGAACCGCCGATGCTGTCCGCAAATATATCTGGTTATTTAAAGAGTGGGATATTGACTATTACCTAATTCTCTCCGGAGACCATCTCTACCGCATGGACTATCGGGAGTTTGTCCAACGTCATATTGAAACAAAGGCAGATATTACCCTTTCTGTCTTGCCCATTGATGAAGCACGAGCATCTGATTTTGGTTTAATGAAAATTGATGACTCTGGTCGGATTATTGAATTTAGCGAAAAACCTAAAGGGGACGATCTAAAAATTATGGCAGTGGATACCACTGTTTTAGGAGTTAGTCCAGAAGTCGCTAAAGAACAACCATACATTGCTTCTATGGGGATTTATGTCTTTAATAAAGATGTCATGGTCAAACTATTGGAAGAATCCGAAGCTCCAGATTTTGGTAAGCAAATTCTACCTAATTCGGCTAAAGATTATAATGTTCAAGCTTACCCATTTGAAGGTTATTGGGAAGATATCGGGACTATTAGGTCATTCTATGAAGCTAATTTGGCTTTGACCCAACAACCTCAACCACCTTTTAGCTTTTATGATGAAAAAGCTCCTATCTATACTCGTTCTCGTTACTTACCACCAAGTAAACTTTTGGATTGTCAAATTACAGAATCAATTGTCGGAGAAGGTTGTATTCTCAAACAATGCCGCATTGACCATTGTGTCTTAGGAGTGCGATCACGAGTTGAAGCTGGTTGTGTAATTGAGGACTCTCTGCTGATGGGGGCAGATTACTATGAACCCTTTGCAGAGCGTAAATCTGGGCGACAAAAGGGTATTGTTCCATTGGGAATCGGTGCTGAAACTACTGTTCGTGGGGCAATCATTGATAAGAATGCCCGCATTGGTCGCAATGTCCAGATTATTAATAAAGATCGTATAGAGGAAGCTCAACGTGAGGATGAAGGATTTATCATTCGTAGCGGTATTGTTGTTGTCTTGAAGAATGCCGTTATCCCAGATGGCACAGTGATCTAGTCAGTGTTTGAGTTTTAGTGGTTAGTTGGTAGTAAATACCGCTAACCACTAAATGCTAATTGCTAGTTTATGAGCAAACTAATTATTCTTATTGGACTTCCAGCTAGTGGTAAATCCACTCTAGCAAGGAAAATAGTTACTAGATATCATCAGTGTCAATTAATTTCTACTGATGCTATCCGTGCTGAGTTATTTGGTGATGAAGCAATTCAAGGACCTTGGCTCCGAGTATGGCAGCAAGTACAACAACAATTTTACCAAGCTGTACGCCAGAAATCTCTGGCCATATATGACGCTACTAATGTCCAACGTCGGCAACGACGACAAGTAATTGACCTGGCAAAGGAAAGTGGATTTACCCATCTAACTGGTTTATGGCTTGACAAATCATTAGAATTATGCTTAACAAGAAATCAACAACGACAGCGTCAAGTTCCTGAAGAAGTAATAATGAAAATGTATCGACAGTTAACAGATGCTCCTCCAAGTTGTGAAGAAGGATTAGATATACTCAAACGAATTACTAAATAGGGTTTGCTGAAAAAGTCTTTTTGCTGGGGTAGGAGACAGGAGACAGGAGACAGGAGACAGAAGACAGAAGATAGGAGATAGGAGATAGGAGATAGGAGACAGGAGACAGGAGACAGGAGACAAGGGAATGAGCGAGGAAGTAGGAGTAAGAATTGTCCCTTGATTTTTCTGCTCAACTCTTGCCTAAAATACTAACTTTTTGAGCATTTTAGACTGAAACAGGCACACTGCAATTCGACCCTAAAAAGGCTAAAATCAATATCAGTCAATGCTTCGATATTTAATCAGCAAGCCCTAATATGTGGACGTTGAAAATTATTGTTATCGCAAAGCAGAAAACAGAATAGAAGAGGTTTTTTTGCATTTTACTGAATAATTAAGATTTAAAGTCTCTGCGCATCAAAACAAGAAAAAAAATCTTTTAGTCAATCCTCTAATTTTAAGGAAAGGGAGTTGTTAGTTATTAATTACTAAAATGAGATTTTCTCTACATAAAATATTCATTAAATTTATCCCCATATTACAACTAAAAAAAATAGCTTTAATTCTGACATTTTTCATAATTCATAATTAACTTTTAATGTGGAGTTATAGAACTAAAATTTTTTAGTACAGCCATAAAAATTCAATACTTTGTAGGTAATAGTTTGAACTCAAGCTGATAGATGATAGCTGAGTGCCTATAGATAAAGTATAAATAAATATAGAGAAATATAGAGTACGGCAATTGCTATTACTCTTTCAGGAAAAACCGAACTTAAATAAATATTAAACCTTGATAACTTGAAAGAAGTAAAGTCAAAAATTAAAATTCAGCCCGATTGATTAGTTACTAATATCTGGCAGTAGTTTTTTTATAAAAAATGTTGCCAACTAGGAGATGGGTTGAAACTAATTTCTACTGGAGAAAACATAACGACCTTATCTGAATTTATGAATATTGCATCTTAAAAATCAAAAAAACACTTGAAACCAGATATACAGCAGATTCCAAGTACCTGAAATACAGATGTTAACTAGGGAATTTCTACAGTGTGGGCATCTTGCCCGCTATGGATGTACCTCACGCCTGATGAAATCTGCTATATCTATAATGTATATTACTTTTGACTTTTAATACTTGACATTTGTTATTGATGGTTTTCTTATAATTAACTACTAATTGACTTCTCTCTCGGTTAAAAAGGGACGTTCCATTGAACGTCCTTACAAGGTTTTGCTTGTAAAGATGTGGTTCATCAATTTGAAAAGCACTGTAATCTGAAAAATATTAAAATGAGGAGATAGATAAATGGCTACAACTGATTTTAAAGACTATTATTCAATCTTAGGTTTAACTAAAAGCGCTACTGCCGAAGAAATAAAAAAAGCTTATCGTAAATTAGCAAGGAAGTACCACCCAGATATGAACCCAGGTGACAAGAAAGCAGAAGCTCGTTTTAAAGAAGTTAATGAAGCTTATGAAGTTTTATCAGATCCAGAAAAACGTAAAAAGTATGACCAATTTGGTCAATACTGGAATCAAGTCGGTTCCACAAGTGGCGGATGGCCTGGAGGTACTGGTGGTACTACCGTAGATTTTGGAGGTTTCGATTTTAGTCAGTATGCCAGTTTTGAAGATTTTATCAATACCTTATTAGGGCGTGGTGGAACTCCAGGTAGTGGTAATGTTGGTGGACGACAAACTTATACCTACAAGACTAATACAGGTTGGCCAGGGGGATTTAATAATGGATTTGATGGTTTTTCTAATTTTGAAAATCGTCAGTCAGCAGCTTCTTTGAATTTAGAAGCTGAGATTACTCTTACTTTTGCAGAAGCTTTCCGAGGAACACAAAAACGTGTAGGTACTGGAGAAGTTTCCATTCCTCCAGGGGTTAAACCAGGAAGTAAAATTCGAGTTAAAGGTAGAGGTCAATTAGATCCATACACTAAGAAAAGAGGAGATTTGTATCTAAAGGTAGAAATTCAGTCTCATTCTTTTTTCCAGTTTGATGGAGAGAACTTACTTTGTGAAGTACCAATAACTCCAGATGAAGCTGTATTGGGTACATCTATTGAAGTACCAACTCCTGATGGTATGGTTAATGTTAATATTCCTGCGGGTATTCGTTCCGGTCAGTCTTTACGGTTACGAGGTAAGGGATGGCCAAAAGCTAAGTCAGGGGGACGTACTGACCAGTTAGTACGGGTTACTATTACTGTCCCCAAAGATATTAGTGCTATAGAAAAAGAGTGCTACGAAAAAATTAAAGCTAATCGCACTTTTAACCCTCGTAGTCATTTGCAAAGTATATCGCTTTAGTTTAAGTCCACTTAGGTGATGGGGAGATGGGGAGATGGGGAGTGGAAAAAACTGTTCCTTATCAATCGTTATCTTCTAAAGAAGATCAAGATAATTTTCTCTACAAATAAACTCAGGACTTACGCAAATTGACTTTTAACCCACCATCTGTAGGGGCGAATACCATTCGCCTTTGCTATATGTAGGGTTTGCTGAATAGCATTGTAATCAATACCTGCAAATGCTTCCAGGGTTAAATAGGGCTTACCGATCTAACCTAAAAGCATTGACATATAAAGATTTTAGCCTTTTTGGGGCTTTTAAAAAGTGCGCCTGTTTCAGTCTAAAACGCTCAAAAAGGAGCGTATTTTAGGCGCATAGTTGGGCAGAAAAATTCAGGGAAAATTCTTACTCCTAACTTCCTCGCTCATTCCTATTTCTCTCCTCCACCGGAGGGGGAGGGGCGAGGGGTGGGTTGTCTCCTGTCTCCAGTATTCCCCTCCACCGGAGGGGGAGGGGCGAGGGGTGGGTTGTCTCCTACCCCAGCAAAAAGACTTTCCATACGCAAACCCTAAATATTGCTGAAAAAGTACAAGGTTTTTGGCTCAATTTGCATCAAAATGCTAATATTTTTCCCCTGACTATCAGAAAATTTGGCCGTAGCAGATAGTCTAAACTTTTACCTGTTGCCTATCATCACCATCAGACTTTTTCAGCAAACCCTAAATATAGTGAGGGCGAATGCCATTCGCCCCTACAGATGGTGTTTAAAAGGTTGATTTGCGTAAGTCCCGATCTATAAATCTATTCCTTATCAATCGTCATCTTCTATAGAATATCAAGATACAAGATAATTTTCTCCACAAGTAAAACTACTTCATTTCTTCTTAACGTGGCTGAATATACTCATAATCATAATATCTCTGATAATAAGAATCAGCTCGATCGCCATTACCAACTATTCCCAACATCGGTACACCTGCCATACTCAAGTCATCTAGAGCTAAACTTAAAGCTTCTCGCTCTGTCTTACCTAATCCCACTACTAACATTAATCCATTAGTACAAGCTGATAATAAACTAGCATCTGCTCGACCCAATAATGGCGCTGTATCGCAAATAACTAAATCAAAAGTTGTAGCTGCATCTTGAATTAATTGGTGCATCTGTGGTGAGGACAAAATTTTCGTTGGGTCTGGCGGAACAGGGCCAGATGTTAAAACAAATAGATTTTCATCCACGGGCGATCGCTGAATTGCTGTTTCTATTGGCACACCATCGGCAATTATGCTACTCAAACCCTGTTGGTTAGAAAGTCCCATCATATTATGAATCTGTGGACAACGTAGGTCGGCATCTATTAATAGGACTCGTTGACCCATAGCGGCGGCTGCCCTGGCCAAATGACCTGCTACTGTGGATTTACCATCCCCTGGTGTTGCGGAACTAATGACAAAAGAATGAATGGGATTTTCTATATTTAGGAGACGAATATTAGCATTTAAAGTACGGAAGGCTTCTTGAAAAGCTGAGGGATATAATACTAAGGATGAACTGTTATTTTCTTTTAGTTCATCGTTCATCCAATTTCTTTGTTCATGTATAGGAATTATGCCTAACAATGGCAACCCGATAGATTTTTTGACTTCTTTTGGTGTTTGAAAAACGTCTTGTTGAAATCCTTCTCCCAATTTAGCTAATAATATTCCTAATACTAATCCTGTTACTCCTCCGAGGGCAAGATTTAATATCATATTTGGAGATATTGTTACTAACTGACCATTTTGAGTTTTCAGCAATTCTGGTGGTGCGATTAATTCCCAAGGTTGTACTTTTTCAAATACTACTTCTATCTGTAATTGCTGTTGTTTTTCTAACAAATCTTTGAGTATATTATTTGAGTTTTCTAATTCTTGTTTAATTTCTTGATAACGCCCTACTACTTCTGGCATTTTTTCAATATATTCATTTAATTTTGCCTCAGCTTCATCTAATACTTTACTCCGGACTTCGAGAACTTCAATTTGATTAGCAGCCAAGATCATTTTATGAATTAACTCTAAGCGAACTGAGTCTTGAAAAGCTAAAGCCTTTTTACTTACTTCTTCTATATCTCTACCAATAACTTTTTCTGCTTCTTGATTTAATAAAGGTAGTAATTTTTCTCGTTGTTGATATAAAGCTTGAATTTGAGGTGCTTTTTCTTTAAATCGAGCTGATTCTAGAGCAATTGTTGTTTCTACTTCCTGTAATTGATTTAGTAATGATTGATATCTTGCTGCTTGACTTAAAGCTGAAGCTATCAAAGCTTCTTCTGGATTAATTCCCAACTGACTCTGTAATATAGCATGGAGCGATCGCTGTTGGTCTAGTAATATTTTATTCTCTAGTTTTTGTGATTGAATTTGATTACTTTCTGCTGCTATTTCTTGACTTTTGAGTTCTGGGTTAATAAACAGATATTCTTGTTGTAGTTGCTGTGACTCCTTCCGTAATTCTTTGATTTTTTGTTGATTTTTTGAAATTTGTTCCTCAATAAAATCCAATCCTTCATCAGTATTAGTTTTCTGGTCATTTTGACCATATTCAGTGTAAGCTGCTGCTAATTTCTCTAAGACAAATTTAATTTTTTTTGAGTCCGAATCTCGATAGCTAACTTCTATAATTTTTGTATTGTCTAGTCTTTGAATTTTTAGTTTCTCTTGACTAAAAAGTTGCCTCTCTGGTTTTTTAAACAAAGAATTATAATTAATTTCTGGATATTCTTTTTGTATATCTGCAATGATTGGCAGCATAAACTGCGGACTTTTTAAGACTTGAATTTGAGATTGATAATCTAAGCTATAGTTATCTGATTCTTGATTGTTTTGAATATTTTGGTTTGGATATGAAGTGATTCTCTCTTTTCCCGTGCCATAAATAATATTTGCTGCTTGTTGTTCCCAACTTTCTTGAGAATTTGTAGTTAATTTTTGTGATTCTGTGCCTAATTGATAATTAACTGAATTAGTAACTTTAACTGGTTCAACTAATATTTGAAATTTTCCCTGATATATAGGAATCTGATTTAAAGTCCAGAAATATGCTCCTGTTGTTGTGGCAGTTGCTACACTAAAAATCAAGAAAAAACGATGACATACTAAGTTCCAAATCTTATTTTCTTTTTGAGATAGTTTTTCCTCTAGTTGATGAAATTCAGCTTCATAGATATATTGATTCTGAGTCAAATTTTTCCTCTGATTTAGGAGTTGACCGCGATTATTATATAAAGATAATTGATAATTTTGTTCGGGTTCCATATCTATCAAGTTAAAAGTTAAAAATCAAGTTATTACTGTGAATGAAGCAAGATATATTTAAGAATATATGATTGCGGACCTGCAATTACTATATATCTTCATTGAAGAATTTTAATTTTAGAGCAGAAGGAAAAATCTTGTTTTCTCTAAGCTTTTAATATGTCCACATCCTTTCCTTAAACTGCTATATATTTTCTGTTAGAGATTTTTTTTCGGGTTCCATATCTATCAAGTTAAAAGTTAAAAATAGAGTTATTACTGTAATTCAAGCAAGATATATTTAAGAATATATGATTGCGGACCTGCAACTACTATATATCTTCATTCAATAATTTTAATTATCAGCTAGGACGTATTTTCAGTTGATACTATTTGTTATATTATTTCCGGATAATTAGTGATAAAAAAATTTTCTCTTTTTTCTTGCTTCTTCCTTCTTTCTTCCCTCCTGACTCCTGAGTTCCCCTCCTGGGAGGGGGAGGGGCGAGGGGTGGGTTGACTCCTGACTCCTCCGTCATTTATTTATAACTATTCAACCGGACATGATATTACCTCTTGCCTTTCCCCAAATTGGGATATATTGCCTAAATGTTTAACAAATTTTCAACAGCTTAATAGACATTTCTAAAATTACATAAAGCTTTGAGCAAACCCCTGTATAACCATTTAATAGAACATCCCTACATTCTTTTTCAGAAATGTCTATCTAATCAATAGAGCTTAAGCAAAATAATGTA
>NZ_RCBY01000410.1 GCF_003838195.1 Okeania hirsuta
GAATCCCCATGTAATTTTCCTCCTGTCTCCTGTCTCCTGTCTCCTGTCTCCTTCTTCAAGATACCAATTCCCTGGAAGAAGGTAGTAGGTTATAGAAGGATGAAGGAGACAGCAATCATATAAACTTTTCCGTCAATAACTACTCCTTTTGAATTTTGAATTTTGAATTTTGAATTCTGAATTTTGACTTGGTTAAACTGAGCACTGAATTATGTTATTGTTAATTATTAATTAACATTTAATGGCTAAAGTTAAAAAGTAATGGTTAAACAGCGCGTACTCTCTGGAGTTCAACCAACTGGAAACCTTCATATTGGAAATTATTTAGGTGCTATTCGCAACTGGGTAGAGGGTCAAAAAGAATATGATAATTTCTTCTGTGTAGTAGACTTACACGCTATTACGGTACCACACAATCCAGCTACACTAACTACAGATACTTACACTATTGCAGCCTTATATTTGGCTTGTGGTATAGACCTGGATTATTCTACCATATTTGTACAATCTCATATTCCAGCTCATAGTGAATTGACATGGTTACTGAACTGTATTACTCCACTGAATTGGTTGACAGATATGATCCAATTTAAGGAGAAAGCAGTTAAGCAAGGAGAAAATGTTGGGACAGGTTTATTAGATTATCCAGTTTTGATGGCTGCAGATATTCTACTTTATGATGCAGATAAAGTTCCTGTGGGAGAAGACCAAAAACAACACTTGGAACTTACCCGCGATATTGCAGTTAGATTTAATCATCAGTTTGGTAAGGAGGAAAAGATACTAAAATTACCAGACCCTTTAATTAGAAAAGAGGGTGCGCGGGTAATGAGTTTGGCAGATGGTACTAGCAAAATGTCTAAATCTGACCCTTCAGAATTGAGTAGAATTAGTTTATTAGACCCACCGGATGTAATTACAAAAAAGATTAAACGTTGCAAAACAGACCCAGTTAAGGGTTTAGAGTTTGATAATCCTGAACGACCTGAATGCAATAATTTATTAACCCTTTATAGATTATTTTCAGGCAAAACAAAACAAGAAGTAACAGTAGAATGTCAGGATATGGGATGGGGACAATTTAAACCTTTATTAACTGAGGCAACTATTGAAGCTTTGAAACCAATTCAAACAAAATATAAAGAAGTAATGGATGATCAAGGTTATTTAGAATCTGTTTTATCTAAAGGTAGGCAAAAAGCAGGAGCAGTTGCTCATCAAACATTAGCAAAGGTCAAAGCAGCTTTAGGTTATTCTGTGCCAATTTAATAGAAATAGTTATAGCAGGGAACAGGGAACAGGGAACAGGGAACAGGGAACAGGGAACAGGGAACAGTTGGGAAAACATTTCCTAGTCTAAGATTTATTATCCGCATAAGTCCTAACCAATTCTTTCTTAGCTATATGTAGTTAACTACTCAGATCAAGCTCAAATTAGTAACTTATTCATTTTTATCGAGCGCAATTACCCTCAACTGAAATTAAGTGGATTAACTTATTGTAAAAGTTATTTTAAAGTTGGATAATTATGTGTTTCAAAGTGAAATTATAATTTGTTAACGAGCAACAAAAATGATATTTGCTCTACCATTGTATATTCTGAAATTTGCGTAGTTAATAGAAGTAAATAATAGTTAGTTAGATAAAGATTTTTCTTCTATCGAATAGCCTGAAAAAAATTAACAACTTAACCACAACTAAGTAATAAATAAATGAATAGATTTCGCAATGCAGTAAAATCGGGAGAATTTTTAGTAACTGCTGAAGTAGCACCACCAAAAGGAGCTGACCCCGCTCACATGATTGAAATGGCCTCAACACTTAAAGGTAGAGTTCATGCTGTTAATGTAACAGATGGCAGTCGTGCTGTTTTGAGAATGTCTTCATTGGCAGCATCAATTATTTTAAAAAATAATGGCATAGATCCAATATGTCAAGTAGCTTGTCGCGATCGCAACCGTATTGGGTTACAAGCGGATCTAATGGGAGCTTCAGCATTAGGACTTCATAATATTTTAGCTCTTACTGGCGACCCTGTAAAAGCAGGAGACCATAAAGATGCTAGGAGTGTATTTGATATGGAGTCAGTGCGTTTATTACAAATGATTGCTAAATTAAACCAAGGGATAGATTGGAATGAGAAAACTTTACCAGATGGAGCTACAGATTTATTTGTAGGAGCTGCGGTAGACCCTCAGTCCCCTAGTTGGTCTGGATTAAAAAAACGATTTGAGCGGAAATTATTAGCAGGGTGTCAATTTTTTCAAAGTCAATTAATTTCTGATTTTGATAAGTTAGAAAAGTTTATGAATCAAATTGCAGTTGAGAGTAATAAGCCAATTTTAGCTGGAATATTTTTACTTAAATCTGCCAAAAATGCTGCTTTTATTAATAAGTATGTGCCTGGAGTTGATATACCAGAACATATTATTAATCGTTTGGCAAAAGCTGAAAAACCTTTAGAGGAAGGAATAAAAATTGCTGCCGAACAAGTACAAATTGCTAGTAAGATTTGTCACGGAGTTCATTTGATGGCAATTAAGCGAGAAGATTTAATCCCTAGAATATTAGATATGGCTGAAATTTCTCCTATTGAACAGTAAAAATTACGCAATTTAAGGAAGTAAGGAAGAAGGAAGAAGGAAGAAGGAAGGAAGAAGAAAGGACTGAAAAATATGGCGTTTTCATAGAAGAAGGAAGAAGGAAGGACTAAAAAATATGGTTTTGTCTGAGTTTTAAGCTTTTGATACAGTAGATTCCATCAAGGGTGAGGTACACTCACAGCGGGCAAGATGCCCGCACTTGTTTGTATCAGGTCTGTGGAAACGAAGCTACAACATTCGCTATTGCCATAATACAGAGCTTTTCAAATTGATGAGCCACATTGTCACAACAAAAATCCTGTAGGGGTGAATGGCCATTTGCTGATGCAAAGCTCCGCTTTATATGTTGCGGAGCAAAACGCCCCTACTGTTGTCTACCCAAATGAAAACCACTGTAAACCTGATAACTGATAACTGATAACTGATAACTGAATTCAACCCCTGTGAAAAAACTGCTTTAATATTTCAGTAGGTTTTCTATCCCAAGTATCTATATGCTCATAAATTAATCCATCTTTATTCAATTTATAAGTCGAATAACCATTAAAAAAAATTCTGGCTTGCCAAGGAACTCTTAATATTCCACGCACAGTCCAATTTGCCAAAATTATATTTTCTTCTGTTTGCTGAACATCGTGTAAATCAAAATAGAGTTCTGTGAAAAATAACCGACCGTGAAAGCGCAAAGTCCAAAAAATAATTCGATAATTAAACTTCCACTTAAACGTATTAACTGGGTCTTTAAAAAAAATATCCTTAGTATAAATATCGTAGGAAATATCCTTTTTAAATAGAGTAGGTAAATCCAACTTTAGGGTATTAATAACTTGTTCAACTTTCACTCTAATTTTCCTCAGAAAAAATTGATATATCTAGACTAGAGTTTACTTAATCTACTAAAAAAATAGTCAGCGTAAGTTGAAATAGCAGTTTTATCTTTACCTTTTGCGAGTTTAATACCCCACCATCCATGGAGGTGCTTAAAATTGCTTAGAGTGATCAGACAGGGAGTGGCCGATCACTCTAAGCAGTTTTATCTTTACCTTTTGCGAGTTTAATACCCCACCATCCATGGAGGTGCTTAAAATTGCTTAGAGTGATCAGACAGGGAGTGGCCGATCGTTGACTATCCCCATATAATTTTCCCTTCTGCCTTCTGCTTTCTGCCTTCTGCCTTCTGACTTCTGAGTTCGTTA
>NZ_RCBY01000411.1 GCF_003838195.1 Okeania hirsuta
CATTACCCTCGAAATTATTTAATGGAGTTACATCAATTTTAACTGGAGTCAAATTGCATGATTTTAACTGTGGCTTAAAAGCCTATAAAAAAGAAGTATTAGACTGTATAAAAGTCTATGGAGAGTTACATCGTTATATTCCCGTATTAGCTCATAGTTTAGGATTTAAAATTACTGAAGTAACTGTCAGACATCATCGGCGGAAACAAGGAAAATCTAAATATGGTTTAGAACGTTATACCCGTGGCTTTATTGATTTATTAACTGTTTTAGCAACTACTCATTATTTACATAAACCAGGTCATTTGTTTGGGAGTTTAGGATTATTGTTTGGTGCTATAGGAATGACATCTTTGGGTTATTTAATTGTACTCTGGTTTATGGAGATTCGACCTATAGGTACTCGTCCTTTATTTTTATTTGGAATTTTGTGTATTATTCTGTCTGTACAGTTAATATCTTTGGGAATTTTGGCAGAATTAATTACTAAAAATGTAGATGATGATTATGTGGATAAGCAGATTTGTGAGGTTGTAGAAGAGAGCGAGGAAAATTTTTAGGGGAGACTAGGTAATACCAATTTCAAAAAAGAATGTTAGGAATAGTATTGTAGAGTAAATAATAGCTGACAAGACTACCTTTAAATAAATAAATTGAGCTTCAGTTTTAAGTAACACTTTCAGAAGGAAGCAAACAAAATATCAATTATCATCCAAGAAATTTTCTACCCACTGCTTTTTTGTCTCAGACAAATAAGTTTGAGTTTTAGTCTTTTAGTTTAAAAATTTTTAAGTTTGTCAGGACTTGATGACAAAAAAGCAGAAAATTTGTTTGATGCAGTTAACGAAATTTCAATTAGATAAGGGTTCATTCCTAGAAATGGGGATGGCATTTTGAGTCATTAGGTTGATTAACTATACATAGCAATTCCTAAGCTAGTGAGGTACACTGCTGCAGATCCCCCCTAACCCCCCTTTTTCAAGGGGGGAACCGGAAGTCCCCCTTTTTAAGGGGGATTTAGGGGGATCGTTGATGTACCTTAGTAGGGTGAAAACCGCTATATATCTACTTAATCTAAAACAAACTTAACTTTGGAGAGAGAATCTCAGAAGTAGATTTTGATATAAGGAAGGTATAGAGAATTTTATATAAAAAGATGAAACTAGAAATACCTCAACAGGATGCTTCTACTATTCGTACAGAAAGAATTGAGCGCTCCCTACAAGCGTTAAAACAAATATGGTCAGAAGCGATCGCCCTTGAACTACAAGAAGCTGAAAACCTAGAAAAGATTTATCCTAATAATCGGAAAAGTGCCCAAAACCTGATTCATTATCTAGCAGTACGTCGCCATGATATCCGAGATTTACAATATGACCTTAGTATCTTGGGGTTAAGTTCCCTCGGTCGGATGGAAGCTCATGTTATGGCCTCACTTCATGCAGTTTTAGAAGCACTCCATAGAATAGATAATCTTTCTATCCCACCAGAACTACAAACCGAATTATCTATAACCCACGAATTGGGAAACGCCATTCTCACAAAACATACTCTGGAGATATTGGGGCCTAAACCAGAACTTAGAAATGCTCGTATCATGGTGACAATGCCAAGTGAAGCTGCTGATGATCCTCAGATAATTCACAAATTATTAGCCAAAGATATGAATATCATGCGCGTTAACTGCGCCCATGACAACCGGGAAGTATGGACAAAAATGATTCAAAATTTGCGCCAAGCGGAAACGGAGCTAGGGAAATCCTGTCGCATCTCTTTTGACTTAGGAGGTCCAAAATTAAGAACTGGCAAAATTGAAGGTAAACATTTTTCCCTTTCCCAAGGGGATACTTTGGTAGTGAAACAAGGTGATATTCTCGGTAAACCATCTAGTAAAAATCAACCTGCAAGAGTAGGATGTGATGTACCGGAAGTTTTCCGAGATGTGCAAGTAGGGGAAAGAATATTCTTTGATGATGGAATTATTGCTGGAGTTATTCGTAATGTAGAAAGGGAGGAATTTCAGGTAGAAATTACTTCTGCTAGGGAGGGTAAAGCTAAACTCAAGAGTGAAAAGGGTATTAATTTACCAGATACAGATTTGAAATTGCCAGCATTGACACAAAAGGATTTGCAAGATTTAGAATTTGTTGCCAAAAATGGCGATATGGTGGCAATTTCATTTGTACAGCATCCTACAGATATTGATCAGTTAATTGGGGTTTTGGAAAAACTCAATGCTGGGGAATTAGGAATTATTCTGAAAATTGAGAATCAAAAAGCTTTTCAACAACTGCCCAAATTATTGTTAACTGCTTTACGCCATCCACGGATAGCAGTTATGGTGGCGCGGGGTGACTTGGGTGTGGAAGTTGGGTTTGAACGTTTGTCGGAAGTGCAGGAAGAAATATTGTGGTTATGTGAAGCTGCTCATGTACCTGTGATTTGGGCAACCCAGGTTTTGGAGTCTTTAGCAAAAGGTGGTATGGCTTCTCGTGCAGAGGTTACGGATGCAGCAATGGGTAGTCGGGCAGAATGTGTAATGTTGAATAAGGGGCCTTATATTGATAAGGCGATGCAATTTTTGTGTGATGTATTGCACCGGATGCAGGCACATCATCAGAAGAAAATGGTAATGTTACGGCAGTTGAATATTTCTCGGTTTTGAGGAAGGGAACAGAGAAAAGGGAAAGATGAGAGGAGATTTAGAAGGAGAAGAATATTGTGGTTAATGAAGGGAAGGTGTATTAA
The DNA here is from genome assembly GCF_003838195.1 of Okeania hirsuta. Classification (GTDB taxonomy): domain Bacteria; phylum Cyanobacteriota; class Cyanobacteriia; order Cyanobacteriales; family Microcoleaceae; genus Okeania; species Okeania hirsuta. The sequence continues at coordinate 2,749 of NZ_RCBY01000411.1, forward strand.
GTAGGTAGACAAAATTATTTGTATATTTGCTGTGTATTTACTAATCGGCTATATTCCTTTTACCTCTTACCTATTGACTCTTGCCTACCACCGCAAAAATATTAAATTAATTCTGTCCAGGTACTTAGAAGGCAGAAGAAAATCTAGTCAAAAGGCAAAAGTCAAAAGTTAAAAGTAATATTTGTTTGAATGCTGTGTGACTTTAGCAATTCCGACTTCTCCCCTCATCAAGTCAAAATGTAGTAATATCAAAAGATTAAGAACAGGACTTACGCAAAGGTACTATATATGGAGTTTAAAAACTATAACGTTATAGTTTGTGACACTATATGTATGGTCTCTGCGTAAGTCCTAAAGAAGTAATTCTTGTCTGTAGTTTCCGGAAAGATGAGGATGGTAGGTGGAAATTGCAGAAGTAATTCTTGTTGGTATTACGGAAAGAAAAAAATGGAACCAATCTTAAACCAAAAGCAAAGCAATTTTCCTAACTCAACCAATCAAAATTCTACTCAACCAACTACAAAACAAACGGGTAAGCAAAACAAGGAGATGTTTGTTTGTTTAGATGACAAGGAACTGGAGAAAGTGACGGGTAGCTTATCAAATCTGACAGGAAACTTATCAGGTTATGGGGGTGCAGTTTATCTTAAGTTGAGTTGATAATCAGAGGATAGTTTCGATAATCAATTTGTCAAAAGATTAAGAAGTAATTCTTGTCGGTAGTTTCCGGAAAGAAGAGAATGGTCGGTGGAAATTGCATAAGTAATTCTTGTTGGTATTACGGAAAGAAAAAAATGGAACCAATCTTAAACAAAAAGCAAAGCAATTTTCCTAACTCAATCAATCAAAACTCTACTCAACTAACTACAAAAGAAGCGGGTAACCAAAACAAGGAGATGTTTGTTTGTTTGGATGACAACGAACTGGAGAAAGTGACAGGCTCAGGGAGCGGGTTGAAGTATTATGCGGGTTTAGTCTATTTGACCGATGCCGATGGTGCATTGACCCATTCCACCCTTATTCCACAAACTGACTGACTACCAAAAGT
>NZ_RCBY01000412.1 GCF_003838195.1 Okeania hirsuta
CCCACCCTGTGGAGGAGTGGGGAAACCAGCACCCCCTTACCAACCCCCTTATGGTTGTAATTACCTCCAATCCAGCTAACACTGACAACTGTACCCCAAAACCACCAACCCCACCAGCACCACCATGAATTAAAATAGTTTGCTCTGACTGAATGTGCAAGCGTCGATGCAAAGCTTGGTAAGCAGTCAAACCCGCACAAGGAATAGCAGCAGCTTCAGTAAAAGAAACACCTTCTGGAAGTGGAGCAACTGCTATGGCGGTAGCGTTAGTATATTCTGCATAACCTCCGGGTTTAGACAAATTTCCATGATAATAAACTCGATCTCCAACTTGCCAGTCAGTCACATCAGCACCGACAGCATCCACAACTCCCGCCACATCTAACCCTAAAATAAATGGATAACTCCACCTTGACGACCCAGAAGCAGCTACTTTGTAGTCAACAGGATTTAATCCTACTGCATGAACTTTTACCCGTATTTCTCCTGCTTTTGGTTGTGGTAAAGGCATTTCGGCCATAAGTAAACTATCGGGAGTTCCTGGTTTATCCAATACTAATGCTTTCATTTTTATCTCCTAAAGTTGAATTGTAATTTTGCCAAAATGGGAACCTGTTTCCATATAACTTAGTGCTTCTGGAGCTGACTCAAATGGAAAGACGCGATCGCATACAGGATGTAATTTATTCACATCTATGGCCTTATTCATTGCCTCAAACATCTGGCGCGAACCGACAAAAATTCCTTGTATCCGGACTCCTTTCATCACTGCGGGTAAAGGATTAAATTCTGCTTGCGCTCCTGCTAATACACCTATTAAACTAATTTGCCCTCCCATTTTGACTGCTTTTAAAGACTTACTCAAAGTATTTGCTCCACCAACTTCCACAATATAATCAACTCCCACTCCCTCAGTTAACGCCAACACCTGTTTTTCCCACTTCGTTACAGACTTATAATTAATGACATCAGATGCACCTAACTGCTTCACCCTCTCCAACTTTTCATCACTACTGGAAGTTGCAATGACTCGCGCTCCTGCCATAACTGCAAACTGTAAAGCAAACAAAGAAACTCCACCTGTTCCCATAACTAACACTGTTTCCCCTGGTTTTAAACCTGCTTCCATTAAAGCGTGCCAAGCTGTTACTGCAGCACAAGGTAAAGTAGCTGCTTCTGTATCAGATAAGTGAGACGGAATACTTACTAAACCATCTTCAGACAACACCAAATATTCTGCCAACATTCCGTCAACTTCACCACCCAAAGCTGACTTAAATGCCTCCTTAGTTAAATTACCCGATCGCCATTTCTGCATAAAAATACTCGCAACTCTGTCTCCAGGTTTAAATTTAGTGACACCTTCTCCTATTGACACAACTTCTCCTGCTCCATCGGAACATGGAATAACAGGTAAATTTAGATGGGGGTTGTAAAGACCTTTAACCATTAAAATATCTCGATAGTTAAGGGAGACAGCTTTAACTTTCACTAAAACTTCTCCAAATTTTGGTTGTGGTTGTGGTCTTTCAGTACAGACTAAATTACCAAATTCCTGAATTTCAAAAGCTTTCATAATTAGTTATCAGTTATCAGTTATCAGTTATCAGCAAAATTTGTAGGGTGCGTTAGACGGCTAAAATTTAGACTATGAAAGCCATTTAACAGTCTGTCGTAACGCACCATTGAATATGTGTCAGTCTACTACTGGACTCCTGAACCGTATTGCATTTATAAATGGTGCGTTAATGAAATGTAACGCACCCTACTGGACTCCTTTTTCAAAATTCTCTCTAACCATCTTCCCTACTACCCTACTCTCCTAATAGTTAAGTTGTATAATCTCTGTACCTCTAAATTTTGGTTTAGAATAATCGATGGTTCTTGAGCTACGTCAATAATCAGTAACCTAGTAAACAGGCGTTGATTTTTATATTTTTGAAGAACCAGGAATAGCAATTGATCAATTGACTTTATCCAAGCATTCATTAGGGGGATAGTAATCTTTCAACTCACCTGAGTACAGTTACTGCTTTAACCGCCAACCTTTTCTCGTAAGTTGTCGAGAGCGAGCAATAACCAAACTATCATCCTCCACATTCTTTGTTACTACCGAACCTGCCGCCACCGTCACATCTTCCCCCAAAGTCACAGGAGCAACCAATACACTATTTGCACCAGTCTTAGAGCGATCGCCAATTTCGGTATGATGTTTTTTCACTCCATCATAGTTAGCAATAATTGTACCTGCACCAACATTTACCTTTTCTCCCAAGGTCGCATCCCCTAAATAAGATAAATGAGCTGCATTAGTGCGATCGCCCACCTGAGCTTTTTTCAATTCTACGAAATTACCAATTCGACAGCGAGAACCCACTTGAGAATCTCCTCGTAGATGTGCATAAGGGCCAATACTAGTATGATCTGCCACCGCACTATCAGAAATCACCGAATACAAAATCGATACATTTTTACCGATCTGACTATTTTCAATCAAACTTCCTGGCCCAACACGACTACCAGCACCAATGGTACTTCTACCCCGAATATGAGTTTGTGGTTCAATAATCACATCCCGTTGTAACAAAACTGTATCATCAATAGTGATACTATCGGGGTCTATCAAAGTTACTCCAGCGCTCATCCAATCATCTTTAACCCGCGTTTGCAAAATATCATAAGCTGTAGCCAAGTGTTTACGGTCGTTAATACCAACAATTTCTTGATAGTCATTCACATCAACTGCCATAACAGGGCTGAGAAAATTAACTGTATCTGTTATGTAGTACTCTTGTTGGTCATTATTTGTGGTAAGTCTTGGTAAAATCTCTGCTAAAGCTGGCCATCTAAAACAGTAGACTCCGGCATTTACTCGGTGGTTTTGTTTCTGAGCTGCCGTACAGTCTCGGTCTTCTACTATTTGTGTAACGATGTTATTTGTATCACAGAATATTCTACCGTAACCTTTGGGATTAGGCAGATTCGCAGTCAAGATGGTGGCTGAATTTTGATTTTCTTTGTGAGTGTCAATTAAATTCTTCAGAGTTTCTGGCCGTAATAATGGTACATCCCCATTTAAAACCAGAAGGTCTTCAGAAAATCCTTCAAGACTGGGTAATAACTGTTGAACGGCATGACCAGTCCCTAATTGTTCCCTTTGCTCTACAAATTCCGGGGTGGGTAAGTTATCGTCTTGATTCTCAGTATTAAGAAGAGACTCTTGTACAAGGTCTCCACGATAACCAACTATAATAATTATTCTCGATGGTTGAATAGAAACACAACTTTTCAAGACCCGTTCTACTAAGGTACAAGAACCTAACTGGTGTAATACCTTAGGTAGGTCAGATTTCATTCTGGTGCCACGTCCAGCCGCTAAAATTGCTACCGCTACCATGATTTTTGAGATTATTTTCTTATTGAATAAGAAACGTTATATTAGCGAATCTATAATATTTATCCTCTCATATATGGCAGTCCTCGAGGTGGTTGTTTAGAAAAAGTGGGAGATAGGGAGTAGGGCAGTAGGAGAGTAGGGGAGATTGAGAAAGATTTGGCAATGGCGCTCAGATTGAACATTTTTTTGATACCGACATTAAGCGGATATGATATAAAAAGCAGATAATATAAGACTTTTAGCTATTGGGTAGTCTCTGCAATTTGTAAATATACCCCTCAAGCACTGCTTTTTTTTCATAAAATCTCACTTTTGACTTTT
>NZ_RCBY01000413.1 GCF_003838195.1 Okeania hirsuta
TATAAAATTATAGCTTTAGCAAGTAATGGCACCCACAACCGATTTTTTTTTCGAAACAAGCTACAACATCTACTTACTTAAAAGTCATGACTTCCACTCCCGTCCAACCATTGGGAGTTCCTCTAAGTAAATATTCGCTTGACTTATTCATGAAAAATCGGGCAGGTTGGTCAATGGTGTTAACTTTCAACACTTTGTCAAAGGTAGCTACTGCTTGCGGGAATTCTTGAGCTAAGAACTGATCAAGCCCTCTTTTCGAAATCAGGTAGCGTTTGAGATTTTTAAAGCCGCTATTTGCTCAACATCCCCCTCAATACACTCATAAATACCTACAGGTTCTTTTTCCCTTTAACTTGAACTTTTCCAAGGTATCGAAGATGAAAATCATTACTGTTTGCCATCCTATTTACACTATCTTCACTTATGAGGATTGAGGCTTCATAATGTTTGGTCAAACTCTCAATCCGTGAAGCTGTATTCACAGTATCTGCAATAGTAGCAGCATCCATCCGATTCTGGTCTGCCAATAATGCCCATGATTAGCGATCAAGCATGTAGCCCCAATTCCTATTCGAATGGCTTTGCGCCCCTTCTTTGCCCGCAATTTGTTATAATACCTGAGTGTTTGTTGCATACCAATGGCAGCTTTTAACGCTTTTTCTGGAGATTTTGGAAAAATGGCCATAATGGCATCACCAAGATATTGATTGACAAAGCCACCATGCTGTTGTATGATCGGTCCCATACGCTTGTGGAAGGCATTGACAAAACGAAAATTTTCCTCCGGGGTCATAGATTCTGCAAAGGTGGTATAATCGCCGGATATCTGAAACACTACCGTCACCTCTTGTTCTGCCTGATCGCCTAAGTTTACTTCAGTAATTCTCTCCCTTCCGAGGAAACGAAGGAAGTCATTAGGCACACAAACTTACTAGTAATAGTATTGGATGCGATGTAGATCCAATTGTGTTTTGATTCTGGCCAATAGCTCTTCCTTATGTGAATGGTTTAGGTAAATAGTCATTAGCTCCTAAAGATAATCCATCCACAATATCCTTTAGTTGATTTTTGGCGGTAATCATAATTACGGGCAATTCGGAAGGGAGATACATTTTTCTAATTTTCCCGACATACCTCATAGCCCGACATTCGTGGCATCATCACATCCAATAAAACCAGATCAAAAGGATCGCTTTTTTGAATGATATTCATTGCTTCTTCACCATTCATGGCCTGTGTAAGTAAAAAACCTTTGCCCGAAGGTAATTTTGAAGCACCTGTTGATTAATGGGTTCATCATCCACGAACGAGTATCCGTATTGTATTGTTTCCACCAAGAGGAGTTGCAATAGGCGAGGACTCGCTATCTGGTGTGGAAATAGATTAGGCTGAGTGGTAGGATGAGGGATTACCTTTGCATCTAAAGTCGTTGCTTTTTCCTTAGAAAGAGGTAAAGTAAAGAAAAAGGACGAGCCTTTCCCCTATTTCAGATTCTACCCATATTTGTCCACCGTGTAATTCTATCAGGTGTTTACTGATACTTAGGCCTAAACCAGTACCAACAAACTCTCTAGAAATCGACCCATCTCCTTGTTGGAATTCTTGGAAAATAGTCTCCTGTTTTGTCAACAGGAATACCTATGCCTGTATCTTCGATCTTAACTTCAACCCGTCCTGCTGTTTCTCTAGCCTCAAGTTTAATATGTCCTTTCTCTGTAAACTTTTTTGCGTTGCCGATAAGATTATATAATACCTGTTGGAGACGATTCTCATCTCCTTCAATTGCTGCAAGGTTTGTTGGAATTTTATTAATTAGGCTTAAGATTTTTGCCTTTAACCAGGGGAGCATTTTTTGCAGAATAATATCAGCTAATACCCGAAGATTGATAGGTTTACGCAATAACTCAATATCAAAATTTCTCAGTTTAAGAAAATCCAAAATATCATTAACTAGTGCTACTCAGGCGTCTACTAGAAGCCATGATCATACTCAAGTTTTCTTGCTTGGCAGGGTTTTCTTCTTGCTCAAATAAAGTATCAGAGAGGCCAATAATACCCTGGAGTGGAGTACGTAGCTCCATGGGAGGTATTGGCTAAAAATTGATCTTTTAGATGGTCGATTTGTTCGAGACGCTCATTTCGCCTCTTTTTGAAAGATGAGCTCTTTTCTCTCGGACACGACGTTGCTGTAGGAAGAAAAAGGCAAGTCCTCCGATCAGGACTATTCCTAATCCTCCCAAGAAAAGATAATTTCGTTGGGCTAATTTTGCCTTGATATGCCGCTTCGGTCTCTGCCTGTTGTTGCACATATATTAGTGAATCTTGTACAGCCTTTTGCCTATACTCTTTTAACTCCATCTGTTGAAGTTCTCTGCCATTTTCTTCGTATTGTAAGCTATCTTTGGAGTACTAGTATTTGCTCTGATAGACCAGTGCCCTACTCAACTGCCTATTGCTTTATAGGCTTCATATAAGCAATAGCATGAACTTATTTGTTGACTTAAGTCTCCCAAGTCTTCCGCTACTTTAAACTCTTTTTACAAGCTTCAATGGATTTAGAATATTTCTCCTGATTAGCATAAATAGAAGCAATATCTATTAAACTAAGAGAATAGCTTTGACTTAGGGTATCATTTATTTCTTTGTAGATGTTTAAACTTTTTTTTTGTGAACTCAATGCTTTGTCGTAATCGCCTTGTTGAGAATAAATAGGCCCAATGCCTGTAAGTCCTGAAGCGACTCCATGTTTATCTCCATCCTCCTCATATATGTCTAAACCTTTCTGATAATACTCAAGCGCTTTTTTGAAAGTTTTTTTGAGAAAGATAAAGCGCACCAATATTATTATAAACAGCCGGGCTTTGCTTGTTTAACTCATTATCAATAGCGATCGCTTTTTGAAAATAATCCAAAGACTTTGCATATTCATTTCTATAGGAATAGGATACTTCCAAATTCATTATATATTGAAGATATACCGCGTTTTGTTATCAATCTCTCTGAAAATCTCCAGGCTTTTTTGATAATATTTGCAGTGCTGTAGTCAAATCATCATTATCATGATATAGGAATCCAGTCCGTAATGAGATCTCAGCAATTCCTTTTTTTGAATTTTACTTCTTCAGATAGTCTCAACCCTTTTTTATAGGAGTCTAATGCTTCTGGATACTTCCCTATCCTGAAATAGAGATACCCTACTAATGATAAGGCATCTACCATTCCTATTTTGTTATCAGTATTGCGACAAAACTCATATAGCAGGTCAGTCAGTATTACAGCACTGTCTGGTTTGGGGCCAAAATAGCCTTTGTCAATGTAATGCTTAAAAGCCTCTGCACGGGTAGAATCGGGTGTGTGTATCGTCTTCCCATACCGTCCATAGTGAATCGAGGTTGGATTGGGCATTTAATGCATAAAAAGTATAAAGAATAACTTAAAATATGATGATTCTTTTCATTGCTAAAAATACATTGTATTTATCCGATTAAAGTTAATTAAGTAATGGTCTGTATTGTCGAAATATTTCCTTTGGTTACCTTTCTAAACTCCCTATCCATATCAATAGTAGCAATCTTTGTATAAATCTGCGTAGTGTCAGGTAAGTCATGACCAAGAAACACTTGTAAATGATCTTTACTCATTCTGTCTTCCACTAAAAAGGTAGCCCTGGTATGGCTTAGTGTA
>NZ_RCBY01000414.1 GCF_003838195.1 Okeania hirsuta
GAGAATTGAGAATTCGCATAAAGGAAGTGTTTTTCCCACTGTTCCCTATTCCCTGCTATAACACATAAATAAATAATGAAACGTCGAAACCTAATTAGTTATGCTACTGCTGCTACTACTAGTGCAGTTGCTTTACCTGCATTGAGTCAAACCGAACCCCAACAGATAAAATGGAGAATGGCAACGAGTTGGCCGAAATCTCTGGATACTTTGTTTGGTGGAGCACAGAGGATTTGCGATCGCGTCACAGTTATGACCAACGGTAAATTTACTATTACTCCCTATCAAGCTGGTGAAATAGTCGGAGGGTTGGAAGTCTTAGATGCTGTACAACAAGGTACCGTACAATGTGGTCATACTTCTAGTTATTACTATAAAGGAAAAAATCCTGCCCTAGTCTTTGCAACTTCTGTTCCATTTGGTTTTACTGCCCAACAACAGAATGCTTGGTTATATCATGGAGGGGGTTTAGAAGCTATACAAAAAGTTTATGCTGATTTTAACGTGATTAACTTCCCTGCAGGTAACACAGGTGCGCAAATGGGTGGTTGGTTTAGAGAGGAAATTAATACTTTGGCTGACCTCAATGGTTTAAAAATGCGTATTCCTGGTTTGGGAGGGGATGTGATGAGTAAGTTGGGAGTAAATGTTCAAGTGTTACCTGGTGGGGAAGTTTATCTAGCTTTAGAAAGAGGAGCTATTGATGCTGCTGAATTTAGTGGGCCTTCTGATGATGAGAAATTGGGTTTATATAAGGCTGCAAAATACTATTATTATCCTGGTTGGTGGGAACCTGGTGCGACAGAAGATCTATTGATTAATTTAGATGCTTGGAACAAGTTGCCAAAGGAATATCAGGAAATTTTTCAGACTGCTGCTTATGAAACTAATTTGAATATGTTGGCTCAATATGATGTTTTGAATAGTGAAGCGTTGCCAAGATTGATTGAAAAGGGTGTTCAGTTGAGACCTTTTAGCCCAGAAATTATGCAAGCTGCTCAGAAGGCTGCTTTTCAGATTTATGAGGAAAATGCTAGTAAAAATGGGAGTTTTAAGGAAGTTTATCAAAAGTGGAAAAAATTTCGGGAGCAAGTTTTTAATTGGAATAAAGTGAATGAGTTAAGTTTTGCTCAGTTTTCGTTTAATAAGTACCCAAAGTGAATTGAGAATTTAGAAACGATCCCCCTAAATCCCCCTTAAAAATGGGAACTTCTAGTTCCCCCCTTCTCAAGGGGGGTTAGGGGGGATCGAAAGCACTGTAACTCACAAAAGGTGAGAAATGCTATATTTATTTTCTGTGAGTTTTAACGAAGTTTATCAACAGTGGAAAAAATTTCGAGAGCAAGTTTTTAATTGGAATAAAGTTAATGAATTAAGTTTTGCTCAGTTTTCGTTTAATAAGTAGCCAAAGTGAATTGAGAATTTAGAATTGAGAATTTAGAAACGATCCCCCTAAATCCCCCTTAAAAAGGGGGACTTCTAGTTCCCCCCTTCTCAAGGGGGGTTAGGGGGGATCGAAAGCACTGTAACTCACAAAAGGTGAGAAATGCTATATTTATTTTCTGTGAGTTTTAACGAAGTTTATCAACAGTGGAAAAAATTTCGAGAGCAAGTTTTTAATTGGAATAAAGTTAATGAATTAAGTTTTGCTCAGTTTTCGTTTAATAAGTAGCCAAAGTGAATTGAGAATTTAGAATTGAGAATTTAGAAACGATCCCCCTAAATCCCCCTTAAAAAGGGGGACTTCCAGTTCCCCCCTTCTCAAGGGGGGTTAGGGGGGATCGAAAGCACTGTACCTCACAATAGGAAATTAGATCAATCCATATATATTGCCTTTGCGTCAGCCCTGTATTAATTATTAACCCGCCCCTTTCAATAATTTTAATTAAATAAACGATCGCAATCTTAAACATTAAGATGTATTAATAGTATGAAAATTTCATAAAGATTTGATGCAATTGGCGAAATGCTCTTGACACTAGGGGGGGTGGAATTATAATCCAAATGCAACATGGTTAGGACACTTAGAAATTCTCAAACTCTGTCATAGATTTTGTTGAATTTTGCATCGTTGATTTGATCTTGCGCGTGTCCTAACTACGTCAGTAAAATAAAATCAGGACTTACGCAAAATAACGCATTTATGCCATTGCGTTTTGCTGGCGCATAGCTTCCGCTAACGGCTGTCGCCGACATGTTTGCGGAGCATTCCGTCAGGAAAAAGCGCAGCTTTGCGTTAGCGCCAGCTTTGCTTTGCAATAGCAAGCGACAGCGTTTGCGGAGCAGTCCGTCAGGAAAGCAATCTCAAATGTTGATATTTCATTCCTTATGCGTAATTCCTGAAAATGCCTAAATATCTGTTGAATTGTCAGTAGTGACTCAAATTCCCTAAACCCACTGCTCAAACTTCTAGTTTTGAGATTACCACATCTCCCGAATTTGCTGGCTGCCTGGTCAAACACCATCTCACTCTGGCTTTCAACACCTATCAAACCAAAGCCAAAAGTAGAGAATGAAACAAAAAATCCATTTTATCTCAGGACTACCGCGATCTGGCTCCACCTTACTAGGAGCCTTACTTCGCCAAAATCCTGTGTTTCATGCAGGGATGTCTAGTCCAGTGGGGGGTCTGGTGAACCGACTACTAGAAGCGATGAGCGAAAACAATGAGTTTTCGGTCTTTATCACACCTGAACAAAAACGAGCATTAACCTTAACTATTTTTTCAACATTTTATGAGGCACAAGGGGACAAAGAAGTAATCTTTGATACTAACCGTCTCTGGTGTAGCAAATTGTCTTTAATTCAGGACCTATTTCCTGACTCTAAAGTGATTTGCTGCGTCCGCAATGTGGCTTGGATTATGGATAGTGTGGAAAGGTTAGTCAGAAAAAATACTTTTGAGGTGTCCCGCTTATTTAACAATTCAGGTGAACGTTCTACGGTTTACACTCGCACGGAAGCTTTGAGTCAGGGAGGAAGATTAGTGGGATTTGCTTATAACGCTCTCAAAGAAGCGTTTTATAGCGAATATAGTTCTTCATTACTCCTAGTGGATTATGACATATTGGCCCAAGCTCCAGATAAAACTCTGTCCCTGATTTATCAGTTTTTGGGGGAAGAACCCTTCGAGCATGATTTTGAGAATGTGGAGTATCAAGCTGATGAGTTTGATAATCGACTGAATACCAAAGGCTTACATACAGTACGCTCTAAAGTGGAGTTTCAACCCCGACAGACGGTTTTACCCCCAGATTTGTTTGCTAAATACGATGGTTTATCCTTTTGGACAAACCCCAGCAACAGTCTCGCTAATGTGATTGTGGCTCAAGCAAACCCCCCAGAAGTCAATGAAGTCAGAAGTTAGAAGTCAACCCACCCCTAACCCCTCCCAGGAGGGGAAATTATCAAAAGTTGTTTTTGAGACACAGATTTCTGCTCCGTCTTAAAAGACGGGACTTTAGACCCAATGATTTTTGGTAAACACTTGCAATGAAATTAACAGGACTTACTCCAGGTTGATTTGTCATTGCGACCGTAACGCAGTGTAGGGAAGCAATCTCGGAGTTTTTGCGATGACTTTCCTGACGGAATGCTCCGCAAACGCTGTCGCTTGCTATTGCAAAGCAAAGCTGGCGCTAACGCAAAGCTGCGCTTTTT
>NZ_RCBY01000415.1 GCF_003838195.1 Okeania hirsuta
CTACCCAACTGCAAACTTTTGCAGATAACTATCAATTCGATCGGATTGTTCAATTGCTAGGTTAGGTTAACGAAGTCAGAAGTCAGAAGTCAGAAGCGAGTGTGTAATTCTGAGGGAACCTCAGAATGTAAGACACACTCAAGACAGTCAGAAGTTGTTTTTGTAACGGAGATTTATGCCCCGCTCCAAAAACATTTCGCCTTAAAAGTCCTTGCTCTAAACCCAATTATTTTGGTAAGAATTCTGAAGCCAGCGGATTTGATATACAGCGGTTTTCATTTGGGTAGACCACTGTAGGGGCGATTCACGTTTGCGCAGCATTCCGCAGGAAATCCCCCCTACAGGGTTTTTGTTATGACGATGTGGTTTATTACAGCGGTTTTCATTTCAGTAGACCACAGTAGGGACGTTCCATGGAACGTCCCTACTAGGTTTTGCTTGTGAATATGTGGTTCATCAATCTGAAAAGCGCTGTAATTTGAAAAGCGCTGTAAGTCCTGGTGTAGTTTTTTTACCTAATCTACTAGAGAAAGACTAGAGAAAACATTAAAGCCAAACTGATTTTCTAGAACTGCAATCACAGAACCATCAACCGATAATTCATTTGTTGAGGAATCAAAACTCACATCATTGACGCTACTGATACCATACACACTTTTATCTATCTCAATCACATCTCCTTCAGCATCACTAAAGTCGAGGATTCTGTCAATTCCACCAGTAGAAGTGTTTTTGTTGAAGACAAAGGTATCGTTTCCATACCCGCCAATTAATATGTCATCCTGGTTCATGCCTTCAAGTCGATCGCTTCCGTCTCCTCCTAGCATCACATCTTCGCCACCATTTCCTGTCAGAGTATCATTACCTTCACCAGCAGAAACATAATCTTCATATCCGAATGCCTTGAGACTGTCATTGCTCTCACTGCCGATGAGAACATCGACGACACGGTTTGCGCCAGTAAAGTCCTCTTTACCAATTAATTCAATATTTTTGAGGACAGTTACTACATCAGAACTAGAGATATTGTTCAAAGTAGCAACTTGCTCGCCGGAAAAAGAAAGAGTCAGATCGCTACCAGAGAGAGTGTAATCAAAGCTGATTTCTTGATTACCAGAAGGTTCAAAATACTCTTTAATATCAACCTGAATTTTATCAACTTCATCATTGACGAAATCTACGGTGTAGTCTGTAATAGTGTGATTTCCACCAGAGAGAACAAAGGTATCGTCACCACCATTTCCTGTTAGAGTATCGCTACCCATTGTTACTAACGGAGTGTTGAGCTGAACATCATTACCGTTTTCATCTACCGAATAGTTGCCTATTCCAGTTGATAAGATGTTATCATTATTGTCACCTTCAATATTGTCAGCATTATCGCTACCAACAATATTCTCAATATTGTACAATTTGTCTGTGCCACCAAACCCATTACTCGCACTAGCATAACCATTAGTAACGCTTGATAGATCAACATTAATAGCACCTGTAGAATCAAAATATGATGCCGTATCTGAGTCATTACCTCCATCTATATAGTTGTTACCAGCACCACCATAGAAGATATCGTTACCATTAAAGCCCCTGAATTCATCATTACCAGCATTTCCTGGTGAACTTGATGTTCCTCCTAAATCATCCAATTGGTATCCAGCAATAACATCATCGTGGTTAGTTCCATAGAAGTAGTCAGCATTGTTGCCACCCTGTAGATTCCATCCCGAATAGGCACCCAAAACCAGAAATTTATTACTTCCCAGGTTTTCTAAATCGCTAGAGTCGATATTCAAGGCAGTGCCACCTTCGGAACCTAGAGTTGCACCATTTGAATCAATGTAGATCGCGCTGTCTATCAGGGAACGTTGTATAGCATCTTCAGCGTTATTGTCATATGTAGTGGAACTATCACCAAAAACAGTCCCCGCATCCTCAAACTCAAGATCGGCAAAAATCTGAGTGCTGCTTGAGTTGTTATATTTGAAAGAAAGAGCATTGTCTCCATTGGTATCATCTGAGATATATACATCTTGGTTGACAGGGATAATGACGACATCTTCTCGGAAGTTGAAGTCAGCAATAGTAGCAGAAGCATCACTATCTGGTCGATCTAGTGTCGATGTCTGACCATTCATTATTCCCTTGATACCATCAAATATCATGGGAACAATTTCTTTAGCAATCTTAAATTGGGGAGCAAAAGCTGTGAATGCTAAGTCAGTGACATCCCCTGCCATACTCAAACCGAGGTTCGCCCAGTCTACGTTAAGACCGCCGCCAGTAGTATCGGCAGCTTCACCAAGGAAAAAGGTATCTGCACCGTTACCACCGTCTAGAACATCACTAGCTCCATCACCGAGTTCACCACTGTAGAGTAAATCTGCACCATCTTGTCCATAGAGAGTATCATTACCATCCTGGCCTAACATAATATCATGGCTACTTCCACCATACATCAGATCCGTACCATTTCCACCATACATCAGATCCATACCATTTTCACCATAGAGACTATCACTTCCGGCTCCACCGTAGAGGGTATCGTGACCATTTCCTCCTGCAAGAAAATCTTTTCCAGCATCTCTGCTCGCGTTAGTGAACTGTCCAGTCCTGAAAGAATATCCATCATCACTATCTGGAGATGTGCTTTCATCTCCACCATAGAGTACATCGTTACCAGTTCCCCCATAAAGAGAATCGTTCTCACCACGTCCAACTAATGTGTCCGCATCTCCGTTACCCCAGATAATATCTTCGTGATGCCACCTAGATGTATGCGAAGCCCCAGGGGCAAAAATAAAAAAGGTCTCACTGCTTGTCTGTCCTTCGATATGGTTGGCGTTGTCATTACCTGTTTGGATTCTTTCCTCGACATTCCATGATATTGTCATTGTTCTTTTCTCCTTTGTGTTTAATTTGTTTCTGTAGGAAGAGGTTCTTCTCTTTCCTTTGTTGAAACTATTATTGACTGAATTTTTGGAAAAGACAATACAGGAAAGTTCAGGAAAGTTCAGGAATTTTCAACCTGAATTTTCCTGAACTTTTAGAGGGGAAAATTTGTCTGGCAAATTTCAATTTTTCCGAGAGGTTGATGCAGCGATAATTCAGTCTAGGACTGGAAAGTAGCTATTTAGAGTAGATGTTAATTTAATTTTTTACAGGTATTTATTACTCAGTATTTTGGCGTAGATATACGCCAAATGTAGTACTATTTTATTCAGGAAAATTCAGTTTTATTCAGTGGCTGAAAAAATCAACAACAAATGTTTTATTAAGGTGGTCTTTAAGTATACAGCGCTTTTCAAATTGATGAACCACATCTTCACAAACAAAACTTTGTAGGGACGTTCCATGGAAAGTTCCTACTGTGGTTTACCCAAATGAAAACCGCTGTAAGTGCCTAGATGTCCCATAAATTCCATACAGGTTTGATGAAAAAGGGAGCGATCGCTCCTTATATCCACAAAGTCCGCTCCCACACCATTACTAATACCAGAGTCAAAGGTTAAAGTAATCTCTCCTGGTGGTACTCCTGCGTCTATTTGTTCTTGAGTTAGATCGCCGAGTGATATCATGTCCGGTAGCATCGGTCTTGTATAGCAAAGGTAAGGAAGAAGGAAGAAGGAAGAAGGAAGAAGAAAGAGGGAAGAGGGAAGA
>NZ_RCBY01000416.1 GCF_003838195.1 Okeania hirsuta
TATTGATTTACAAGCATTATAGTCTAATTTTACCAGTTAAGTTGTGTAAGTCTCATTAGGCAAAATTAATTATAATACTAATTTGAAAAAATAATTTTACGAATAATAAGGGTGAGAAAAATAATTTGAAGGAGATGTCCCTTTGACGAATAAGATAAATTATGAACTAAAAAATGGTATCGAAGCTATTCATTCTGACTCCTGACTCCTAAAAAAATCCCCAGCTATTTGTAGCAAATATTTATCGCGCTTGATATTATTACTAAGTCAATAACATAGACTTTTATTGCCAGATCATGGTTACAAACATTATTCCCCAAACAAACATCGATCGCCTATCTGTAAACTTTCAAGGAAATGAAGGAAATAACTTTTCCATTAATCCCTCTATTTCTGCCGATGGTCGTTATATTGCTTTTGAATCTGCTGCCGATAACTTAGTAATAGGAGATACAAATAACCAAACAGATATTTTCATTACAGACAGACAAACTCAAACTACAGATATTGTTTCGGTAAACTCTTTTGGGTTTGGTGGAAATCTCAATTCTTTTCATCCTTCTGTTTCTGGCGATGGTCGCTTTGTAACCTTTGCTTCTAATGCCACTAATTTAGTGCCAGGAGATAGCAATAATACAACAGATATTTTTCTCAGAGACCTCCTGACTTTTACAACAACAAGAATATCCGTAGATTCTCTAGGCAACCAAAGCAATGCTGCCTCAATAAACCCCACTATTTCTGCTGACGGTCGCTTCATTGCCTTTGAGTCTGATGCCACCAACCTAGTTATGGCAGATATTAACAACGCCAGAGATATTTTTCTACATGATACTCTAACTGGTATGACTAGCCAAATATCTAAAAATTCTCTGGGCGATCGAGCAAATTTCAGTTCTTTCAATCCCGCTATTTCTGCTGACGGTCGCTTTATCGCTTTTGACTCTTTTGCGACTAATATTGTGGCAGGAGATACCAATAATACCAGAGACGTTTTTTGGCACGATACCTTAACTGGGATTACCAGCAGTATTTCAGTAGATGCTTTAGGCAACCAAGGAGATTTCAGTTCCATCAGTCCTTCTATTTCTGCCGATGGTCGCTTTATTGCCTTCGAGTCTAGGGCAACTAATCTAGTACCGGGAGATACCAATGATGCCAGAGATATATTTGTGCGCGATGTACTAAATGGCATCACGACTCGCGTCTCTGTGGATATTTTTGGTAATCAAGTCAGTAGAAGTTCCTTTGCACCGACGATTTCTGGCGATGGTCGGTTTGTAGCTTTTGATTCTTTCGATCCGTTACTGGTGCCTGGGGATAGCAATGGCACTAATGATATATTCGTGCGGGATTTGCTAAATGGTGTCACGACTAAAATATCAGTAAATTATCAGGGGTTAGAAGGAAATTTGACTTCTTTTAATCCAGCGATTTCTGCTTCCGGGGAAGTAGTCGCTTTTGACTCTTTTGCAACTAATTTAGTGGTGGGAGATGCTAATAATAGTCGGGATGTTTTTGTCTGGAGTGAAAATATCTAGTTAGGGTTTGCTGAAAAAATTAGTTGGTGGGGGTAGGACACGGAGACGCGGAGACACGGGGACGCGGAGATGGATAACAGGCAATTGTTTCGGCCATTTTATGTGAATAAATTTTCTTGAATCTCAGCAGAAAAATTCAGTATTTTGAGGTAAATAAGAGCCAATAACTTAGGAGATAAATTGAATACAAAAAGCTCCATTACCGTAAGCTACCTGACTTTTAACTTTATTCAGCAAACCCTAGTTAGCAAAAAAAATTTTGTAAAAGTATTGCATTAATTAAGTAGCTGTGTTTTAATATTGTAATTAATCGGTTCTAATGGAGGCCAGCCGTTAGAGGAAACGGGGAAAGTTCGGTGTAAATCCGTCGCTGTCCCGCAACTGTGATGAGATACTTTATTATCTCTCAGTCAGAATGCCCGCCGATTGAATAGTAACTTTATCAAACATCTGCGAGGTATGGATGATGACTAATATAGTATTGACAAAAAGGGAATTAGCCCTAAATAAGAACCTTTCGCTACAGATATTTAGACAAAGCTTATTTAAACCAAACTCTGGGAAACAGCTACTACTTAAACAGGACTTACGCAAAGGCACTACATAAGGGGCATCGGTGCGTTACGCTAGCGCTAACACACCCTACTAGCGTGTCAAGCTAAAAATGATGTATTAAATTTTTTAGTGTAATTCTTGCTATGACTAAGATTTGGAGAATTTTCCTAAAGCACTATTTCAAGCTTGACGCGCCACTACCAATAGCGTTCATGCGTAAGTCCTATTAAAAAGAAGTAAATTAGCAATTATCTTTTCTTTTGTGGATTTAATACCCCACCATAATCACCGCGCTTAAAATTGCTTGGGGTGGGAATCTCCTCTATGCAATTTTCCCTTTTGCCCTATTCAATAAAAAGAAAAAAATAATAGCTAGAAAGTTGACAAAAAGTGCAAAAAGTGCTTCGGAATCTACTGTTAAAAACATAAAAATAAGTAATAAGAGCAATAGTTAACGGTGGGATTAATAGCGATCGCAACTTCTTTGCTAATACCAAAGCAGTTGCGACAGAAAGTCTTGCATAAATTTCAAAAGAAATAAAATGACAACAATAATAGGAACAGAAAATAGTGAACTCCTCACAGGTAGTTTGGAGGCAGAGGAAATATATGGTTTAGCAGGAGATGACACAATTAATGGTCTCGAAAGTGGAGACTTAATTAGTGGCAACCAAGGCAACGATATTCTCAACGGAAATGCAGGTGGCGACACGCTGCGGGGTGGTAAAGGGAACGATAATATCTCTGGAGACCTTGGCAGCGACAATATTTATGGCGATGTAGGTACAGACACCTTAACTGGGGGAGAGGGTTTCGATAATTTTGTTCTTCAACGACAAAATCAACCACCAACGGGAAACCCAGATATTAACCAAGCAGACTTAATTACTGACTTTAATCTAGAACAAGATGCCATCGGTTTATTAGGAGGAATAACTTTTGAAGACCTCAATATTTTTCAAGGTAGTAATGAACTAGCTGACAGCACCATTATCCAAGATGCAGTCACAGGAGAATTTTTAGCCATCCTCTCAGGTGTTAACAGCAGCGAACTTACCGAAGACCAATTTAGAATATTTGTCCAACAACTCGGACCTTATTCCAGTTCCACCCAAGACCCAGGAAAAATAGATTCTGCCATCCCTGGTTTTATTAGTTCTGAGGGTGAAGGGTTAATCAGACCAGACAGTATTGTTAATCCAAGATTTGCAGCATGGGCAACAGGATTTCAAAATTATTCCCCTGCATCAGGAGTAGATGAAAGATTCCAAACTCCCGAACTAACATTAGAACCTACCGCTATAACAGTTGAAGAAGGAGACAGGAGACAACCCACCCCCAACCCCTCCCAGGAGGGGAGGGGGAGACAGGAGACAGGAGGAAAATTACTTATGGATTCGCTCCCCCAAGTAATGCGTGAACACCCCCGTTGACGGTGGGGTATTAAACCCACAAAGAAAATGATAATTTTATTGATATTGCTTCATATCATGTCCGTTTATATCGTTTGTGTAAACCCAAGGGTGAATATCTACAGGAA
>NZ_RCBY01000417.1 GCF_003838195.1 Okeania hirsuta
GATTTTCGCGAAGAAGTTTGGGTATCTGACGGTACCCTAGCGGGTACACATGTGCTAAAAGAAATAGTCGAAGGCTACGATCATCCCAGTCCTGCAGGCTTCACGGTCATCAATGATCACCTTTATTTCTTTGCCAGGGATCCAGTAGTTGGCAACACCTTTTACGTCAGTGATGGAACCAGCGAGGGCACCACCATTCTATACGATATGGATGACTTATATGCTGGTCAAATTTAGATCAGTTGCAAGCAGGGAAGGGCGATTATTCTTCACGAAGACGATATACTTTGGACCAGTAGAGGAATGAACCCCAAACCAATAGCCTGGACACAGCTTACAGCGTATTTGAGTTTTTACATTTTTTACAAGGGCAAAAGGGGTACCATTATCGACAACGACGGGGCATTTTCCACACCGATGGTACACCACAAGGTTCAGGGCAAATGCCTCCACTTCAACAATGGCGAAAGACCAGCCTTTAGTTCAGGAATACTCAACTATAAAGACGAGGATGTGGTTTTTGATAACAACCTCGGCGCATGGTACCGAATGGTGGAAAAGCGATGGTACCCTCTCCGGAACAGGCTTAGCCTTTGAAGTTACGCCTGGAACACAGATGGGCATCAGTTCAAGCACCCATATTGCCACCAACGGAGACTTATTGTTCTTCTCCGCCAGAGGATGAAACCACGGACGTGAATTGTGGATTAAGCGATGGTACCTTAACGGGAAGCCGCATGCTGAAAGACCTTAACCCTGGTCGCTGGAACATTCAAACCCTAAGAATTTTTTACCGACAAGGAAATCTTCGTCTATTTTGTCGCTGGTCCTCTCCCACTGCTGCACTGTGGTAACAGATGGCACAGAGGAGGGGACCATTAAGCTAGCCGAATTTGACTATTTCCCCCAGTTTTCTCCACTCAGTATAAAGGCCAAGGCGAAAAATTGCTCTTTACTTGCGACCAGATCTCTGGATAACAGATGGCACCGTAGAAGGGACACAATTACTAGATGATACGCAAACCTACTTTTTTAACGAGCTGATACATATCGGCGACATGATCTATTTCATCCACAGCACGGAAGAAAATGGACGTGAACTCTGGATCACCGACGGAACTAGCGAAGGAACGCGGGATGGTAAAGGACATTGAACCGGATGGATCTTCAGACCCCTCCAATTTCATTGAAATCAATGGTTTCTAGTATTTACTGCTAAAACTCGCACCAATGGGACGGAGCTTTGGATCACCGACGTACAGAAGAAGGGACACAACCCCTTAGGGGCAGGAGGCTTTTTCGAGTGACTATAGAAATATGGTACAGTACAAAGGCAAGCTATTCTTTATTGCCGAAGAGTCCCGCTATGGAGAAGAAATCTGGTATGTAAGATTTTGGCCTCAAAGCTGCAGGCTCAAGGGCGGGTATTTCTGGACCAAAACAGAAACCGGTGTACAGGATAATGATGAAGTAGGCATTCCCAGAGTGAGCATCCGAGGATCAGCGCAACACGCCTATACTTTCACCAATTGATGAAGGTTATTACGAACTCTTTTTAAAATAGTGGACAAGATGAAATCTCCCAGATGTAGGCCCAGTGCTGGGAAATTACAACGGAACCACTCTCCTACCCTATTGAGGCTAATAGTGAATCCACCGAACCACTGGACTTTGGACTCTTCAACAACAGTGATTTAATCGATCTACAAGCACATATCCATTCTGGTCCGACCCGATGTGGGTTTACCGTTTCCCTTTTGGATCAAGGCAGACAATACCGGTTGTCGAGGCACAAACGGACAACTAGGATTAGTGCTCAACGAACTGGTAGAGCTAGTAGAATCCGAAAACCCACCCGATCAGATCGAAGGGATACACTTTGGTGGTGGAACAAACCTAAGCATTTGACCAAAATCATACTTCCAAGTTCAGATCGCCCTTAAAATGCCCAGCGAGGAGTTACAACGGAGAAATCCTGCAATTGCAGGCCCTTGACTCGCTACCAGAAAGAAGACGGAGAAGTAGTGCAAGCAGTTCAGTTTAACTTTTCCTCCACCATTTCGTTGCGCCCATAGACCCAAACGACAAATTGGTATTACCCGCCCGCGGCAGATTTCGCAGGGGGAAAACTATACACCTTTGATGAACCCTTAGCTTATACCGTTCGCCTTCAAAATAACAGGAAGCGACACAGCGATCAACATCCGGATTGAAGACCATCTCTCGCCCTTACTCGATTGGGAAACCTTTACCCCAGGAATATCCAGTCATCACTACGCCGCTAATCTCGACAAAGAAGGTTGGTCACCTTCTATTTCCCCAACAATCTATCTACGGACAGCACCCACCAACGAAGCCGAGAGTCATGGCTTCGTCCACTTCACGATAGCTCCTAAATCAGCAGATTCTAAAGAGTTTGACCATATCCAAAATGAAGCCGCTATCTTCTTTGATTTCAATCAACCCATCATAACCAATACCGTTGAGAACCCTGATGGTCAGGTTCGCTAGATGCCATTAGGACAGCTTCCCCTTATGGGAAGATTGTGAAGATCAAGACAAATCAATCAACCCCACTGCCATCGAAATCCCCAACAATGGGATCGATGAGGACTGTGACGGGATGGATCTCTTAGTTGCCACCGAATCCCCGCTGGCAGCCGAAACCAAGGTGTTTCCGGCGAATCCCGTAGCTGGTAACTTGATTGTAGAATACACCGGTCAGCGTAATCTCATAGGCTCAATTTCCACCTTAAATGGTCACGCAACTTTGGCGATCTGATATTGCTCTCTGGGCAGCAGGCGATAGATATGAGTCCGTACCCGCCAGGTATGTACCTAACTGATTTTGCAATCAGATGAAGCCTCGCAGTGTATTGAGGATTGTAAAGCAGTAGATTTTGAGAATGGGCGGGGAGATTCACGGGATGAGGGGACTCATCCCGTTAGGCGGGACAAGGCTTTTATGCTTATTTTGCATAGTTAAAAACTCCGCAGAACCGAAACTGAGGAATTCCCATTAACACTAGAAGTGTTGAGCGCCATTAGCTCATTTTCTGGGTGAAGCGTATAGACTACCTTTTATTTATTCCTCAACAAGTATGGATTTTCTTTTTGACATCGATCACTGAGAAAAAGCAAGGGCCTTGTACTGAAGTGGTTCTTGACTTTGGATATTTCCTACTATAGTTGCTGGAGGAGGGTTACCGGTGAAGGATAAACCCTGGTTACCCGTCAAGGTGTACAATTCAAAGAGGAAATCATAGTAGGTTTCAGAGATACCAATTTGTTCCACTAAACGCTTATCTCCAACCTCCAATATAGCCTCTTCATTAGGATTGACCCCTACCCTATTTTCACCATCAAAGAACTCATCATTTCAAGATGATAGTTCTGGCATTCCGCAGGATCAGGAATCACAATGAGCTCATTGTTCCGGCTATACGCGGGTAGGTAATGATAAAAATTAGGAATACCAACCGGATCCTGGGAATTGATTTTCACAAAATAGCCCTCATCTGTAATTCCGGTCTCCTCCTCGAATTCTGTGTAGATACTATCAATCGCAGGCACCTCCACCAGTCTGTCATTGGCCGTATATTGCTTTCCTTCCCAAGCTATTACCAACTC
>NZ_RCBY01000418.1 GCF_003838195.1 Okeania hirsuta
TGACATTGATGATGTCACAGACAATGACCCTAGTAACCATATCGGTGTAGTGCCAGCAGCTAACATAATCGACGGTACCAGTGGTATGGACATGATTGAAGGAACTCCAGGTAACGACATCATAACTGGCTTTGAAGGCAGGGATATGCTAACTGGAGGAGAGGGAGATGACATATTCGTCTACACCCAATTATTGGACCAACGAGATGACATAACTGACTTCCAGAGTGGTAGGGATAAACTTGATTTGGGTATTCTACTTGAGAATGAATCAAACTTCTATGACCAATTCCCAGAAGGAACTGTTCAGGATGCAATTGATAATTCATACATCAATCCCTTTGATTTGGGAGCCTTTGGAATTGATGCAACATGGTTCCAAATCGACCCTGATGGGAACACTGGTGGACTAGCGCCAGAAAATATCGTTGTTCTGAATGGAGTTTCATCCATAAATCCTGACGGCAATGTGTTTAATCCGAACACAGATATAATTGTCTAAGTTTCCTATTACTTTTCCTTGAGCAGGTTTCACAAGATAATCCGTTCCCAAGTCTCGTAGCAATTCTCATAGAGACGTTGCACGCAACGTCTCTAAAAATCCAACAAGATGAATTTTGTAAACTGGGAAAAATAGCAAATTATGTGCTACAATTTTAGAAAATCATCTGCTACAATTTTCAATAAATTTGAGTACGCTCAATAGAACACTTCACTCAATCGGTTTTCCACAATATCAAGTTGCATCAACCCTCAATTTCTGTAATTAATTCAATTCACAAAAATAATGTTCAAACTTTTATCAACTTCTAAATCCCTTTTCCGTGGTCTTTCCTTGCTTCCAGTTGCTACTCTCAGCTTACTAAGCTTAGGAACCATAACTTCTAAGCCAGTTCAAGCAGCAGCATTTAACAACGGCAGCTTTGAATCTGACTTCACTTCTTGGATGACCACCGGAGATGTCAGTACAGTAGGTACTTTCAACAATTTCGATCCAACAGATAGCTCCTTTCAGGCTTTGTTAACCACTGCAACAACCTGGAGAGATGACGATAATGTTGGTGATGGTGAATATAATTTTTCAGGTACTGATGCCACTATTGCCACTATCAACGATGCTCAACTACAAGCATTCTTGGGGCTAGAAAATGATGCCTTACAAATTGATACACCTATAACTGCTATGACTGGGATTCAATTAGATTCTAAAGAAGGGTCAGCGATCAAACAATCTTTTTCTTTCGAGCATGATTTTAATCTGAGTTTTGATTGGAAGTTTCTTACCAACGATGGAAACACAACTAGTCTATTTTCTCTTCCTTCAGACCGTGCGATTGTAACTATATTTGACGGCACAAATACGGTGATTGAGACTTTTGCTCAAAGTGAAGGTGATTTCCCTGCACCTGGTTCCCTGACATCACCTGAATTTGAGAAAAAATCTCAAGGAACATTCTCAACATTTCTTGCCGCTGGCGATTACACGGTGGGTATAGCAGTTTACGATCTAGATGGAACTGATAAGACCTCAGCTTTGCTAGTTGATAATGTCAGAGTAGAATCTTCTGAAAAACCAAAACCTGTTCCTGAACCACTGAGTACTCTAGGATTATTGGCTGTTGGTGCTTGCATTGCTTGTTATAAAAAGCGTCAGCAAAATACTCAAACTTCTAAACAATAACAATTGTTTTTACCCATCAACGATAAATAACCCTATTATCATAACGGTAATGGAATTTTTCGATCTGAAGTAGAGTTAATTGGTTAAGAAAAAATGGAGGTGAATACACATATTACTCCATTCAAGTCGAACCTCAAGGACAATTTTTTGTCGAAGGCGATCAAGTAATTGTAGATGTAAAAGTCAGTGAAAATAGAACTCTTCGTATTCAGGGGCAAGTCGATTGGTCTCGAACTGGCTGCACTACAAGTGTATATTGTTGGACTTTACATAGAGAGTTTTAGCCCACTTTATATGAGCAGTAAAGTTTTTAGACTACTGCAGGGTGGCGGAAATAACTGACCAGTTACAAAATTCTAAAACAATTACAAATCAAAAATGATTGACTGTCAGATGTGCGTCTTACATTCCGGAGGGGCTGTGTGCGGAAGTAATTCCGCACAGTAGGCGCCTCGTAGGAAACCTCGCCAATTAGCACTCGCTTTTAAATGCATGACTTTTAACTTCCCAGTAGCGGCACTAGAGGCTAGGACTTTATCTCAACGTTGGTTGAAGACCCGCGCTCTCCCGCAGGGGAGCGGAGGGATGGGAAAACCAATCAATGTTGCGGTTTTACAAATAGTCTGTTAAAATGTAAATGTGGAAAAGTAAACAATAGATGGTTGAAAAAGCGTACAAATTTAGGTTTTACCCTACTAAGCAGCAGGAAAGTCTGTTGCGGAGAACTTTGGGTTGTGTACGCTTGGTCTACAATAAAGCTTTAGCACAAAGGACTCAAGCTTGGTATGAGAAACAAGAACGGGTAGGGTATAAGCAAACTTCTGCTATGCTTACCAACTGGAAAAAGCAGGAAGATTTAGATTTTCTTACAGAAGTAAGTAGTGTACCATTACAGCAAGGTTTGAGACATTTACAGAGTGCCTTCTCTAATTTTTTTAGTGGGCGTGCTAAATACCCAAACTTCAAGAAAAAACGGAATGGTGGTAGTGCTGAGTTCACACTCATCAGCATTTAAGTGGAAAGATGGTCAAGTCTATCTAGCCAAATGTGTTGAACCATTACCTATAAGATGGAGTAGGCAACTACCACAAAACTTTGTACCAACCACAATAACTGTAAAACTTGACCCTTCTGGCAGATGGTCTATATCTTTGAGAGTCAGCGACACTAGAAATTTAAAAATCAAACCAGTACTGAAACAAATAGGTATTGACTTAGGAATTACCAGTTTACTAACTACAAGTGATGGAGAAAAAATTGCCAATCCAAAGAATCTTCAGAAATTACATAAAAAATTGAGGTTAGCAGGGAAGTCTCTATCTAGAAAAACTAAGGGATCTAATAACTATCAAAAAGCTAGACTGAAAGTAGCTAGGATACACGCAAAAATAAAAGATTCAAGGCTTGACTATACCCACAAGCTAACTACTCAGCTAATCAAAGAAAACCAAACGATAGTAGTTGAGGATTTAGCGGTAAAAAACATGGTTAAAAACCATAAGTTAGCAAGGGCAATAAGTGACGCCAACTGGGGGGAATTAGTCAGACAATTAGAATACAAAGCTGAATGGTATGGGCGGGAATTAATTAAGATTGATAGATATTTTCCTAGTTCTAAACGTTGCTCTAATTGTGGACACATAGTAGAAAAATTACCTCTAAGTATTAGAGAGTGGGATTGCCCAGAGTGTGCAACTCACCATGACAGGGACATAAACGCTTCGGTAAATATTTTGCGGATGGGAACCCGCGTCGGCGATAGACGCAAGGGAACGCCCACCAAGAAGGCTGCCGTGCAGGCAGTGTCAGTCTGTGGAGCGACTGTAAGACCTGAAGGGAGTAAATCCCCGAAGGCGGGTGCATTGAAGCAGAAAGCCCCCATCAG
>NZ_RCBY01000419.1 GCF_003838195.1 Okeania hirsuta
GCACGTGATCGTCTTGAAACGAAGTATGAGTCCAGGATATGCCGGTATCCAAAATCCTTTGTTCTTCCACGATAAGAACAGGATGTTGTTCGGAGATGCCAAGGATTCCTTGACCAAAGTCGTAAGCGAATTGAAGAACCTGTAATTAGGGAATCATTGCGAACGATCTGATAAAGACTTATCAAAACAAAAGGGGTATCGAAACGAATTCGATACCCCTTTTTATTTTGCACCACTCAACTATAAGTTGAACGGCAACTTACTTCGATTTACTTCTTGTCGTCTACTTCTTCGTATTCGACATCAGTTACATCTTCAGCATCATTTCCACCGGCTCCAGCTCCTGCATCACCGCATCAGCCGTTGCTTCAGGACCTGCACCGCCACGCCAAGCGTTCGCACCAGCCTCTTGAGAAGCTTGGTAGATCTTCCTGGCTAGCCGCTTGCCATGCTGTATTCAATGCTGCACTCGCACTATCAATCTTATCGATATCTTGTGCCTTGTGTGCTCTTTCAGATCGTTCAAAGCCGCCTTCGATTGGTGCTTTTTTGTCTTCAGGACCTTGTCTCCGAATTCTTTTAACTGCTTCTCTGTCTGGAAGATCAAAGAATCCGCAGTATTGATTTGTCACTCTTTCCGAGCCTGCTTATCGCTATCTGCATTCGCAGCTGCTTCTGCCTTCATCTTTCGATCTCCTCTTTGGACAATCCAGTAGAAGCTTCGATTCGGATGTTTTGCTCTTTTTACCGGTACCTTTATCTTTTGCGAAACGCTCAAGATACCATGGCATCAATATCAAAAGTAACTTCGATTTGAGGCATACTCTTGGCGAAGGTGGAATTCCATCTAAGATGAATCTACCTACTGAGCGGTTATCCGTAGCCATTGGACGCTCTCCTTGCAGAATATGAATTTCTACGAAGGCTGTTGTCCGCAGCTGTTAGAATAAGTCTTTGCTTTCTTGTAGGAATGGTAGAGTTGGCTTCAATTACCACATCGTACACACCACCCATCGTTTCGATACCTAGTGAAAGTGGAGTAACGTCTAGCAGCAATACATCCTGTACATCACCACTCAAAACTCCACCTTGGATAGAAGCACCTACAGCTACAACCTCATCAGGGTTTACCCCTTTATTAGGCTTCTTACCGAAGAATTCTTCCACAGCGGCTTGGATTCGAGGGATACGAGTAGAACCACCCACTAAGATGATTTCGTCGATTTCACTCTTCTCTTAAACCAGCATCTTTTATTGCTTCTTGGCAAGGATCAAAGTACGCTCTACCAAGTTATCCGCCAATTGCTCAAACTTCGCACGAGAACAATTTAACACCAAGTGCTTAGGCAACCATCTACTGCAGTGATGTAAGGAAGGTTAACTTCTGTCTCAGTAGAAATGACAATTCGATCTTAGCTTTCTCCGCTGCATCTTTCAAACGCTGTAGCGCCATTGGATCTTTACGAAGGTCCATTCCTTCTTGATCTTTGAACGTATCAGCCAACCAGTCGATAATAATATGATCGAAAATCATCACCACCTAAGTGCGTATACCATGGAGATTTTACTTCAAACACGCCATCACCCAACTCAAGAACAGAGATATCAAAAGTACCTCCACCCAAGTAAATACAGCGATGGTCATATCTTTATTGCGCTATCTAAACCATAAGCCAAAGCCGCAGCAGTAGGCTCATTGATAATACGCTTAATGGTCAAACCTGCAATCTCAACAGCTTCTTTAGTAGCCTGACGCTGAGAGTCATTGAAGTATGCTGGTACAGTAACTACTGCCTCGGTCACCTCCTGTCCCAAAAAGTCTTCCGCTACTTCTTCATTTTCTGAAGTACCATAGCAGAGATCTCCTGAGGCGTGGTACAATCGGCCTTCATATATCACTCTCACTGTATCATTATCTCCTTAACAGCCTTGTACGCAATTCTTCACTTCATTTGAAACCTCAGAAAAGCGCGTTCCCATAAAACGCTTATAGAAGAGATAGTACGCGTTGGATTGGTAATGGCCTGGCGCTTGGCAGGGTCACCGATCTTCCTTTCTCCATTGTCCATGAAAGCGACAACTGAAGGCGTAGTCCTTCTACCCTCATCATTGGGAATTAACCACAGGTTCATTCCCCTCCATCACAGCTACACAGGAGTTGTTGTACCCAGGTCAATACCTATAATTTTACCCATGTTATGTTGTATTTTTAGTTAGTTCAAACGGATTATACGCTTATCCCTATAGCAAGTGATATGCCAATTCAAATTCACTATTTTGAATGACAAAACGGCCCAATTGGCCAAAATGGCCTGACAAGACTTTCGAAATGGCAGAAATGGAGTGACAAAACGGCAGGAAGATCCTTATTGGAATCCCCAGATCACGGGTAAACACGCCATTCTGTAAACTATCTATTGACACGGGGCAAGCGACAGGCCTTCCGCAACGCTGTAGCTTTCGAAGAAAAAGATACCCCGTCCTCTGACAGATTCGTATAGATAGGTACTTCATTGGCACTGGTAATCCCCAGGTTGGCTTGTCCAATTTCGTTAGCTCCAGAAATTCTTCTCCAGCAGCCACTACTTGAATATCTATACCATCAAATACCCTAAATCCAGCTGATAGCACAGGTAAAGCTTCTCCAAAAGAATTGGAAAAAATCACCTGATCGAAGGAAGTAACTCACACGAACTTTCATCCTCTCGCTCATGGCTCGATCCAAGACAAACTCAAGTGTTTTGGGAAGTTAAGTTGGACGGTTGGTTGGGGTCTGATTCTCGTAATGCAACAGAAAGCGTAAATCAAAACAGGCGTGCAGCAGAAGATACCTCCCAGCCGATCCGCAACTCCGTATTATAGGCCCCAAAATTAATCGTTCTCGAGGCAAGTTTCCAATAGTTCTAGATCACCGATCACGTCGTCTCTGCAGTTACTGGCACTTTGGCATCCCCACGCTCAATTACCAGGCGAACTTCTTCCTCCGACTTTAGATTCAATTCAGATCTGGTGATCTTGTATAGAATATTTGGCGTATTTGCGAATGGTCCTTCTATGCGAGGTATCCTTCCCAAGTTCCCATCTACCCTGTCTAGTGAAAGCGTTCACGGTACTAATTTTTTTCAATGGCAATACTGACACTTGGATCAAATAGAGTGAATCCGCTATTTGCGCTATCTCCAATGCATTGCGCCCAGGCCTCCAAAAAGGCCTTCTCTACTCGAATATAGTGTGCTGTATCCTGGGTAGACAAAAACCATAGACGATGGGAATATCTCTCCACTCTGCTTCAATGTCAAAATCTGTGGAACAACTGACTGTAGAAAAATTATTCCGGCAAGCACACCTAGCATTCGGACACAAGGAAAAGCCTTTGAATCTGATATTTAATTGTAGCATCTACTGGATTACTGTAGGTCAAAAAATTTCAAAATGAACGTTAGAGTTCGTGTCAAAATTACGCCCAAAGGTACTAGAATATTGAAAGCTTATTTTCTCCAATTGAGTCAGCTGCCAGACTGGTGCTAACAAAACAAAAAACCTGGCCCCCCTTTACATTCCTT
>NZ_RCBY01000042.1 GCF_003838195.1 Okeania hirsuta
TGGTTTCCTTCGTCAACTGAATAACTTATAACTAAATTTAGGGCAGGCAAATAAAGAGGAAAAATTTATAGTTACTTGATGATAACTCAAAATTTACCCACCCTATTATGATTAATTACTCTAAATTGGACTAGCTTCTAAAAACAAAGAATAATTTGTATGACCACTAAACTCAGAAACTCGGACAAAATAATTACCCTCTGGTAAGAAATCAACACCTATTATTTCATCAACAGTACCCACATTTCTTGACTCAGCAAAAACCTCTAAAGTTTCTGCCACTCCATTATTATTAATATCCTCAATTAACTCCACATCTGCATCCCCAACTAAACCAGTTAATACAACATCTAAACTACTAGGAGTATTCAAAATAAAACTATAAACATCTACTGGATTTCCATCTCCAATAAAATTGCTAAATTCTGCACTTCCCAAAACACCAAGATCGGCATTAATATTTAACAAATCATCTCTAAAATCTGGAGGAGTACTCAAACGATTTTCTGGCAAACCAACTAAAATATAATGTTGAATTGCACTACTAAAAATACCATTATTTAATAACTCCACTACATCCTGATTTTGAGCAAGATAAAAATCTGTATCAAACAAAAAACTAGGGTCGCGATTTTCAAATTGACCAAATCTGACAAAATGTTCAAAAGGTGTTAATCCTGCTGACTCTAATGTTGTAGCAAAATCAGGATTTGCTCTATAAAATAAATTAGTAAATAAAGGACTAGGGTCGCGCAATTCAAATTGACCAAACCTAAGAAAATGTTCCACTGCCGTCAGATTATCTTCCTCAATAGCAGCAGCTATATCAGTATTAATTTCGAGATAAAAGCTAGTATCAAATAAAGCATTGGGGTCGCGATTTTCAAATTGACCCACATTCACAAAATGTTCCAAACCACTACTGAAATTACCCGCAGCAATTTCATCTACAACATCGGGGTTTTGAAATAAATAAAATCCTTCATCAAACAGAGTTTCAATAGTTAACATTTCTTAAAAGTTTATTTTTGAGTTTACATTGCAACCTAAGCAATGTTATCTTACTACAATCGTTCATTTATGTATGCTTTAAATTCAAAATTTATAATTAAAAATTAAGGGACATTAATTATGAGTAAATCTTCTTTAATGAACATCCTACGTCGCGCTTATGGTATTGCCAGAATGTCTAAAAAAACTGGCATTCCCAGCGATGAGTTATTAGGAATGGTAAGAGAAGCTCAAAGTAATAAATTTCGGACTACTCGCCGTCGTTTATTACAAGGTGGTTTAGGATTTGCTGGAGCAATGGCAGCTTCTAATTTCTTCAAGGGTGGACAACGAGCAATGGCTCAACAAACACCTATATTAATAGTAGGCGCTGGAATTGCGGGATTAACTGCAGCTTACCGCCTTACTCAGGCAGGAGTACCAGTAAATGTGATAGAAGCTAAGAACCGAGTAGGGGGTAGAATGCTAACTACCCAAAAAGCGTTAGGTACACCATTCTCAGTGGAATTGGGTGGGGAATTCATTGATACAGATCATTTTTGTACCCGTGGTATAGCAGAAGAATTAGGATTAAATCTGGTAGACTTATTGGCAGTGGATGAGAGCTTAGGAATACAGGACACTTACTTTATTGGAAATCGTAGAGTACCAATAGAAGAACTGATTAGAGACTTTGCGCCAGTTGCTGAACAAATTGATGCAGATTTAGAAGCGATCGATGAATTTGAAGACTATACCACACCTATACCAGCAGCAGTAGAACTAGATAATATCTCCATCGCCGAATATTTAGACCGGATTCCTGAAACTACATCAACAGTCCGTCAACTAATCCGAATTATTTACACGGGTGACTATGGTCTCGACACTGAAGAACAGTCTTGTCTGAATCTACTCTTTTTAATAGGTACTGAACCGGGAGAGTTTGAACCTCTTGGTACCAGTGATGAACGTTTTCATGTAGAGGGGGGGAGCGAACAAATTCCCCAAGGGTTGGCAAATATACTTTTCAATTCCATTGAGACAGGAACAGTGCTAGAAGCGATCGACTCTCTTTCTGATGGTCGATATCGAGTAGCATTAAGGTCGGGTCATAGTACCTTTGACCGCACTTATGAACGAATTTTACTGACATTACCCTTCAGTGTGCTGCGACAAGTTCAGCTTAATGTAGATATCCCTCCTGTGAAAAGGTCATCTATAAATACTGCTAGTTACGGAACGAACTCTAAGTTAACTACTGCTTATCAAGAAAAAATCTGGCGTACTCGCTACAACTCCAGAGGTAATGTTATTTCAGACTTAGGATTTCAAGCTACTTGGGAAACTGCGGAAAGTCGTTACATTCCAGGTCCTGGTTTGATTACACAATTTGTTGGTGGTACTCAGGGTGTAGCAATAGGATCTGCTACTGCTCAAACCCACGCTCAACAGTTAAATGCTCAACTAGAACTTGTTTTTCCTGATATCAGTAGCGTGGCGATGCCATCCCAAGCAATTCGTAGTTATTGGCCTGGAGATCCTTTTGCTCGTGGTTCTTATTTGTGTTACAGACCAGGGGAGTGGACGCAATTTTATGGTGTGGAGGGAGAGCGTGTGGGGAATATATTTTTTGCTGGCGAACATACTTCTTTGGAATATCAAGGTTGGATAGAAGGTGGTTGTGATAGTGGTGAAGTTGCTGCGATAGAAATTTTAGATGATTTGGATTTAATAGCAACTACTGAAGCGTTAAGAGTTAAACGATCTGTACAGTCGGAAATTCAAACTAAACCTCGCAGACTACCTGGAGCTAAGTATGTTCGGGAAAAACGGAATTTGCCACAAATAAAATAATCAGAAGGCTAACTGTAGAAAATGAGATCTCAAAAATGACTAAATCTTCGGTGATGACAATACTAGGTCGTGCTCATACTATTGCCAGAATGTCAAGAGAAACTGGTATCCCTAGTGATGAATTATTAGGAATGGTAAAAGAAGCTAAAGCTAGGAAATTTCCGAATGCTTGCACTCGCTTATTAAAAGGTGGTTTAGACTTAGCTCAAAAATTTAAAGTTTCCCTTTTGTCCAAGGGTGGAGAAAGGGCAATATCTCAAACAACTCCAGTATTAATAGTAGGAGCAGGAATTGCCGGATTAACTGCTGCTTATCGTCTAACTCAAGCGGGAGTTCCAGTAAACGTGATTGAAGCTAGTAACCGGGTAGGAGGTAGAATCCGAACTCGCCAAAAAGCATTAGGTACTCCATTTGCTGTTGAACTTGGTGGGGAATTTATCTACACCGAGCATACTTATCTGCGCAGTTTGATTGAGGAATTAGGATTACATCTTGTAGATTTGCAGGCAGTCGATGAAAACTTGGAAACACAAGAGACTTACTTTTTTGAAGGTCGCAAGGTTTCATTAGCAGAAATTACCACAGACTTTGCACCAATTGCAGAGCAGATTAACAGAGATTTTAAAGCGATCGCTAATTTTAAAGACTACACCACAAAAATTCCGGCAGCAGTAGAACTAGATCATATCTCTATTGCCGAATATTTAGACCGAATTCCTCAAACTACACCAGTAATTCGCCAGCTAGTCAAAGCTGCTTATGAAACTTACTACGGTCTAAATATGGAAGAGCAGTCTAGTCTCAATTTAATCTATATAATAGGTACTCAAGTAGGTAAGTTTGGCATTATTGGTGTTATGGAGCAACTTTTTAATGTACAGGGAGGTAACGAACTGATCCCCCAAAAGTTGGCAAGTTTAGTCTCCAATTCTATTGAGACGGGAACAATATTAGAGGCGATCAATGATCTTTCTGATGGTCGGTATCGAGTGGTATTAAGGTCGGGCAATAGTACCTTTGAGCGTACTTATGAGAGAATTTTGCTAACATTACCCTTAACTTTGTTAAGAGAAGTTCAGCTTAATGTAGATTTGCCACCTTTGAAAAAGTTATCTATAGATACTGCTAGTTACGGAACTAATTCTAAGTTAACTACTACTTATCAAGAAAAAATTTGGCGTACTCGCTACAATTCTACAGCTGATATCTATTTAGATTTAGGGTTTCAAAACACTTGGGAAACTTCTGAGAGTCGTTATCATCCAGGTATGGGTTTGATTACACAATTTGTTGGTGGTACTGAGGGTGTAGCAATAGGAACTGGTAGTCCTGAAATTCATGCTCAAAAATTGAATTCCCAACTCGAACAGGTTTTTCCTGGTATTAGTAATATTTCCATGTCAGATCGAACAATTCGTAGTTATTGGCCAGGAGAAGTTTATACTCACGGTTCTTATTTATGTTACAAACCGGGGGAGTGGACAAAGTTTTATGGTGTAGAAAGAGAGCGAGTGGGTAATATATTTTTTGCCGGGGAGCATACATCTTTTCTAGAAAATCAAGGTTATATGGAAGGTGGGTGTCAGACAGGTGAAATAGCTGCTATGGAAATTTTACAAGATTTAGGTTTAAAAGGTAGTGTTGAAGCAATGAGAAGTCAGCGGCGTTGGTGAAGCGGGTGTATGATATTAATCGCGCATTACTTAGGGCTTGCTGATTAAATATAAAAGCATTGACATATAAAGACAAGTGCCTTTTTGGGAACGAAAAAAGTGCGCCTGTTTCAGTCTAAAACGCTCATGCATGGAGCGTATTTTAGGCGCATAGTTGGGCAGAACAATCTTGAGACAAAACGCCCGCTCCTACTTCCTCTAAATTCCCATTTCTCCTGTCTCCTGTCTCCTGTCTCCTGTCTCCTACCCCTACTAAAATACTTTTTCAGCAAACCCTACTTAGGAGTCAACCCACCCCTCGCCCCTCCCCCTCCCAGGATAGAAACTCAGGAGTCAGGAGTCAGGAGGGAAGAGAATGCGCGAAAGATTTGCACATTTGCGCTGAGGATGAAAAATTTTTTATACCGAACCCGAGCGGATTTGATATTAGTGGTTTAAAACTATCTGAAAAGCGTAAAAATAAATTTACCAGTAATATCATGTCTGATAGCATCGGTATTGTAAGCGTGAAGGTAAGGAAGAAGGAAGAGAGAAGAAGGCTTAAAAGATTGAAAAAACGTAAATTTCCTGTAGACATTCACCCTTGGTTTTACACAAACGCGCCCCAGCGGACATGATATAATTAATAGTTACTATGAAATACTTCTATTTTACTATATTAATACCATTGTTACACGGGGGAGTTTATGATCAATTATTACAGAGTAATATAGTGAATATATTTGCTCAAAAATCTGAATTTGATAACCCAATTTGTTATATGGAAACTACAGAGGGAAAAATTATTAATTTAGTTAATCTATGTGGCGATAGAGAAGCTATTAATGAAAGCAAAAAAGTTAGCTGCAAATCAGAATCAGAAAAAGTTAAAGCTACAGAAATACCGATTAGTAATATTAACTACGATGGTAATTTTTTAACTGGTAAAGTTGCTAATCAAAGTTGTCAAACTGTGAAGCAAATTAAGGTAAATTATCAAGTATTAGATGATGCTGGAAATATTATTGATAATGGGTTTATTTATGCTGAACCTAGTACGGTTGAGCCAGGAAAAGTAGCATCTTTTAAAGGTAATGTTTCCCCAGGAGCTAAAGTAGAAACAACTTTTGTTGAATGGAGTGAATAATGAAGTCAGAATTTAGAATTCATAATTTAGAATTCAGAAGTTCAAAAATGATGTGTGATAATTAACAGTATTAGAAATTCTGTTGCTTGAATTTTTTTGTTTATTTAGGTAATTACTTATAATTCATTTGCATAATTGTAAGCCTGTTTTTGTAATTCAAATATCTCCATCTGTTTTTCTATCAACATTAGGATTTTTCTTGAGTCTTTAAAAGTAATATACTTTTGCAAAGATAATATACTATAGCGTTTCCCAAGGTCGTGAGGTACAGTTATCTTTTTGTCTTTTTATTCCCTGTTCCCAGCTCCGGTGTTCCCTGTTCCCTCAAGCCTCAAATTTTGTACCTCACCAGTATGAGAATTGCTATAGCAAAATTCTGCTATTTATGCTACTTTTATCCGGCAAAAACCTACAAAAATAATTAAACTCTTTCTTCCCTTCTTTTCTCTTCCCTCTTCCTTCTTAACTTCAACTTAAATTATAAAAAAATCATAGATATATTTAAAGATATACAATTATAGATCCATAATCTGGACACAAAGAAAAATATTGTAGTCTAGACGATCGAAGTATGTACGAAAAAATAACTCCCCCAACCACAGGTTCTAAAGTCAGTTTCAGCAACGGTCAACCTAATGTTCCAGACGACCCCATTATCCCATTTATTCGGGGCGATGGTACAGGGGTAGATTTATGGCCAGCATCTCAAAAAGTCTTTGATGCCGCGATCGCTACTGCCTATGGAGATAAACGCAAAATCAATTGGTTTAAGGTTTACGCTGGTGACGAAGCTTGTGAAAAATATGGCACTTTCCAATATTTGCCGGAAGATACTCTCAACGCTATTAAAGAATACGGTATTGCCATTAAGGGTCCTTTGACAACTCCTATCGGTGGGGGTATTCGCTCCTTAAATGTGGCATTGCGTCAAATTAACGATTTATATGCTTGTGTTCGCCCTTGTAGGTATTACACAGGTACCCCTTCTCCTCACAAAAGTCCGGAAAAATTAGATGTGATTATTTATCGGGAAAATACCGAAGATATTTATTTAGGAATAGAATGGCGCGAGGGTACTGATATTGCTAGTAAGTTGATTGACATTTTAAACAAAGAATTAATTCCTGCTACTCCCGAACATGGCAAAAAGCAAATTCGCCTCGACTCGGGTATCGGTATTAAACCTATTAGTAAAACTGGTTCGCAACGGTTAGTTAAACGTGCCATCCAAAATGCTTTACGTTTACCCAAGTCAAAACAAATGGTAACTTTGGTGCATAAGGGTAATATTATGAAGTACACTGAAGGTGCATTTCGTGACTGGGGTTATGAATTAGCAACTACTGAATTTCGGACTGAATGTGTGACGGAAAGAGAATCTTGGATTCTTTCTAATAAGGAAGAAAATCCTAATATTAGTAGTGAAGAAAATGCTCGAAAAATTGACCCTGGTTATGATGCTTTAACAGCAGAAAAAAAAGCTGAAATCTGTCAAGAAGTTGAGGATGTATTAGGAGCTATTTGGGATAGTCATGGGGATGGAAAATGGCAAGATAAAATAATGGTAAATGACCGTATTGCTGATAGTATTTTCCAACAAATTCAAACTAGACCAGGGGAATATTCTATTCTGGCAACTATGAATTTGAATGGGGATTATTTATCTGATGCTGCTGCTGCTATTGTTGGTGGTTTAGGTATGGGGCCTGGTGCTAATATTGGTGATGAATGTGCTATTTTTGAGGCGACCCATGGCACTGCACCAAAACACGCAGGTTTAGATAGAGTTAATCCTGGTTCTTTGATTCTTTCTGGTGTGATGATGTTGGAATATATGGGTTGGCAAGAAGCTGCTGATTTGATTAAAAAAGGTCTTGAGGTTGCTATTTCTAATGGTGAAGTAACTTATGATTTGGCAAGGTTAATGGAACCACCTGTAGAAGCTTTAAAATGTTCTGAGTTTGCTGATGCAATTATCAAACATTTTAAAGATTAGATAAGTGTTAGGTGTTCAACAATTAATAAGTAATAATTAACAATTACTTCTCCTTGAAAAGAAGAGGATTGACTAAAAGGAAATTTTTTTCTTCTTTCTTCTTTAAAGGAGAGGCTTTAAACCTTAATTATTCGGTAAATAATAGGTACAAATGTTATTCATCTAGTGTCGCTACGCGGAAGTCAAAAGTCAAAAGTATTGATTTGTAATTGTTTTAGGATTTTGTAACTGGTCAATTATTTCCGCAATTCTGCACT
The DNA here is from genome assembly GCF_003838195.1 of Okeania hirsuta. Taxonomy (GTDB): domain Bacteria; phylum Cyanobacteriota; class Cyanobacteriia; order Cyanobacteriales; family Microcoleaceae; genus Okeania; species Okeania hirsuta. Next base: position 7,900 of record NZ_RCBY01000042.1, read on the forward strand.
AGTACTATTAACTTTTCAGCTAATACCTGATATGGCAGAAGAAAGTTTTTGTTATCTAGGAGATTTAGTATTTCATATTAGCTTTTGATATATCCGCGCCCTTTCCTTCGATTATACACAGGCGTAAGAATTAAAAATAAAATCAATTCTTATCTATAAATTATCAATTATTTTTTCTGTTCCCTGTTCCCTGTTCTCTCTTTTCTGAAAATATCTATTGCTATATCTTAAAGCTTAATATTTAAAAAATTATTCAGTTATGTCAAATCTTCTCGAACAAGCAAAAACAGCTAGCCAAGAAAAAAATTGGTCTTTAGTTAATCAGTATTTACAGCAATTTTTATTAGCATCTCAAAAGACCTGTGTTGATTGGTTAGAAAATGCCGATTTAGATGTGGTGCTCGACCTAGCAATAACAGTTCTGAAAAATGGAGATTTTCAAGAAAGATGGGATATTTATAAACTATTTAAGCAGATTGGTAAACCAGCGATCGCTCCATTAATTGAAATGGTTCAAGATGAAGATTTAGACTTAGAAAGACGTTGGTTTGTAGCTCGGATATTGGCAGATTTTAACAGTGAGGAAGTTCGAGAAGCTCTGAAAAATATAATTATTAGTTCAGAGGCGAAAGATTTACAAGAAATAGCAGCAGATACTTTGGCAATTTTAGGAGATTCAGCAGTTGATATTTTAACAGATTTATTGGCCAAGCCAGATTCACGATTATTAGCAACAAAAGCTTTAGCTAAAATTAATTCTTCTAGCACCATAACACCGTTATTAACTGTAGTAAAAGACGGCAATTATGAAGTTAGAAAAAATGCTATTACTGCCTTGAGTAATTACCATGATTCTCGGTTGCCTTTTGTCTTAATTTCGGCTTTAAAAGATACAGTAGCTCAAGTTAGAAAAGAAGCAGTAATAGGGTTAAGTTCTTATGATAATTTACACGAAGAATTAAGTTTGGTGAAGTTGCTACAACCTTTACTGTGGGATATTAATTTTGAAGTTTGTCAACAAGTGGCGATCGCTATAGGAAAAATCGGTACAAATACAGCAGCAACGGCTTTATTTGAACTTTTACAAACAACGAATGTTCCTGTTTTTTTAAAGCTGGATGCAGTGCGTGCTTTAAGTTGGGTTGAAACTCAAGTATCTGTGGAATATCTACAAAGTTTACTCGGAGATAATTTATTAGTTGCAGTTGAACATCAACCACAAATTGTTAATGAAATTATTACAGCATTAGGTAAAATTGAGCGTCAGGAATTAAAGCCAAAAGCTACAGAAATTTTGATTGAATTTCTCAGAAGTAATAATTCAGTTTTAGAAAGCGTCCGTGTCAAAAATTCTTTAGTTTTAGCATTGGGATATTTGGGAGATATTCGCGCTCTAGATTATCTCATTCAGTTATTAGAAGAAAATGATGCTAGTGTTAGGCTTCATTGTATAGCAGCATTGAAAAAATTAGATTCAGAAAGAGCATATCAACAACTTATTTATTTATCTCAAAAAGCAAACATCAAATATGAGTTAAAAACAGGAATAGCTACAGCTATTGCTGAATGGAATTATTAAGAAGGTGTTAGGTAAGCATTCAGCATTCAGCACTTCAGCAGTCAGCACTTCAGCTATGAGTTATTAACTTATTATCTTGGCAGAAGGAATTAGTATTCAAGAGAAATGAAAAATTATCTTTTTATTTTGGGTTTAATACCCTACCGTCCACACGGTGTTTACAATTGGTTGGGCTTTGTAGACAGGAAGTGGCAGGTCGTTGACTATCCCCATCCATTTTTTCTTCCTTCTTATTTCTTCTTTCTTCCTTCTTCAATCAGTAAAATTATTGGCTCGAATTAGTATTAATTATCAGTTATTTAAGCACTGAGATAAACAGTTTTCATCCTGGATTGACTAACTGAGTCAAAACTATGTTATTATATGATTATCTGAGGTATAATTTGCCCCTATTTTTAGCTCTAATTCCAGGGATAATACCAATTTGATAAATTTTTGCTAAAAATAACTAGGATATTTCTGAGGAGTCAACCCACCCCTCGCCCCTCCCCCTCCTGGGAGGGGAAGTCAGGAGTCACACGGGAATGGCTTCAATACCATTTTTTACCTATGTAATTCTCTTTTTTGTCAAAGGGACATCTCCTTTAAAGTCTTTTAATAATGCTTATTATTCGTAACATTCTTTTTTCAAAATGGTATAACTTAAAATCCTGAATCCCCTATTAATAAAATGAAATACTGGAAATCAGGTAAACAACTACAAAATGGCAAATATATAATTCAAGACCTGCTTGGTATTGGCGGTTTCGGTATTACTTATCGTGCTTTAGAACAAAGCTCTAATCAATTAGTTGCGATTAAAACTCTCAATTATCGAGTACAACGTAAACCCAATTTTGACAAACATCAAGAAAATTTTTTAAATGAAGCCTTATGTTTAGCAAAATGCCGTCATCCCAATATTGTAGAAGTTCATCGCCTTTTTAAAGAAAATAAATTATGGTGCATGGTGATGGAATATATAGATGGGGATGACTTAGGAATTTATCGTGAAGAGCAACACGGAGTTATATCAGAAAGTAAAGCAATACATCTAATTAAACAAGTAGGAGAAGCACTAACATTTATACATAATCAAGGATTTTTGCATCGGGATGTTAAACCTCAAAATATTCTGCTACGTCGAGATACTTTAGAAGCAGTATTAATTGATTTTGGTTTAGCACGAGAATTTAATAGCGGCAGCGTACAAACTCATACAACAGATAGTACATTGTATTTTGCACCAATTGAACAATACGAAAGACGAGCAAAACGGGGAGCTTTTACTGATATATATGCTCTAGCAGCAACTCTATACGTTTTATTGACAGGTGAAATGCCAACACCAGCAAAAGTCAGACAAGAAGGAAAAATACCATTAATTCCACCAAAAAAATATAATTCCCAAATTAGCGATCGAGTCAATGATGCAATTATTAAAGGCATGAAATTAGAGCCAGAAGAACGGCCTCAATTTGTTGCTGAATGGTTAACTTTATTGTCACCACTAGAAGAATTTGTCATAACTAATTTACCCTCTACTTTGCCAGCAACTCTGCCAATAATTTCCGACACTCCTCCCGAATTACTAACTGTTTATTCTAGTTTTGAACTCGAATTGCAAACTTTTAAATTTGAATATTTAACAATCAAAATAAACCCAAAAGGCGAAATAATTGAAACCCAAAAAGAGCAACGGGAAACTCAACAATTTATTGAAAATATCGCCAATGATATTTTCCTAGAAATGGTATCTATTCCTGGCAATACTTTCTTAATGGGTTCCTCAAAAACAGCAGCAGAAAAATGGGAAACAGAAAGTCCACAACATCAAGTTACAATAACACCTTTATTTGTTAGCAAATATCCCATTACTCAAGCACAGTGGCAAGCAATAATGGGCAAAAACCCAGCTTATTTCAAAGGAGAAAATAGACCAGTAGAAATGGTGTCTTGGTATAACGCAATTGAATTTTGTCGTCAGCTATCTGCTCAAACTGGAAAAACTTATCGGTTACTATCAGAAGCAGAATGGGAATATATTTGTCGTGGAGAAACAACTACATTATTTTACTTTGGTAATAGTCTAATAACTGACCTAGCAAACTATAATGGCGAAGAAGCTTATGCTTGTTCATTACAACAAAATTATCGCGAACAAACAACAGATGTGGGTAGTTTTCCACCCAATGCTTTTGGATTATACGATCTTCATGGCAATGTCTGGGAGTGGTGTGCCGACCCCTGGCATAATAATTATCAGGGTGCTCCTTCAGATAGTAATGTGTGGGAAAAAGATGGCAATTATAACTACAGAATGTTGAGAGGAGGAGGATACTTGAATTATTCTAAAGGTTGTCGTAGTGCAAATAGAAATTGGAAAACTCCCAGAAGTAAGTGTAAGTCAGTAGGTTTTAGAGTGGCAGTTTCTCATATTTTTTCAATTTAGGAATGAAGAGACTTTAGAGGAAAAACTGACTATTTTGATGTTCTAATCCCTATGCTTTACTTGACATATCACAAATATTTTTGGAGGTACAGGCAAAAAAATTAACAAAAAATAAAATCTTGGTAAATTCCTCATGGATAAGTTGGAATTTAAAATTTTATTGAAAAAAATTAATTTTTGTAACTTTCAAATCCCCGACCGAAATTTGTCAGCTCTCCCCACCTAAATATTTAGATAATATTTAGCAAAAATTTTATGGGAGAGTTTGACCGAAAACTATAGCAAATATTGAATTGGTTAGAACATAGTAGTTTCTAATTCTAGAATTTATGACTTAATTTGTGTCAGAAACTTAGTCATCAACAATTTGAGCCCAATCAGGGAAAGAAGGAGGAAAGAAATTAATATCATAGTCGGACTCTTCCCACTCATTAACCCACAATGGCACTACTCCCACCCCTTGTATAGGAGTTCTAGAAAAAACCCTTTCCCCACATTCAACAGTATGAAATATCTGTTTGAGGGTATCTCCTAAATTAAGGGCTAAACTTAATAGCTCATCCAATTCAGGAGCAACCCTCTTCACTCTTGGTTTGTCCTCCTCAGCCCACAGGAGTTTTAGGGACTTAAGAGATCTGGGACTGAGTTGACTTCGATAGTAAACACGCTTAAGTTGGGCCACAGGTTCTAGACTCCTTTCTACCCGGCGAATTTGCTGTAACCGGAGATAGTGCCACTCTGCCAAATGCTTTCGGTCTTCAGGAGGTATTTTCCCTTTACTAGAGGAGTGTTGGAAGGCATATTTTGCGCAACTACAACCAAGATTAGCTAACAAATGGATTAATTGTCTTTCTTTAGGAGTGGCTTGTCTTCTTTCTGCAGTTCTTGTAATAACCCTTTTTCTTCGTGTAGTAGTCGTTGTGTCCATCATTTTTCGATAATAGTAATCAGAACATCATACAAGGATAATCTAGGGTAGAATCCTAATTAGTAACATATAGTTCTACCCATATCTGAATATCCACTCTAATTTGTCTTTACTGTCTCCAGGAAGTTATTTCGGCCTTCGTGATTATTTTTTATTTTCCACTTCTTCCGTTTCACCATCTTCATCAGTGCCTTCATAACTAATTATCTGACTCTTTTCAATGGTACTCTCAGTAGATGGCCTCAAATTATAGGCTGTGGCCTTTGGTAGTTGGCAAAACGTCAAGCCTGCGGAGGCCATTAACCCAAAAATGATAATATTCTGTTTCATAGTAGTAGATGAACCCTGTTTAGTTGTTTTAGATAGACTCGCGATGCTCTGCAACCTGTAAAAAGTGGGTTGTTGCAAAAGACCTCTTGTCTTCCGATGAACCAGTCTGCAATTATAAAAGAAGCATAGGCACGACCTGATGGATCACAAAAGCCGGAAGTGAGGTGTTAGTAGTCTTAATCACTATTTTCTCCCCAATCCTGCTATTTGGGATGTGGAGACTAAGCCATTAGGGAGTTAAACCATCAGGTAATTAGTCCATCTAGGAGTTATCCATCAGGGGCATCTACTATTTCATTTAACTATCAGGGTGTATCTCCATCTGCAGTTCTGAACTAGCTGTTTATTTTATAAATAGACAGCTTTTTTTAATTTGAGGGTTTACTGGTTTGTACAGCATTTTCTAGAGACTTCTTGCAGAAGTCAAGGAATAGGGAATAGGGAATAGGGAATTGTTGATTTCATATATTTAATTGATTTAATTAAAACTTTTGCAAGAGATCTTAGGAAAGAAAGACGGAATAAGTAGGAAGGATCGAACTCAAGTCCCAAACTTTGAATCAGGTCTTTATTAAGTTCTAGAACAGATATTAGGTTCAAATCTTCTCAGCCTTAAAAAAATGTAATGCTCTTGAATTTTAATTGGGTTTAAACTTACGTTTTACATGGTTTTTATCCCTAAATTTCATACTATAAATTATTGTATTCCCAAATATTTATGTAACTGCACTGATAGGCGGTAATTAGGATATTCTTGGAGTAATTCTAGGACCAATGGTAAGGCAAGATTACGACTGTACCATTCTGGCTGGAGAAAAACTGGAATATTATTATTTGCCAGTAAAATTTTACTATAAAATTCTAACTCTTTACCAGTTTCTATTACTAATTTTATTTCTGATGCCCGCATCCACATCTGTTTTACAACTGGATATTTAGAACTAATATGTTGTTTAGGGCTAAGGGTTATCCAAGTCTGATGTGAAATTTCTTGCCAATAGCAACCGGATGTTTCTATAGAAACTTGTCTGCCAGTAGCTTCTATTTTGTTCACTAGATTAGGTAACTGTTTATGGATAAAAGGTTCACCACCAGAAATAACAACTCTGGGAGAAAATAACTCATTAATTAACTCATCAAAAGTTCTAATTTGCCTTGGTAAATCAACTCCTCCATTGGCATAACCAGTATCACAATAATGACAGCCTACTGGGCAACCAGCAAGACGAATAAAATCTACTGGTGTACCTGTCCAATAGCCTTCTCCTTGAATAGTTTTTTGGAATGTTTCATGTATGGGAATTATTAATTTTTCTGTCATGTTTGAGTTATAAATAGGGTTTGCTGAAAAAGTCTTTAATAATAGACATATTCAATCTTATTAGTCATTTCAGTTTAGATTGAGACAAGCTTTTCTTTATAGCAATTCCCAAAGTTATGAGGTACACTCGTTTTGATTTTTTTTCTATTCCCTATTTCCTATTCCCTTTTCCCTCAAGCCTAAAATTTTGTACCTCACACTTTTTAGGAATTGCTATAAGAGAAAAAATTTCAGCAGAAAAAGTATTTCATTCTTATTTAAAATGACTATATAAGTAGAAACACTTTAAACAATGCCTGCTAAAGATATTTTTCACGATACAGTCAAACGTGCCCTTGAAAAAGAAGGATGGACTATAACTCACGATCCACTTGGTGACGTAGGAATGTTTATCGATCTAGTGCAGGATGGTGGAAATAACTGACCAGTTACAAAATCCTAAAACAATTACAAATCAATACTTTTAACTTTTGACTTTTGACTTTTGACTTTTGACTTCCGCGTAGCGGCACTAGGTGCAGAAAAATTAATTGCTGGCTGAAAAAGAGGGGCAAAAAATCGCTGTTGAGATTAAAAGTTTCCTGGGAAAATCGGCAATTTATGATTTCCATCTTGCCGTCGGACAGTTTATTAATTAGGGTTTGCTGATTAAATCTAAAAGCATTGACTTATATTGGTTGAGCGCATTTTTTAGTGAAAAAAAGTCCAAGCTTTTATGTCGTAATTGTTCAAAAAATTAGCATTTTAGGCGCATAGTTGCGCAGAATAATCCCTTGATTATTCTTCCTCCTACCTCCTCTATAATTCCCATTTCTCCTGTCTCCTGTCTTTCCCCTCCTGGGAGGGGTTAGGGGTGGGTTGTCTCCTGTCTCCTACCCTTACCCATAAGACTTTTTCAGCAAACCCTAATTACAGTTTAGCTTTGAAAGAAATAAAATCGTCCCGCGTCCTTTATTTAGCTATTCCTGTAGAAGCAAATCGAGATTTTTTTAGCAGACCATTTATCCAGACTGCCATCGCATACAACGAAATTAAACTAATAGTTTATGATTCAGATATGGAGGTAATTATTGAATGGAAAAACTAGAAAAGTACCGAGAAGCAATTAAAAAAGTAATTTCCGAATACGGGCAATACAAACTCGATCTAGAAGATGTCAGAACCGAATTAATTTTTCATCTAGAAGGAGACAATTATTTATTATTTAGGGTGGGTTGGCATCAAAGGAGGCGAATTTATGGTTGTATTATGCACGTCGATATTATTAACGAAAAAATCTGGATACAATACAACGGAACCGAGGTCGATCTTGCTGAAGAATTAGTGACATTAGGAGTTCCCAAACATGATATTGTTTTAGGATTTCATTCCCCCTATATGAGGCAATTTACCGAGTATGGGATGAGTTAATTGGAGTCGGTTATCAAGAGTCAAATTCTCAGTTAAATATTAATCATAAATACTTACTGAATCGTTGACTCCTATTGATCACTATAATTTCCTTCTTACTTTTGAATTTTGACTTCTTACTTTTGACTTCCGCGTAGCGGCACTAATCAATTACAGGGTTAAGTTTTTCTTTTTCAGTTGTTAGTTTCCTGGGTACAATAACGGCTAAAGCTAAAGGAACTACCTGGAAATGTGCTGGAGTATAAGTAACAATTTCCCCGTCTGTATTAATAGGACGAGGTTTGCGGGTATAAACATTAAATACAGAACCAGAGAGGAAACGAAATCCAAAATTTTCTTGATATTTTCCTTGCCATATAGAAGGCAACATACCGATAAATTGCCAACAATACTTAATTTCTAAACTGTATAAATCTAGTCTTTGGTCATCAATTGTAGCATCGTGAGCAATAGTCATGCCACCTCCATAATGTCTGCCATTTCCTACCGCAACTTGCAGAGTTTTAACTATTTTTGTTTCACCATTGCAGCGAATTTCTGCAGTAAAAGGGCGACTTTTTAAAATCATTTTACTGGCAGTAATAGCATAAGCTAATACACCCCATCGACGTTTAGCTTCCTTAGTTAAATTGTTAGTAATATCTACACTTAATCCGATACTAGCAACATTGAAAAAATATTTGCCATTAACTACGCCTAAATCTATATAACGTTTTTTACCTGTAGCGATCGCTCGACAAGCTTCAAATAAAGAATCAGGAATTCCTAAAGTTCTAGCTAGGTCGTTAGCTGTTCCTAATGGTAAAATTCCCAAGGGTAAACCTGTTTCTACTAGAGCATCTACTGCCAAGTTTAATGTGCCATCTCCACCACCAATGATTACCATATTTACCTGGTTTTTATAGTTTTGAATAAAATGGTTAAAATCCTGGGGAGATTGAGTTTCTTTGCAAATAACTTCTAAGCCAAAATCTTGTAAATAATTTAAAGCTAAATGTAAATTATTAGTGACTTTTCTAGCATGGGGATTAATTAATAAAAGAGCTTTTTTTGATTCTATTTGATTTTGATTCATAAAGGAAGTCAAAAGTTAAAAGTAAGAAAAAAAGGAAGGATTTAAGTAAGAAATCAGAAGTAGCAAATACGATAAATTTATAACCGGATTTCATATTATTGCTGAAATAGGAGATATTTATTGCATTTACTAATACCATTTCTCAAAAGTTTTGCTACATTTCCTTGGGAGTAGGGAGTAGGGAGTAAGGAGTAGGCTTTAAAAGCATAAAATATTTTGGATTAATGCTGATAATCCTTACAAATATTACTGAATTATTATTATTACTTAATAACTGAAGTCGCATTGGAAGTATAGCATTATTTTTGGGAATTGGTATACAGCAGATTTCAAACTAATGCGGTACAACTGACGGGGTAAATATTTTTTGCTTGTTCACTACCCTAATTCCCATCCTCTCTACTCCCTACTCCCTAAAAGTATCAATATATGTACCTCATAACTTCGGAAACTGCTGTAACATATTTTTGTAGAATTTTGTTATCTTTGAAAAACAATTTTCGACTGGTTATGACAAACAGTTTGATTCAACCTGAGCAAAATTTTGCTATTTGGGCAATTCTTCTCTCAGCAGCAACTATTGGTTTTTGGTCAGAACAGAAAAAGTGGGGTGCAAGTATATCTGGTGCTGTCATAACTATGCTAGTAACATTTTTTCTGTCGAATCTAAGAATTATACCTATTGATGCTCCTGTCTATAATGTAGTTTGGTCTTTTCTGGTTCCCTTTTCTATTCCTCTGCTTTTATTTCAAGCTAATATACTACAAATTATGCATGAATGTGGGCGAGTTTTAATTGCTTATTTTTTAGGTGCTTTGGGAACAATTTTGGGAACTATACTAGCATATTATTTGATTCCTATAGGCGAGTTAGATTGGAAATTAGCTGGAGTTTTCTGTGCTACTTATATAGGTGGATCTGTGAATTTTTTTGCCACTGCTCAAATTATCGAATTAAATTTAGATTCAGGAGATTTGTTAGCTGCAGGAACAGCAGCAGATAATTTGGCTATGACTTTGTTTTTTCTACTTTTATTTGCTTTACCTTCTCTGAAATGGGTAAAACAATTTTTTCCTGGTAATAATTTGCCTCAAGATACAAGCTTCCTAGAACAAAGTAAAAGGAATTTTTCTGAGTCACTCACACAAGAATTATCGGTTCTAGATATGAGTAAAGCATTAGCTATTAGTGGAATATCAGGTGCACTAGGCATTAGTATTGCTAGTTTATTAGGTATTCCTAAAGCAGCAATTTTATTCACCACTATTTTAATAGTTTCTCTAGCCACAATATTTCCCCAATATTTAGGAAAATTAACAGTAGCAGACAAAATTGGTACTTTGTTAATGCAGATATTTTTTGCCGTAATTGGAGCTAGTGCTAATATCTGGAAAGTTCTAGAATTTGGACCAGTTTTATTTTTTTTCGCTGGGGTAATTTTGACCGTTCATTTACTTTTTCTGTTACTTGGTGGTAAATTATTAAACTTAGAATTGGCTGAATTAGTTGTAGCTTCTAACGCCAATTTGGGAGGTGCTACTACTGCTGCTGCTATGGCAAAAGCGAAAAATTGGTATCAATTAGTAACTCCTGCCATTCTTTGTGGTATTTTTGGTTATGCTCTAGCTACTTTTATTGGAGTTGCTCTAGCTAATTTTTTGGGTTAAAAAATAGGGGAAGGAGTCAGGAGTCAGGAGGAATTGGGAGTTGTAGGGGCATCTATCTGAATCGCCCGTACAGAAGAATAGTCCCTTAATTTTTCTGCCTCGCGTTACCCCAAAATCCTCACTTTTTCAGCTCTATTGATCGAAAAGCTGGTACTTTTTCCAGACCTAAAATTGCTCAAAGTTTTATCTGTCAATGCTTTGCTATTTGATCGGCAAACCCTACCTATTCCCTATTCCCTGAGTTTAAATTCATCAAATTTGACGACATTAGAATTAGGTTTTCTGGTATCAAAATAGTAACTACTAACTGTTCCTGTCTCTGTCTCAAAAATACTAAAAACTGTAATATCATTACTAGCAATATAAGGTTGAGGTTTTCCCTTTTCATCTAGTAAAGGCGCAATGGTTGGAATTATCGGTTCTAAACCATTAGGATTACCAATTTCAGCATATTTTTCCTGGTAATCTAAAGGTATATTTCGCTTTTTATCTCCTACATAAGCTCCATAACTATTACCCACATTTGATGTTTCTAGAAAGTGCATTCCACTCGGACTAATAAAGCGATTCCAAAGATGAGAATGTCCGTAAAATACTAACTGTACGCCAGCAGTTTCTAACAAAGGTAAAACATCTCGAATAATATAATCGTTTTGTTGAGGATATTCATAACGAATCATCGTAATATTGCCATTTTCATCTCGGTCAATAAATTGTATGGGATTAGTATAAGCAGGGGCAATATTTTCACCAAGAGAATGGGGTGGATGGTGAAACATTGCGACTTTATATTTAGCTTGTTTAAATTCCTGACTTGCCAGTTCTTTTTCTAACCAATTATATTGCTCGCTACCTTGATTAATAGGTTCAAAAATATGCTGGCCATAACCCCATTCAGCCGGATTATCAAAATCTTTTTTTCGTTCCCGATATTTGCCTCTAGCATTATCTCTTAAATGAGGAACTCTCCAGATATTCGTAATATATAAAACTACTAAACGTACATCGCCAAAAGTTACAGCATAGTAATTTTTTTCTTCTGAACCATTTTGAGGAAGGGTAAAAATTTCTTGGTAAGTGTAAGTATTAAAAGAATTATTTTTTAACCAATTTATATCAGGATTAATATTTGTGGAATTTTGCCTATATAAATCTGATGCAGCATCCCGTGGGTAGGGTTGACTAAATTGGTAATTCAAAGAAGTTTTCATGGAAAATATACCCATAACTTCGTGGTTGCCAATTGCTGGAAAAAGAGGCATATTTTGAATTAACTCCCCACCTTTATAAATAGTTTTTGTACCATCTTTTTCTAATTCATAATTAGCTCTACCTTGGAGATTAGAAAAAAAAGCATTTCCTCGATTATCATCAAACCATTCTGAGGCACGGTCGGGAATATTAACTAAATCTCCAGCAAAAAAAATAGCGTCTAATTTATCAAAAGTTTCTGTGACTTTTTGTAGATTTGCAGAAGTCATTGGTTTTAATTGATGGTCGGAAGTTAGGAGAATTTTTAAAGGTCTACCAGGGGTAGGTTTAGCAGCCAAAGTAAAAATTTTGCTCCTCATATTTTCCCCATTTTCCTTTTCGCTAATAATTCTATATGGCACAGAAATATTAGGTGTTAAACCAATAACTTTTGCCTCATGTCGCCAGATATTTCGCATAATAGGTTGTTGATAAATTAAACCTTTTTCTGTTTGTTTTCCTACGCGAGAATCTTGGTCTTCTCTAGTACGACTAAGTTTAGTAGTATTTGCCTCAATAACTTGATTCAAATTTTCACCATAAACTACAAAATGACCTTTGCCAGGAAATTCAGTAAACCAAACAACTTGTACAGAATTTTCTGTCGGAGCTTGGAGAAATGGATCTGTTAAAAATTGGGGTGGAGATTCGAGAGAATACATAACTATAAATATAAAAATAACAACAATAATTAAAATACCAAAAATCCATGGATTACGATAATAATCTCTGGGATTCTCAAATATTTCTGGAGGAGGATTAAACATAGAAATAATTAGACCAGTTTGAAAAAAGAATACTACAAGAAAGTGCATCTTGATTATAGATGTTTAAAATGAGTATAAGCATTCAGCGCTCAGCGGTCAGCTATCAGCTATGAGTTATTAAGTCATTATTTAGGGTGCATCTCAATTTTGAATAAAGCCAAAAATTTATCGCTAGCTTCAATTAAAAGAAAGACGATGTATTTCAGTTTCTTTCCTACTCCCCTACTTCCCCACTCCCGTTTTTCTAAATCCTAATCTCGATCACAACACCATCACACCTTTAATATAATCCGACAATTTGTGGTCATGGATAAACGCTTGTGGTATAGTTTCCAGGGAGTGGTAACGATGTGTAATCAATGATGACACATCTATCTGTTTTTCTTCCAGCGCTCGGAGTGCTTGAGAGTAGGTTAATGAGCGTCCCTGATCGTTGAATTTTCCAGAACCTCCCGTCGCACAAACCAATGTTGTCTCTATAAATTGTAAGTTGTTTAACACGCTCAAATCTACTCCCCCATGTCCATAACCGTACATCAGAAACGTTGCTTGTTTGCGAATCAAACTAGGAATAGATTTAAAAATTAAACCATTTCCGCAAGCATCAATTACATACTCTACTAAACGTCCATTAGTCTTTTCTCTCACTGCCTCTACAATATTTACCTCTTGGGGATCTATGACATCTGCACCAAAACTTTTAACTAACTCACGCTTTCGAGCATTTGGTTCGCTGACCAGAATTAAACCCTCATATCCCAGGATATTGCGTAGGTACTGAGTAAATAAAAGTCCTCCAGGACCAGCTCCCAAAATCAGAATTGATTGCACGCGACGCTCTAACTCCTCAGCACCAATTTTATAGCGGGTGCGGGTTTTTGCCACTACATCTGATGAATGAATCATACAACCAAGGGGTTCTGTGAGGACAGCGTGGACGCTTTCCAAATCAGAATTTATTTTAATGGCATTCACAGCAGGAACTGTCAAATATTCAGCGAAAGCTCCTGGTAAACCAGTAATGCCATATTCCTGATAAATTTCACATTGGTGGGAATCTCCAGTAAGACAATATTCGCATAGAGATTTTCCCTTTTTACTCAAACAATTTAAACCCTGGTCTAGAACCACGCGATCGCCTACAGACAAATCTTGAACCTCCACACCTACTTCTTCTACCACACCCACAATTTCGTGACCTAGAATTTGGGGTTGTTGGAGTAGGGGGATAGGTTGACCATATTTATCCTTATTAAAATTGCTTTCCCCAGAAAAAATGTGAAAGTCCGAACCACATACACCAACTGCTGATGAGCGTAACAGAATTTCATGAGAACCAACTTGAGGTTTCGGAACTTCACGGACTTCAAACTTGCCAAGATCCCACAGAACGAGCGCTTGCATTGTCGCAGTTTTGTTTATTAGATTGTTCATAATGTTTTGCTCCGTCAAACTAATACAATTTTTCGGCGTTGGTGATTTGAGGTATAATATCATGTCCGGGTCAGAGTGTGATAGAACTCCGTTCCGCGCTCCGCGTTTTCAGTCCTGAATGGTACCTTGACCTGTCGCGTAACGTTAACGTGCGTTTTACGCCAGCTAAACAAAAAACTTTCTCCTTCTATTCCTCTTTCTTCTTCTTTCTTCCCTCCTGACTCCTGACTCCTGACTCCTGACTCCTGAGTAATTAAGATTAATATCATACACGCGCTTCACCAACGCCAATTTTTCTTAATGTTCTGAAATTAAAGTTATCACACCAAATTAAATATAAAAAGATACACTTTAATCAATCCGGTTTACAACTTTTAATGGAAGAATTTAAATTAATACAGTTTATATTTTAATAGTCTAATTCTCAAATCAATATGCTAATAGTCCAAAAATACGGTGGTACATCAGTCGGGTCTGTGGAAAGAATTAAAGCAGTGGCCCAACGTATTGCTAAAACAGCCAGCGATCGCTCGGTAGTAGTAGTCGTTTCAGCAATGGGAAAAACCACAGACGGTTTAGTTAAACTAGCAAACGAAATCTCTTCCAACCCCTGTCGTCGAGAAATGGATATGCTACTATCCACAGGGGAACAAGTTACCATCGCTCTGATGAGCATGGCCTTGAAAGAGTTGGGAGTGCCAGCTATTTCTCTTACCGGAGCGCAGGTAGGAATAGTCACAGAAGCTGAACATTCCCGCGCTCGTATTTTACATATTCAAACCGAACGCATAGAAGAACATCTCCAAATGGGAGAAGTTGTAGTCGTTGCAGGTTTTCAAGGTATTAGTCAGACTCGCCACCAGGAAATCACAACATTAGGTAGAGGCGGTTCGGATACTTCTGCAGTTGCATTGGCAGCAGCACTCCAAGCAGAAAGGTGCGAAATATATACAGACGTACCTGGAATCTTAACAACCGACCCCCGCATAGTACCCGAAGCACAGTTAATGTCAGACATTACCTGTGATGAAATGTTGGAGTTGGCAAGTTTAGGGGCAAAAGTGCTGCATCCCAGGGCAGTTGAAATTGCTAGAAATTATGGAATGCCATTAGTAGTTTTATCTAGTTGGAGCGATGCTCCTGGTACTCGTGTAGTTTCCCCAATACCCCAACATCGTGCTTTGCAAGATTTGGAGTTGACAAAATCTGTAGATGCTGTGGAATATGACATTAACCAAGGAGGAGTTTCTCTGTTGCACGTTCCCGATCGCCCTGGTGTGGCAGCTAAATTATTTGCTGGTATTGCCGTACAAAATATAGATGTAGATTTGATTATTCAGTCTATTCACGAAAGTAATACTAATGATATTGCCTTCACTGTCGGGAAAGATACCTTGAAACAAGCGGCAGCGGTAGCGGATGCTATACTACCTGCTTTAGGTAAGAATTCTGACCCCACTTTGGGCGAACCGGAAGTCAAAACACAAGAGCGACCTATTGCTAAAGTCAGTCTTGTGGGTGCGGGAATGATCGGACGACCACAAGTAGCAGCAAAAATGTTTGAGACTTTGGCAGCAGCAGGAGTAAATATATTAATGATTTCTACTTCGGAAGTTAAGGTCAGTTGTGTGGTTGATGCAGAAGACTGTGAAAAGGCAGTTCATTCTTTGTGTCAAGCATTTGATGTGGATGTTGCAGATATTTCTAGTAACTCTGCTGCTTCTGAGTCGGAAGAAGTTTCCTCACCAGTGCGAGCAGTTGCTTTAGACATAAAGCAAGCAAGACTAGCGGTGCGTTACATTCCAGATACCCCAGGTATTGCAGCTAAAATATTTGGTTTGTTGGCGCAGAATAATATTAGTGTGGATATGATTATTCAGTCACAACGTTGTCATAGTGTGGATGGGGTTTTGACTCGTGATATTGCTTTTACTGTTTCCCAACCAGAGGGAGAAACTGCATATCAAATTTTGGCAAATGCAGCATTAGAGTTTGGTTGGGGAGAAGTGGTGTTGGAGAGTGCTATTTCTAAAGTGAGTGTAGTCGGTTCTGGAATGATTGCCCATCCAGGGGTAGCAGCACAAATGTTTGAGGCGTTGGCAGCAAGTCAAATCAACATTTTGATGATTGCTACTTCGGAAATTAAAATTAGTTGTGTGGTAGAAGAGGAGGATGGTGTAAAAGCGTTGCAAGCTATTCATAAAGCTTTTGGTTTATCTGGTAGTGAGGTTGTTAAAGTTCCAGCATATTGAAGAAGGAGTCAGAAGTCAGGAGTCAGAAGTCAGGAGGAAAAAAGAAGGAAGAGAAGAAGAAAGTTTTTTATTACTAATTAGGCGGACTGGATATAAGTTATTATCCGAAAATAATGGAAAAAATGGTCAGCATTTAGCTGATAGCTGACTGCTGATAGCTGAATGCTTACATTTAGACTAAGTTAAAGACTTGAGCATCCCTTATGAAACGACTAATTTCTATAATTATCAGTTTACTTATTCTGACAGCTATCTATTGGAAAATTGATTTTACTGGACTGATAAAAGTATTCCAAAATTCTCACCCTGTATGGATGGTAATCAGTGTTAGTATGATAGCGCCATTGACAATGTTAACTGCTTGGCGGTTACAACAATTAATGCCAAAAAGAGGGAGTAAATCATCATCTTATCTAAATTTTAGAGAAGCAAATCAATTAATTTTAGCTGCCAGTGTATTAAATATGATATTACCCTCAAAAATGGGAGATATTGTCAAAGCTTATTTTATGAAACAAAGAGGACATTTAGAGGGAAGTTTATCTCTTTCTCTAGTGATATTTGAAAAGGCTTGTGATTTAGTTTCTTTGTTAATATGGTGTGCTTTTGGATTGATTGTTTATCCAGAAAAAGATTTATTATTTTGGGTAATGACTGCCGGAGTCACTTTAGGATTAATTATTGGATTATTATTATTATCTTCTCGCAAATTTACCAATATATTTTTTCAAATAGCACGAAAAATTGCTCCGAAAAAAATAGATTCAAAGATTGATAGTTTAGAGCATTCTTGGATAGAAATGCACAGATATTTTTGGCACGACAAAGCACAATTAACCAAAATTGCTACTACTTCAATATTTATCTGGTTCGGGCATTTATTACAAATTTGGTTTTTTACTCTAGCGTTAAATGTTTCGGTTCCACTTTTGGCAAGTTTAGCATTATCTCCCTTAGCAATTTTGGCTGGATTATTACCTTTAACTTTTGCTGGAGTTGGTACTCGTGATGCTGCTTTTATTCTGTTTTATCAACCTTATTTTTCTACAGAAGTTGGAGCAGCTTTAGGATTACTTTGTACATCCCGTTATGTATTACCAGCAATTGCTGGTTTACCATTTTTCGGACAATATTTAATGGCTATGGAAAAAATGCAGAATATTAGAAAATCTCAGTAAGCATTTAGCTGTCAGCAATCAGCAATCAGCCATCAGCCATTGCTTTTTTTTAGTTCTAGATAAAAGCTTGACTAATACCAATTTGATAAATGTTTTGTACATTTTATTGAGCGGGGGAGTAGGGGAGTGAGGGAGTAGGGGAGAGGTAAAAATAAGAATAATTAACAATAAATGGCTAATAATTATCGAAAAAAAATTCAGCTTGTGTTAATTACTTAATAATTGAAATGTCACTTAAATATAGCATTCTTTTTTCAAATTGGTATAATAGTTTCAAATTTTAAATGTTAAAGCGCTTCCCGTTGTTATGAGGTACACCTGTCGCGGGCAAGATGCCCGCACTACAATGATTTTACTATTCAAGCTTGTACCTCATTTGCCCGAAATATGCTGTAAATAATTTCGGTAAATTACTGTAAAATTAAAGTTCTGTAGCTCTATAAAATCTTACTTTTAACTTTTAACTTTTAACTTTTGAATTGACTATGTCACAAATAATTTTCAACTTTAAATGTTCAATAATTTCGGTAAATTACTGTAAAATTAAAGTTTTGTAGCTCTATAAAATCTTACTTTTGACTTTTGACTTTTGAATTAACATGGAAATTATTAGGGATAAAAAGTTTGGTTTACCAGATTTTAAGTTTTTCCTTGAAAATCAAATACTGCCATATTTAATTATTGCTTTTGGGGTAGCTTTAAGGTTAGTTCAATATTTATCTAATCGTTCTCTTTGGGCGGATGAAGCGGTTTTGGCTTTGAATATTGTCAATCGTTCTTATTTGGAATTATTCCAACCTTTGGATTATGACCAAGGTGCCCCAATTGGTTTTTTGATGGTAGAAAAATTGGCAGTTAAGATATTAGGGAATAACGAGTATGCTCTACGATTATTTCCTTTTATTTGTGGCGTAGGTTCGTTGTTTGTATTTTATGAATTAGCAAAAAAGTTGATTCCTAAATCTGCTATTCCTATCGGTTTAATTTTGTTTGCCAGTTTGGAATACTTAGTCTACTATTCCGCAGAAGTAAAACAATATTCTAGTGATGTAGCGATCGCTCTCCTTTTATATCTATTATTACTACCTTTGGTTAAGGCAAAATTGAACTTTGGTCAAATAATTAAATTTGGTTTGCTCGGAGCGATCGCTATTTGGTTTTCTCATCCTTCTATCTTGATTTTGGCAAGTATTGGGGGTAGTGCTTTACTAATTAATTTATGGCAGAAAAACTTTAGTCAAACCAAACAGTTATTAGTAATTTACTCAGGTTGGTTATTAAGTTTTATCATTTTCTATTTTGTATCTCTGATAAATTTAACTGGCAACGAAACTCTCACAACTTCTTGGGGGGATGGTTTTCCTAATTCCCCATTTGATATTGTTTGGATGTTAGATACTTTTGGCAAATTTTTCTATAAACCTTTGGGTTTTACTAAATGGATGGATGGATTAGCTATTATCCTTTTTTTAGTAGGTTGTATTTCTTGTTGGTTGAGCAGAAAAGAAATTTTGTTGTTGTTACTTTCTCCATTATTCGTAACTTTTTTAGCATCCTTTTTACACCAATACCCATTTCGGAGTCGTCTAGTTTTATTTCTCACACCATTCGTAATTTTTCTCATTGCAGCAGGTGGAGGTTATATTCTGAGTAAACCTAAATCTCGACCGATAAAAATTATTGGGATTTTATTGGTTATCTTATTGTTATATAAACCCTTATCAAAAGCTATTGATTTGATAGAAGACCCGAGAACTTATTCAGAAATTAAACCTGTGCTGAATTATATTCAAAAACATCAGCAACCAGGAGACATTTTATATATTTATCAACGAGGTATATATCAGTTTCAGTATTATGCAGAAAAATATGGTTATCAAGAGGGAGATTATATTATTGGTGTGGATGACTTAGATAAATATGACGGTCAAGAATTATCAATTGCTGAAATGACAAGATATGAAAAAGACTTAGATAAACTGCGGGGGAATAAAAGAGTTTGGTTATTATTTTCTCATACTCATATTCCCGCAGAAAGGAAATTTTTAAATTATTATCTGGATGAAATTGGTCTGAGAATGGATACCTTTGAAAAACCAGGGTCTTATGTATATCTATATGATATGAGTTATAGCAGGGAACAGTAGGAAAAGCATTTCTTTATCTAAGGTTCATCATCCGCATAAGTCCTAACCAACTCCTTGCTTGCTATAACAAAGAAACAATACAGTTTTGTTTGAATTATTTGTATGAAGTAAAATTCTAAAAAACCCTAGAAAGTGTGGGGTAGAAAATTTATTTCTAGGGGGATATATCTTAAATTTCAGGTAACTCCCTTTATAACTCACAAATTTTCAAGGTGTTGGTGAATTTAGCTATGATTTTTGTGCTTAAGGAATAGGTAGAGATTTTGCATGCAACGTCCCTACAGATTATTTCGTTTATTAGTTATTCGGGAGCAAGTAATGAAAGGGGTATTCATAATTCTGATGTTGATTACGGTTAGTCCAAATATCTTAATTATGATGTAGATTTACTAACGCCTTTTCAACCCTTTCTTACTTTTGAACTTTCAGCACAAAGTTGAAGCTATTCATTTACAATATAACAGTCACCTTGAACAGGAGGTACTTGAATTACAAGAATTTCTAAGGGAGTATGACCTTCAATTGCCTGATGTTTTACCCCAGGTTTTATTGTAATCACATCACCTTTTTTAATAGGTTGTATATTATCGTCAAGAGATATATGTCCTGTTCCTTCAAGTACATAATAATATTCCGTAGTCTTCTTATGATAATGCTTTTCTGCTTTATCTACAACAAGATATTCAAGTTGAGCTAGTCCTTCTAATACAAGTTTTCTAAGAGCGCCACAGTATCCTCTGACTAGGGGAATGCTATCACTAGAAAGTATCATTTAATTTAAAACCTCCATTTTTTTGACTGGTTACTTTCATTTTTTTTACTAATCCATTACCTACACGCACACATCCAAATAAATCTGACTTTCTATCTAAAAGATGAGAAAATTGATGAGTCCTAGTTAGTATTTGCATATTTTTCAAAGCTTTTCAAGGTAGCTCTATTTTTCCTATTACTTATTTACGTTTTTACGTTTGTGGGCCATCGGTATCTATCGCTTAATTTTTAAGAGAAATAATTTTGAGTCTTGTATACATAGATACTTTTGAAAAGTTTGGATCTTATGTATCTTTGTATATTATGAGTTAGCAAATAAACAATGCATTTGTGACAGTTTGCTATTCCCTGTTCCCTGTTCCCTATTCCCTAGTGCGTAGCGCTATAGATAAGCAATTACCGAAAAGCGACGTTGAAGGCCCCCGTGTTTTAACCGGGGGATGAAAACAAGCGAGTCGCTTAGACTAGACAACTTTAGTTGTCCTGTGTTATTATCATTTTATTTGTGGGTTTAATACCCCACCGTCTACACGGTGTTCAAAATTACTTGGGGTTAGAATCCCCATGTAATTTTCCTCCTGTCTCCTGTCTCCTGTCTCCTGTCTCCTTCTTCAATACCTACAATAACTGTTCGGTCTGCCCGTTTCAAATGTACTGTTGTCAGCAAGTTTTAGTAGGTAAAAATCCTGAATTAATTCCCATTTTAACATTCTTGTGCGAACAGTCTCACAAACTAACTAACATGGGCATATACTATGGTCGGCAATTATATTTTAAAGCCAGGATTGGTATTGGCAAGTTTGACTTGTCCCCAAAGAATATATCTTTGGTCAGCTAAGAAGAAACGGAGCAACACGGATTTATCCTGTTGCGTAGTATCTGCTTAGAATCCCCGTGACTTAAGTCCGGGGAGTAGTCAACATAAATCAATATAACATAGTAAAAATAAGGTTGAAGCAGGCTGTAAGCAAGGCACGCTTTGAATCTACACCGTTACTACAAAATCATGTATATCCAAAAGCTTAAACAAATTTTAATCCCATCAAATACCCCAAAAACAAATCAGAAAATGTTCTGGCTAATTCTCAGCTTAACCTTCGCAGCAATATATAGTTTACTAGCACTTAAACAAGCATTTAGGGGAGAATATATTGTGCAAGATGATGCAAGACAGCACGTTTTTTGGATGCGTCGTTTTTTCGACCCAGAATTATTTCCTAATGATTTAATTGCTGATTATTTTCAGTCTGTTGCACCATGGGGTTATAAAATTTTCTATTGGCTATTTTTCCAAGTAGGAATAGACCCAATGTTCCTGAATAAATTATTACCATTACCTTTAAGTTTAATAACTGCTGCCTACTGTTTTGGAATTTGTTTTCAGATATTACCCATACCTTTTGCTGGTTTTATGGCCTCAGTATTATTAAGTCAAAATATCTGGCTTCAAGATGACATAGCTTCTGGCACACCGAGAGCTTTTTTATGTCCTTTATTTCTGGCAGTTTTATACTATTTATTACGAAAATCATTAGTTCCATTTTTAGTAGCGATCGCTCTGTTGGGATTATTTTATCCTCAATATGTTATCCTGACTGCTTTGATTTTAATTATTAGACTTTTAAACTGGGAAAAAGGGAGGTTTTGTCTGAGCAAAAATCCACAGGATTATCTTTTTAGTGGAGTAGGTTTAGGATTAAGTTTGTTGGTGATTTTCTTTTATGCTTTAAATTCTAGTAATTATGAACCTGTAATTACAGCATTTCAAGCAAAAGTTTTGCCAGAATTTGGCCAAGCTGGTAGAGGTCCTTTTTTCTTACAAAATTTTTGGGATTTTTTCATCTTCGGCAGTCGTAGTGGCATTTTACCTCAACAATTATTTCTGCCTCGCATATTAATACTTGGATTATTTTTGCCAATACTTTTTCAGAAGGAAGAAGGAAGAAGGAAGAAGGAAGAAGGCAGAAGGCAGGAGGCAGAAGGCAGAAGGCAGAAGGAAGAAGAAGAAATTTATAACTTTGATGGGGCAAAAAATTTTCTCAGAAGACTACCTTTAATTCAAAAAATAACACCGAATATTAAATTGTTAGTTCAGATTTTTTTTGCTGGTGTAGTTTTATTCGTGGCAGCTCATCTTTTATTATTCAAGTTACATTTACCAAGTCGTTACACAAATTATAGTTTTCGGATAATTTTAGCTATAGCAACTGCCGTTGTTTTGTGCATAATTTTAGATGCCGTATTTCAGTGGCTAATTCAACAGCCATCTGACAAAATTAGAAGATTTTCAGGATTAATTTTTATTGGATTTTTAGGGATTTTACTTATTGGTAATTTTAGCTTGTGGAAAAATCTTTCTCACCTTAATTATCGAAGAGGTAAATCTCCAGAAATTTATGAATTTTTTGCTCAACAACCAAAAGATATTCTCGTTGCTTCTCTTTCAGAAGAGGTGGATTATATTCCTACATTTTCTCAACGTTCGGTATTGTTTGCCTGGGAATATGCCATTCCTTATCATCTCGGTTATTACAATCAAATTAAACAACGAGCTACAGAATTTATTTTTGCTCAGTATCATTCAGATATTCAATTGATTCAGAATTTTATCAATACTTATGAAATAGATTTTTTAATCTTAGACCGTCAAGTATTTATGCCAGAATATGTTCTGAAGAATCGTTGGTTGAGACAGTGGTATCATCAAATGGGAAATCAGATTGAAATTAACCTCCAAAATGGAACTATCCCTGCCATAGTTGGCACTATAGATAAATGTTCGGTTTTAGAAACAGAAAAATTATGGGTTTTGGAAAGTAAATGTATTTTGCTTGAATAAGCAATAAGAAAAAATACTGAAATTAGCAACCTCTTTTTTCTATATTTAATTTATCGTTATCGAGATTACAGTTTTGCCATTCTTTTGTTAAATTTAAACTTGCTTTTAGCTAACTTATATCTGATTTTTCATCCTCATGATAAGGGTAGGAGATTTCTCTTTGAATTCTCCGGATGCTAGATTTCCTTTCTCCATAACCTAAAACATAAGTACCAATAAATAATATAGGCGAAATAACAAATATAATTCCCCAAAAAACTATAAACCAGTTAGGATGCTGTAGCATTTCAAGCGACATTTGTTCTGGGTTATTCAAAAAATTATTAATCCGGTCTACTTTTTGAGTAGCTACTAATTCACTTGAAGCAGAAAAAGCTTCTTGTATTGGAATTTCATCATATTCAGTCAAAAGAAATATTCCATATCCACTCTTTCGTTTATGACCCATTCGCTTTTTTTAGTACCTTGAAGCTGTCCTGGAATAATTACAGTAATACGTTTTCCACGCAAGCCAAAATAAGTAACTTCACAGGTTACTTTTTGGTTTAACTGGAGGCGTTTACATTTTAGGGTTGTCAGTTCAGAACCAAATAACAAATATAATCCTAATACAAAGGCAAAAATAAAACCTATAGGTTCAGGAAGATTAATTTTTTTTGACATGGCTTATCATCAGATAAATATTTAGTAGACTTCTTGAAAATTATACAAAAATTTATCGCTTGATCGGCTATATAGTTCTATGTTTTTGGGCAACAGAGATTAAGATTAACTTCTAAATAAATTTACAATATGGTGTTATACCATTTTGATAAATGTTTGTTACAAATGCTAGAAGCAAGAAAGAAGGAAGAGGGAAGAAGGAAGAAGGAAGAAGGAGGAAATATCGAAAAAAAAGGGGGGAAAAATAGATATAAATATCTAAAATTAATTGGAACGGCTATTTTTAAGCATGCGCGGTCGATATCTACCTTTTTGTAGCATTATTTTTTCAAATTGGTATTATTTCAGTTATTAGTTGTAAATTTTCTAGTATTATCTTTTCTAGATGAATTCTATCTGGATTTAATACCTTATATCTACACAGTGTCTATAATTAGTTAGGGTTAATCCCATGAAGTAGTAACTTTTCAGTATCCCCATCCACTTTTTACTTCTTCCTTCTTTAAGGTAATGAAATGGTGAAAATTAGCACATTGAAAAATCAAATCCTCAATCCCATAGCTCAAATTTTTATCTTAGGCTTAATTTTCGGAATTTCCTATACTCAAGACCCTCTATATACCTCAAATCAACATACTAAATTTTTACAAGGATTAGCTAAAGCTGGTTCTGGTTATTTAAACAAAGATTGGTTAGCTAATACACTCGACCCTTTACCCGCTTTTACTTTTTTAGTTCAAATTACTTATACTTACCTCCACGAAAACTTTTTCTACTTCTATTACATCCTAATTTTTGGCATCTACATTTACAGTATACTTGGCATTGCTTCTATAATTTTCAAAATTAATACTTCCCGACTGAAACTACTCATTTATTTTCTCCTCCTCCTGACTATCCACTGTCTACAAATCAGAATATTTGACTTTAAAACTCATGTACATCTCCACTATGGTTTAGCCGAACAATATATTCTCGGTGACTATTTTCAACCCTGTACATTTGGAGTATTAATTATCTTTTCTATCTATGCCTTTCTGAGAAAAAAACCTTTTTTGGCAGTATTAGCTTTAGGAATAGCTGCAACCTTTCATCCCACATATCTCCCTAGTGCAGCTTTACTAACTTTAGCTTATCTTATTCTCACTTATAAAAATGAAAATAATCTCAAAAAATCATTATTAATAGGTGTTGTTTCATTTATCTTTGTATTACCAGTAGTCAGTTATATGACTATTACTTTTAGACCCACATCTCCAGAGCTTTTTCAAATTTCTGAAAGTTTACTTGTAAATCGAATTCCCCATCATTCCTTCCCCGATATTTGGTTAACTGAACCTGCCGCCACAATACAAATTTTAGTAGTAGCGATCGCTCTCTATCTTCTCCGCAAAAATAGACTATTTTTTATCTTGTTTTTTCCCTTTGCCACAGCAACTATTCTGACAATAATTCAAATAATTTCTGTCAGTAATACTTTGGCGTTTCTTACTCCTTGGCGAGTCTCCGCTTTTTTAGTTCCGATTTCTACTTGTATGATAAGTGCCTATATTGTGGCTGTTATTTTTGAGAGATATTATCCTCAAATTCTGAAATACAAAAAACTGCTTGAAATTGGAACTTTAGTAGGAATATATCTATTCATCTTGTCAGGAGTGGGAATACAACTAGAAAAGCTAACTATTAATCAAAAAGATACGCCAATTATTATGGAATATGTCAAAGAAAATAAACAGGCGGGAGATATATATTTAGTTCCTTACGCTTCTGGAAAATTCGTTGATTTTAGAATTGCTACAGGTGCGCCAATTTTGATTAATCTTAAATCTCATCCCTACAAAGATACAGAAGTTATTGAATGGCACAATAGATTATTAATGGCACAGCAGTTTTATGATAATTCTGCCATAGCTAAATGTCAGGCTTTGCAAAATTTAATTGATAAATATCAGATAACTCATATAATTATTAAAAATGATGATTCTATTCAATGTTCAGGAGTAGAAAGAACTTATATCGATAATTTATATAAGATGTATCAAATTATTGAAAAATAGCTACTATTGAAAAATTTTTCTTCTTTTCTTCCTTTATATAAACAGTTATCATTGACAAAATATTCCCTGTTTGATAAAGTTCAAAAAAATTACTAACAAAAAATGCTGAAAAATCTCTAATTAATCTAGGGAAAGCAAAAAAATAATTACAGCAGACTAGGTTCTTTATTAGGAGTCAGAAGTCAGTGAGGTTTAAATTCCTAATGAAATTGAACGTAAAATCTACCATATATCACCGAAAAATTTGAGTCTGAAGCTTCTTCTTTTAAGAGGATAAAAAGCGGTTAATCTTTGCAGCTTTCCGTAGGGTGGAATGGCGAGGTCTCGGAGCCATACCTATGAGACAAAGAGAAAAAGAAGATTCCGTATTTTCTTTTTCTCTTTGCAGCTTTCCGTAGGGTGGAATGGCGAGGTCTCGGAGCCATACCTATGAGACAAAGAGAAAAAGAAGATTCCGTATTTTCTTGCCTCCTTATTACAGGAGGTACTGATAACTGATAACTGATAACTGATTTAATGTTCTATAAAAAACCTTATTTTACTTGGCTAAAAATATTTATTGCCATTACCTTAATCTTAGGAATATGTTTCAGATTCATAAATATTGACCGCAAAGTTTACTGGTACGATGAAACAATTACCTCCTTAAGAATTGCTGGTTATACTAGGGGCGAATTAGAAGATATAACCAATGAAGCTGGCATAATTAGTGGGAAATTTTTCCAGCAGTATCAAGGCACTAACTCTAATAAAAATGTCATTAATACTATCAACTCTTTAGCAACAGAAAACCCCGAACATTTACCAATTTATTTTGTACTACTCAGATGGTGGGTAAAATTATTCGGTCATTCTGTAGCAATAACCAGAAGTTTCTCAGCTTTGACCAGCTTATTAATATTTCCTTGTATTTACTGGTTATGCCGAGAATTGTTCAATCAACCATTAGTTGGAGAAATAGCGATCGCTCTGACGGCAGTTTCTCCAATTTCAGTATTATATGCTCAAGAAGCACGGGTTTATAGTTTATTTACAGTAACAATTTTATTATCAAGTATTGCCTTACTTCGGGCAATGAAAATCCCCACTAAACGTAGCTGGCAAATTTACACAGTAAGTTTAATTTTTGCCCTATATACTCATCTTTTTTCAATATTATTAGCCTTGGGTCATGGATCATATATACTTTTAATCGAAAAACTAAAATTAACCAAAAAATTCAAATCTTATCTCTTAGCATCTGTTTCTGGATTTTTAATTTTTTTACCATGGTTTATAGTAATAATTGAACATTTCGATGGCACAAAATGGGTATCTCAAGCAGCACCTTTATTAACCTTGTTGAAAAGATGGTTGATTAATTTAGGTTTTACTTTTATTGATATTCAAATTGGCTCTCCAGAAAGATTATTTGATGTCAAAAATATTGTTTTTGATAATGATGCTTTATTAAGTCTCAATACAATCTGGCCGTATCTATTATTGATAACTTTAGTCTTAGTCATATACTCAATTTATTTTATTTGTCGGAATGCACCTAAATCAGTAAGTATATTCATTTTAACCTTGATATTATTAACTCCCATGACTTTGATAATTCCCGATTTAATCTCTGGTGGACAACGTTCAACTATTCCTCGTTATTTCATCCCCAGTTACTTAGGAATTAAAATATCTGTTGCTTATCTTTTGGCTACTAATTTAAGCAACTTTAGTAACCAAGTTCAATATAAACTTTGGCAAATAGTAACAGTTACTCTAATTTCTGTAGGAGTAATATCTTGTGGAATTAGTTCCCAAGCAGAAACTTGGTGGCATAAATATAGTAGTTATTATGACCCTCAAGTAGCAAAAATAATTAACCAAACAAACAACCCACTTGTAATTAGTAATCATTCCCTGAGATTAGCTTCTCTAAGTTATTTACTTAATCCTCAAGTTAAATTTAAATTTGTTGAAGTGGGTGATATACCAGAAATTCCTGATGGTTTTAGTCATGTGTTTGTATTTCGCCCAGAATGGAGTTTAATTTCACGATTAGAAACACAAGAAAACTCCCCACTAGAATTAGTTCATAACAGTGGAGAACTCTGGATTTTAAAAGCATCAGAAAAAAAGAGTCAGCGGAAATAAATCAAGTAGTTATTCAGGATAAATATTTATACCAATTACCATGCATTAAAGCTATACTTAGGTAGTACTTCAATTATTAAGTAATTAACACTAGCCTTATCACTTTTTTGATAATTAGCACCCTAGGAGTGCATTAATTATTATTATGTTGACTACTCCCTTACTTCCCCTCTTGGGAGGGGTTAGGGGTTAGTTCCCTACTCCCCTACTCAAGATACGGGTTGAAAAGTTTTTGAGAAATGGTATTACTTAAACCTCAGAATATTCGATGCAAAAATCTTACTTTCATTGGTTAAGAGTCTTAATTATAATCATCTTAATCTTAGGAGTCTACTTCGGATTCATCAATATTGACCGAAAAGTTTACTGGCACGATGAGATAATTACTTCTGTAAGAATAGCTGGCTATACAAAAGAAAATTTTTCTGACATTCTGAAAAAATCTGGTGTAGTCGAGCAGGAAAATTTACAACAATATCTAAATATCGACTCTAACAAAACTTTTATTAGTACCATTAACTCTTTAGCAACAGAAAATCCCGAACAGGTTCCCATATATTTTATACTTTTGAGATGGTGGGTAAAATTATTTGATAACTCTATAGAAGTAATCAGAAGTTTTTCTGCTGTAGTTAGCTTGTTAGTATTTCCTTGTGTTTATTGGTTATGCCGATAATTATTTAATAAATCATTAGTTGGAGAAGTAGCAATCGCTCTGACGGCAACTTCTCCAATTTTGGTCTTATATGCTCAAGAAGCGCGGGGTTATAGTTTATTTACTTTGACGGTTTTATTATCATATTTGCTTGATTCTAAGTGTCAAATTAACATAATTATTCATACACAATACTCTCCAGTTTTTTAGATTTAATATCTGAATTGTTGAGAGTCACAATTTTATTTATTAGCAAAATAATATTGATTTTTATTAATTATTCATAGAAGTAAAAACCGTGTAACAACATAAATACGTTCATTACTATAAGTTTTACTTATGGTATTTTTATATAGATACGAAGTGTTTGTCTTCATAGAATCTTTAGAAACTTTGGTACTACTCTACAACAAGGAACAGTGAGAAAAATATTTCTCTGTCTTACACCAATTTGATAAATATTTGCTACAAATAACTAGGTTATTTCTTAGAAGTCAGGAGTCAAAATGAATAGACATCTCTAAAAATCAAAAATCAAATAAATTCTCACACAGAATAGAATTTATCTTGCGTCAAGCCTCCTAACAGTTATGGCGACAGTTATGGCGGTTGCTATATTAGGTCAGAATTTATCTTTAGAGTACCGTCACTTTTTGTCTGGAAATAATTTTTTTTGCTGTTTTTATAGAAATTTAGTAGTTGACAACTATTTTTTTGTAACTATCTATGGACTATGGAAAAATTAATTTGCATAAGTTTTTAACTGCACCCACTCCAGTCAGATTTTGGTTTTATTTAAGTCTGGGTTTAGCAGCAATTTGTGGAATTTTAGGAATTATTCCCGCTTTTAGTAATGAATATGTAGTCCAGGATGATGCTCGCTCCCACGTTTTTTGGATGGCAAGATTTCTCAATCCCGAACTTTTTCCTAACGATATTATTGCTGACTATTTTCAATCTGTTGCTCCCACCGGATATACCTATTTTTATCAATTATTTTCTCTCATAGGCATTCCACCTTTACTATTAAATAAATTTCTGCCAATCATATTAGGATTAATCACAACTACCTATTGTTTTAGAGTAGAAATAGAAATCTTCCCAGTGCCACTCGCCGGATTTCTCAGCACATTATTTTTGAATCAAAATCTCTGGCTAAAAGATGACTTAATCTCCGCTACCCCCAGAGCATTTTTCTATCCTTTATTTTTGGCATTTTTATACTATTTCCTCAGACATTCTTGGTTAGGAATTGCTGTAGCGATCGCTCTGCTCGGATTATTTTATCCCCAAGGAGTTTTACTCTGTCTTGCTGTCTTAGTCTTAGATTTTCTCCACTTCCGAAGTCGCCCAAAATTTATCATTTTAGCTATTGGTTTAACCGCAGGTTTTTTCGTACTTTTACCCTATGCTTTGAATACTTCCGAATATAGTCCGATTGTTACATTAGCTGAAGCTCAAAAATTACCAGAATTTTGGCCAGGAGGCAGAGCTTCCTTCTTTTCAAATAATAGTTTTGACTTTTGGTTAACAGGCGATCGCTCAGGTATTATCCCCCCAGAATGGTTATCTCAATCTTTCCTACCTCCTCAAGTTTGGGCAGGATTATTACTCATCTTCTTAAGCTCAAGATATTTTCCCCTAGCCAAAAAAATCACTCATAAAATCATCCTTTTACCAGAATTATTATTAGCATCAACCGGAATATTTTTAGCTGCTCACTTTTTACTATTTCGGTTACATCATCCCAGTCGTTACAGTCAACATAGTCTCAGAATAATCATGGCTTTAGCTGGTGGGATAGCCTTCACTTTAATAATTGATTTTGTCTGGCACAAATTTCATCTACTCAACCATCCCTTCCAAACAAAACCAGTTGAAAAAAATCAAACTATATTAAGTTCCTATAGAAGATTAATTACACATCCTATAAAATCCCTGTTCCCTGTTCCCTGTTCCCTGTTCCCTTACTTATATATAGTGCTAATTCTCCTCCTTTTATATCCAGCTTTAACCAACAACTTTCCTGTGACTAATTATGTTGTGGGAAAAGTACCCCAACTTTATGAATATTTAGCCCAACAACCTTCAGATATTCGGGTTGCTTCTTTAGCATTAGAAGCTAATAATATTCCTACTTTTGCTCAACGTTCAATATTGGTAGGTTCGGAATATGCTTTACCTTATCATCAGGGATATTATCGAGAAATAAAACAACGAGCTAAGGATTTAATCCAAGCACAATATAGTCCTGATTTAAAACAGGTACAAAATTTTATTGAAAAATATGGAATTGATTTTTGGTTGTTAGATTCTCAAGGGTTGACTTTAGAATATGTCACGAAAAATCATCGTCTGAGGCAATTAAATAATACTGCTGCTGCTGTAGTTAAGATGCAGATGGAAAATGGTGTAGTTCCCAGTTTGTTAAATGCTCAGAAAAGTTGTCAAGTTCTAGATGTTCAAGACTTAGTTTTATTAGAAGCAAAATGTATTTTAGAGCTTAAATCTTAAATAAAAGAAATTACTAGATTTTTCATTGCATTAAGCACTAAAAAAAAAGCGGCGCGGGAGGGAATTAGGGTTGCGCGGTACCAAAAATTCTGATACACTTTTGTTATTGGGTGGTACTCGCCCAGGGCAAACGCATCTTATTTTGCCGTTCCCTATATGTAGTGTTTATTTGATTTTATAGACACTATATGTTGAAAGTCTATTGTCAACAAGCGCAATAAAACCCGGTTTATTGATAATTACCCCTAGTTTATTGACGAGATGCGTTTGCCCTGACTAATATAACCAAAAATCATAAGTGTGGTTGGAAACTCAAACCAGTTTCAAATCAATAGAATTTTGTACCTAAAATATTGCTTCTGGATTGTCTAAAAAATTAAGAAAATTAGTATTAGTATTTTGCTTATTCCCTTCTTTTTTCTCCTTTCTCCTTCCTTCTTGCCTCTTCCTTCTTGCCTCTTCCTTTATGATATAAAGAAATCGGGTTTTAACAAAAACCTCTGCACTTATATATTGTGAATATTTGATTTTATGGTCATCAGTTTCGATCGAGAAACTTGTAGTAATCTCAACATAACTGAATCCCGCGAATGGTTAGTCACAAACGGTATTGGAGGCTACGCTTCTGGTACAGTAGCTAACATCCTAACCCGTCGCTATCATGGATTACTCATAGCAGCACTCAAACCCCCATTAGGGCGTACATTATTGCTAACAAAACTAGACGAAACTGCCAATTATCAAGGTCTAGACTATCCTCTTTACTGCAACCGTTGGGCCGATGGCACAGCAAACCCAGAAGGTTATAAACAAACAGAAAGCTTCTACCTAGAAGGAACAATACCAGTATGGAAATTTCAATTTGCAGACGTGGTATTAGAGAAGCGGATCTGGATGGAGCAAGGAGAAAACACCACCTATATTAATTATAATTTGCGCAATGGTAGCCAACCCTTAAACTTGGAAATTAAAGCATTAATTAACCATCGCGATCATCATCATCATACCAACGCTCAAGATTGGCAAATCAGTACTGACAAAATTAAACAGGGAGTCTGTATACGAGCTTTTCCTGAAGCAACACCCTTATATCTACTGACAGATACTCATCGAGATGACAAAAAATTAGTATCCACACCCGCCAATAATTGGTATTACGGATTTAACTTAGCAGTAGAAAAATATCGCGGTCAACAAGAATTAGAAGACCACCTACACGCTGTTACTTTTCATGCACAAATTGAAGTAGGTAAATCTCTAACAATAGTTGCCAGCACAAAAGAAAATGCTACTACTAATGGCGAGAGAGAACTAGCTTTTCATCATAATTACGAACAACAAATAATCCAAAAATTTGCCACTACCAAAACATCTAACTCAGAAGTCAAAAATCCAGTCGTTAAATTCTGGAAATCATTTGCCCAGACAAAACCAGAACCTACTGCAAAACCAACTCCAGACTGGATAAACCAATTAGTATTAGCAGCTAACCAATTTATTGTCGATCGCAAATCGTCCAAACATCCATACGGCAAAACTATCCTTGCAGGTTATCATTGGTTTGAAGACTGGGGCCGCGACACAATGATTAGTTTACCTGGTTTAACTATTTGTACAAAACAATTTGACATCGCCCGGTCTATTTTGCTCACCTTTGCTGAGTATGTTGACCAAGGAATG
Source organism: Okeania hirsuta (assembly GCF_003838195.1). Lineage (GTDB taxonomy): Bacteria > Cyanobacteriota > Cyanobacteriia > Cyanobacteriales > Microcoleaceae > Okeania > Okeania hirsuta. The sequence continues at coordinate 40,986 of NZ_RCBY01000042.1, forward strand.
TTGCCAAACCGCTTCCCCGACGGTAGTAGTACACCAGATTATAATACTGTAGATGCCACACTTTGGTATTTTGAAGCAGTTCGTGCATACTATGAAGCTACAGGCGATCGCCAACTTTTAGTAGAATTGTTTCCAATTTTAGCAGAAATCATTGACTACTATCGTCGAGGTACTCGTTACAATATTCAGTTAGATACTGATGATGGCTTAATTTATGCCGGAGAAGCAGGTTCACAGATTACTTGGATGGATGCCAAAGTAGGTGATTGGGTAGTGACACCGCGTATTGGTAAACCCATTGAAATTAGTGCGCTTTGGTATAATGCTCTGCAAATCATGGATAAGTTTGCCCAACAGTTGGGTAAGGATAATCTAGATTATGCTCTGCAAATCATGGATAAGTTTGCCCAACAGTTGGGTAAGGATAATCTAGATTATGAAAGGTTAGCAAGGTTGATTAAGCAAAAGGGTTTTGCTCGTTTCTGGAATCAAGAGGAAGGTTATTGTTACGATGTACTTGATACACCCAATGGTAATGATGCTGCTTTGCGACCTAATCAAATATTTGCCTTATCATTACCAGCGATCGGGAAATTTAGTTACCCACCTCTACTAACTCCAGAGCAGGAAAAACAAGTGATGGATATATGCACGCACAAGCTATTGACTCCTTATGGGTTACGCAGTCTAGCTAGTGACGACCCTGAATACAAAGGTGTTTATGGAGGCGATATTTATCAACGAGATGGTGCTTATCATCAAGGTACTGTTTGGGGTTGGTTGATTGGTCATTATGCTGTAGCGCATCTACGAGTTTATAACAACCAAGCAAAAGCTGAGGAGTTATTAAAACCGATGGCAGAGCATTTAACAGTGCATGGTATTGGCAGCATCAGTGAAATTTTTGATGGTAATGAACCGATGACACCCCGTGGTTGTATTGCTCAAGCGTGGAGTGTTGCAGAAGTTTTGCGAGCTTGGACGGTAATTCATCAAGTTAGTTAAAATTCAGAAGGAAACTGTATTTAGAGGAATATTTGTAATTAAGGCAATCTCTGAGATTATGAGGTTGCTTTACTTCAGTTAATAGGACTTACACAAATTTAAATCATTGACGTAATTCCCTTATATAGAATGACTCTCAGCGATTGTTTGACCATACAATGTATAAGTTTCACTAGAACAGATGATTTTGTGTGATTTTTGTTAGATTAAGGCTTTACTTTTGCTTTGGCAAGCCAAGCATAGATCCAAGAACACCCAAGCCTACTAGAGCTAGAGTTGAAGTTCGTTCTGGTACTGGTTCTGGAGATTGAGTTATCTCTTCTACCTTGATGTCAATAAACGCATTACTAAAAGAGGTTGCATTTAAGCCACCATCTCGTAGCTTGTTCAAGTTCCATACAGCACCGCCACTAGCTAAGGCTAAGTCTACATAGTCCATTTGAGTGTTACGAAAACTAGAAGTAACAATACCACTTAAGGATGGGAGTTGGGTCGTATTGAATCCACCCATACCATCAGCAGTATAAGATTTGCCATTAGAACTTATGCCAAGTGCGTCGCCGATAAAGTTGGCATCAATTACAGTATTCAAGAGAATATCATCATCAGGACTAGAACCCCTCTGCAACGCAGCCAGTATGTTGGTGAAGTTAAGGCTAGAGTTACCATTATCTCGATCTTCATCAGTTACCAGGATCATCTTAACAGCAGCACCTGGACGGAAAGAATAATTACTCAGGGCAAAGTCAATTGCAGAATAACCATCTTCAAAACCACCAGGATGTACCAAGGTGTTAGTTGCTGTGACAAACTGGGCAGAAGTACCGAAAAAGCTCCCACCTACAGGTATGGAGCGCCCCAAATAACCCGTCGAGAGAGAACTACCAAATCCCACAAGACCAAAACGGTTGTTTGTGACACCATCATTTTGAAGAGCTTCATCTAGATCTGGAATCATACTTCCAAGCCATTCGTGCTCATTATACATAGAACCAGATTCATCAACGACCACGATTACATCAGCAGTTGTTACAGCAGTTGCGACAGGAACTCCTACCATTGAAAGCATTGTGGTACTTATGGCAGCAAGGGAGCTAAAGTTGGCTAAAGTTTTAAGCATGATATTTCAATTTTTGAATTACTTTTAATCTGATAGACATTTCCATAAACTAAGTTTTAGCTCACGGGGTGACAAGGGTTTGAGATTAATTATTTGTAGGTGCTTAATATAAAAATAAATCAAACTACGGATGTATGCAAGCATTTTGGCGTATCTTCACAGTATCTTTAAAAACTCCGTATATCTACTAATATTGTGTCCGGAAGGCTTTTAAGAATATGAACGGTGCGAAGAAGTAGGAATACTCCAAGAAATGTCTAAATTTTAGGAAAGAAGCGCAGGTGCGATAATTGTATAACCGGATTTTATGATCAGGAGTCAGGAGAAGCAAAAAAGAAGGTGTAATATCATGTCTAGCTGAATACTTATACATAAGATATTGGGGAGAGATTTGCCGTAGAAGCAGGGAAAACGCATCTAATTTTTTTGACAAATGACTAAAAACCCAATAATGCCCT
>NZ_RCBY01000420.1 GCF_003838195.1 Okeania hirsuta
AAATTGACTGTACACGTTAATAGCCTGTAGGTAATACCGGCATTTACAGTCTTGCGAATTGATAATGGATCAACGTTTCCATTATCAATTCGTTGTATTATATACTCACTTCTCAAAAACGGAGTGCAAATTTATGCTTTTTCCGATAAAATAGAACCTTTTTCTCAAAAAAAATTTCCGCCTCTGTTTCGATGGCTTCGGATTGTAACTTCTAACACTTTGGGGAAGTACAAAAAGCTTAGTAAACAGCCCTTTTTCAGAAATTAACGCAAATTTAAGAACTTCGACAAAGGACTGCTGTTTTTTTTTTAATAAAAGCTTGTATAAGATTTAAACAGGTCTTTACTTGCCGGCTTATTTGAAAAAAACTATCTCAAATCGTTAACCCTTTACTAAAAAGGCAAGATAATCGATGAATGATTTCTCTGTAATCAGCAATGCTCACCCTACTTTCATCATTCGATGTATGAGCAATACCTGAAGGAACCCCAAGCGTAGAAGCCACCTGGAGAGCCTTTTTCCAGGGTTTTGAATTCTCGCAAAATGGAAACGGCAGCACCACTGCTTCGGAAGCAGGGCCGGTCAACACCAAAGAATTTCAAAGTACTATCTCTTATAAAGGCGTTCCGCAACAGGGCCACCTTCTTTCCACCACCACCCAATTCGGGAAAGAAGAGATCGCCATCCCAATCTCAACATTGAGGATTTTGGTTTAGAAGCTGCGGATTTGGACTCGTTTTCCAAGCCGGCCAGGAATGTGGTTTGAAGAATGCCACTTTGAAAGAGATCATCCAACACATGAAGACCGTATTACTGCGGATCTATCGGTTTTGAATATCATCATATTCAAGATCGAAACAAGCGTCGTTGGATCCGAGAAAAGATCGAATCTCATCATCCAGATCGCGCTTTTGATCTAAGCCTTGAAAAGAAGCGAAGAATCTTGGAGAAATTGAACGGAAGCGCAAGTATTCGAACAGTTCCTCCATACCAAATACATAGGACACAAAACGCTTTTCATTGGAAGGGGCGAAACTACTATCGCTGCTTTGGATGGCATCATCAACAAAGCGGCTGAGGATAAGGTCGAAGAGATCATTATTGGGATGGCACACCGAGGCCGTCTTAATGTACTCGCCAACATCATGGGCAAAACCTATGAGCAGATCTTCAATGAGTTTGAAGGGACAGCGGTACCTGATCTTAGTTTTGGAGATGGTGATGTAAAATACCACTTAGGGTTTTCCAGTCAGGTTAAAAACCCAAGTGATAAGAACTGTTCATCTCAAGCTAAACCCCTAATCCATCCCACTTGGAGGCGGTAAATACCGTCGTACAAGGATTCGCCAGAGCCAAAGCGACATCCTGTTATGAAAGTGATTATGACCGTATCCTTTCCGATCTTGATTCATGCGACGCAGCCATCGCGGACAAGGCATTGCCTACCGAAACGCGTGCAAATGAGTCAGTTGAAGGGATACTATTACAGGAGGCACCTTGCATTTTATCATCAATAATCAGATTGGATTCACCACTGACTTTGATGATGCGAGATCTTCTTACCTATGTATACAGGTGTTGGCGAATGTGGTGGCAAGCTCCAGTTTTCCACGTTAATGGTGACGACCCTGGAAGCAGTGCTATTTGCCTCTGAGCTAGCGTTAGAGTATCGCCAAGCCTTTAATAATGATGTGTTCATAGATATGGTGTGCTATCGGAAGCACGGGCACAACGAAGGGGATGATCCTAAGTTTACCCAGCCAGGGTGGTACAAGGTCATCAATGAGCATCCTACTCCGCGCGAGGTCTACCAGAAACAAATTGTTGGAGCGCGATGATATCGATAAGGCGCTAGCCGATGAAATGCAGAAGGAATTCTGGAATCTCCTGCAGGAACGCTGAACGAAGTCAACAGAACAAACTGAAATATGAATACCAGAACCAGAAACAAGCTTGGCGAAAACTCAAAAAGACAAAGGATCCTAAGGATTTCAAAAACTCACCTAACACTGGTGTTGAAAAAGAACGAATTAACCAATCATACAGCACCGATGACCATCCCCGATAGTGTTGAGCATTATCTAAGGTTAATCGTTTACTCAAGGGCAAAAAGAAACTACTCGATAATAACCAACTCGACTGGGCCATGGGTGAACTATTGGCCTACGGCACCATTCTTGATGGAAGGGCAAAGATGTGCGGATGAGTGGTCAGGATGTGAAACGAGGGACTTTCTCTCACCGCATGCCGTACTGCGCGACATCAATACAGACCAAGAGTACAATAGGCTGTCCGGTCTTTCAAATGAGCAAGGGGAGTTCCGCATTTACAACTCCCTATTGTCCGAGTTTGGGGTAATGGCTTCGAATATGGTTATGCGATGGCCAATCCTGAAACTTTAATTATTGTGTGGGAAGGGCAGTTTGGTGATTTCTACAACGGAGCTCAAAACCATGGTGGATCAGTTCGTATCCGCCGCTGAAATCCAAATGGCAGCGAATGAATGGCTTGGTGCTTCTACTTCCCCACGGATATGAAGGACAGGTCCTGAGCACTCTAGTGGCCGAGTTGAACGCTTCTTGCAGTCCTGTGCAGGAGTTCAACATGACCGTTGCGAATGTGACCACTCCAGCCAACTTCTTCCACTTACTGCGCCGCCAATTGGCTCGACCATTCCGCAAGCCTTTGGTAGTGATGACGCCTAAAGTCATTATTGCGTCATCCTGCGGTGGTTTCGGATCTCTCAGAATTTGAAACTGGCAATAGCTTCCAGGAAGTGTAATGACGACCCTAACGTAGGGCTCGAAGTGGCCAAGAAGGTGAAGAAACTATTGCTGTGTACCGGTTAAAATCTATTACGATCTCATGGAGCGTAAGCAACAAAGATAAGCGAGATGATGTGGCGATCGTACGTTTGGAAACAACTGTATCGCTTACCGGATACTCAAACTACAGAAATTTCAAGCGATATCCCGAAGCAGTCCCATTTTGGGTACAAGAGGAACCTTCTAACATGGGGGCATGGCAATACGTTTATTCGATTGTTGCTTCCTCTCAAATCGGATTGAATGCTGATCTTAGTTTGATCTCTCGTAAGTCAAGTGCCTCACCTGCTACGGGTTACAAAAAGGTGCACGATCAACAGCAACAAGAGATTATCAATCTAGCTTTCTCTTAGGGTAAGTAAGATCGCATAAAGACATAAAAAATTAGGCCAGGCCCCGATTGGGACCTGGCCTTTTTCTTTAGTTACCGAGAACGGTCTTATTCACTAGCCGTTACGCTCGCTAGCAATGAAGTGAATTGATCAAAAGCAGATTTGGCTCCGGATTGAGCTTCTTCTACTTGTGGTCCCCACTCCCCTACTTTTGTAGTACCCGTAGCGATCATTTCCTTCAAGCTACTGATCGTACCTTCGATGTCTTCAGGCATTTCTCCACCTGCTAGTCCATCTTTCAGGCCTTGCAGCGCTTCGCCTTTCTCTTCCCATTGCCCTTTGAAGGCATTCACTTGCTCCAAAATGCCAGATAAAGCAGTTCCTTGGCTTGA
>NZ_RCBY01000421.1 GCF_003838195.1 Okeania hirsuta
GTACCATTGGTGGCCGAAAATTCAGGTTTAATTACTCCGATGCTACCGGATTTGAGATCATAAGTCCGTTCGATTTACAACTTCTTCTCACTTAGATTAATGTGAGTTCGAGGGAGTCTAAAACCCTCATTCTTTACTATTAAGGCTAGAATAGTAGGAAATTCCCTCGGGTACAGTTTCTGAATTAAGTTGTAAAATCTCTATACTAGGTATACTTACCATCTTTATTTCCATAATTTAATTTAATGAGTTGCAATTCTAGAATTTTTCTAGAATTTTCATCGCTGCATTATGCCCTGGAATTCCACTAACGCACCCACCCCGTTTAGCTCCAGAACCACACAAGAAGATATTATCAAAGCCAATCTCCACGCCCCACATTCCCCGTTCTTCCTCTGATTCTACAAAAGGCCACGAAAGAGATTGATGGAAGACATGACCTGTGGGAATGCCCACTTCTCGTTCCACGTCCACTGGAGTCGCAATATCAACACAAAGTTGACCATTTTCATCCCGCGCTATACAATCTTTTATGGGATCTAATAAATATTGATTTACCCCATTAAGATACCTCTCCAATACTTTCTGTTTCTCTGTTTGATTGTCTTTAACAAATAAGCTATAAGGCATTTCCAACCCAAATAAAGTTAGGGTCTGATAACCTTCTGCTCTCAGAGATGGGGAAAGGATAGAATCATCTGTTAAACTATGACAATAAAACTCCCCTGGAGGATGTTCTGGTATCATTCCTTCACAAGCCATTTTGTAGCTCTCAATGATGTTTTGATAACCCTCGTTGACGTGGAATGTTCCAGTAAATGCTTCTACAGAATCGTAATCTGCTTTCAAACGAGGTAACTTCCTTAAAACCATATTAATTTTGACAAAAGATCCTTCATCTTTGGGATCGTTGGGAGGATTATACCCACTCAACAGTTGCGAAAGTTTTTTCGGGGCAAGATTAACTAAGACATATTTTCCACTGATATAGCTTTCTTGGTTATTATGTTGAAACTTTACGGTGGCTTGCTCTTCTTCTGGCTCTATTTTTGTAACTTCAGCATGGTTGAGTATCTCCACACCATTTTTTTTGCATTGAGCAACAAGTTCCTCTGTCAGTTTCCCCATACCACCCACTGGAACGCACCAATCTCCTGTACCATTGGCAATAATATGATAAAGAAACGTCCGATTCTGTTGTAAGGAAGAGTCATGGGGATGGGTAAAGGTGCCAATCGTTCCATCTGTGAATACTAAACCCCGCACCAAATCACTTTGAAAGAATTCTTCAATAGCAACTCCCAAGGGTTGCTCCATAAATAGCTGCCAGGCTAGCTTTTCTTCTTCTGTTTGAAAAAGCTTTTTAATTTCTTCTCTAGTCTGCATCGGTTCAAGCAATGAATGCCAAAGATGCTTTCCTAGAGATTTTTGTAATTGATGGAATTTGAAATAGTTTTGGTACTCTTCTGAATTTCCGGTGAGTTGTTCAAAAGATTTCTTAGTAATTGCTTCATCACTATTACTAATCAGTAAACCTTCATGCTTTCCATCTTTTTCGTATGGAGTAAAGGAAGCAGGATTTCTTTGTCGGAATTTAAAATCTAAATCTAGATCTGAGATAATTTTTTGTGGCAGCATTCCCACTAGATAAGCATAAACTGAGAGTTTCGCTTCAATACCCGGAAATAGTTGGCGGGAAACAACTGCTCCTCCTACTTTATCGTGTTTTTCTAGAACTAAAACAGATTTACCCGCTTTGGCAAGATAACAGGCTGCAATTAGTCCATTGTGTCCACCACCGACGATAACAACATCGTAGTTTTTTTGTATGTTTGAATATGGCATGATTTTCTCTACTTATTGGGTAATTTCAGTTATCAGTACCTCTGGCTCAACCCAGAAGCTTGAAATAATGAACCAAATATTTTTTTAATTCCTTTAAAAGGGAAGGCTTTATATAGAATCCGGGTAATTACTATAGCTTGCGTCATTGCGACTGGAACGGAGTGGAAGCAAGCAATCTCCGTGTACCCCTGAGATTGCTTCCTATCGTCGCTGCGGACGACTGTTCAACCGGATTCTATACGGCGGATGTCAAGTCAGTTAGGTACACCTGTCACAGGCATCTTGCCTGTGTTACAAAGGTATTATCTTTAACATTTGTACCTCACTATCCTTGAAAATGCTATATTATATCATGTCCGGATAATCAGTGATCAAAAAACCTTTTCCCTTCTAACCTTTTCTTTCCTTCTGCCTCCTGCCTCCTGCCTTCTGCCTTACCTCCTCCAAAGTATAAGTATTCAACTGGACATGATATTACACCTTATTTTTTGGTCAAATATCAATATAGGAAGGATCTAGCCGATTAAGCAAACGGCGATTAGCTTCCCATACGAGTTGGAATTCTTTGTTGTCCTGTAGGAATGGACCCTCGAACTGCTTTGCTGTATGTTCGCAAATCTCAGGTGATGGTATAATCGGTTTGGCGTTGCTATTTAACACATTAACCTGAATTTCGCAAGCCTTATTCAGGTAGTACATATAGTAAAATGCCTCTGCAACTGTTTCACCTACAGTTAAAAGACCGTGGTTACGGAGGATTAAACATTTCTTGTCTCCCAGAGATGCCACAAGTCTTTCTCGCTCATCAAGGTCAAGTGATATTCCCTCATAATCATGGTAGGCAACTCGATTATAAAATTCCATAGAAATTTGGTTAAGAGGCAACAAACCTTCTTCCATCGCCGCAACTGCCATACCACTAACAGTATGGGTGTGGATGATTGCATGGGCGTTAGGGCAACCTAAATGAATAGCACTGTGTATCGTAAATCCTGCTGGATTTACTTCCGCATCTGCCGAATTAATTTTGTTGCCATTTGCATCCACTGGAACCAAATTTGATGCACATATTTCGTCAAACATCATACCATAAGGATTAATGAGGAATATTGGTGGCTCCTCTTTAATGCGCACGGAAATATGGGTGTAGATCATGTCTGTCATCCCATAGTAGTGAATCAAGCGGTAAGCAGCAGCAAGATCGATGCGCAAATTTCGTTCTTCTTCGGAATAAAAGCGAGTTATGGGATTATTTAGGTTAGAACTTTTTGTCTTGACATTCATGGTTTAGTTTTTTTATATTTTCATTAATTTAGTAGTTACCAAAGAATTAATAATTAATAATTAATAATTAAAGAATTCAGGTTTAAAATCTTCCCTTTTAAGGGAAAAAAGACAATATTTATTATATTCAATCCTCTCGGTTTTAACCAGAGGTAATTATCAATCATCAATTATACATTAATCAAAAAAACATCATAATACACGAAATTTAATTAGCATGAAACAAATTTACTTTTAGAGATTAAATCACCATCCTTAAGGTCAGTTAATTTATAACCAAAGGAAGTTAAAGTATCATTGCCTTTAGATGTTACAGCGGATTCCAGGTTTATGAGGTACATTCAATAATTAATAATTAATAATTAATAATTAATAATTACCTCTCCTTGAAAAGAAGAGGA
>NZ_RCBY01000422.1 GCF_003838195.1 Okeania hirsuta
AGTACCGACTATCTTTTTTTGAAAAATTAAATCAACTCAGAAGTGAGATATTTTTGAGCGCTCCAGACTAATAATCTATAACGTTATAGTTTTGAAAATATATATTCAGAGTATTTTGAATACTTACTCCAAAGTACCGACTATCTTTTTTTTGAAAAATTAAATCAACTCAGAAGTGAGATATTTTTCAGCACTCCAGACTAGATATCTATAACGTTATAGTTTTAAGTCTGTATATTCAGAGTATTTTGAATACTGAACTCCAGAGTACCTACTATCTTTTTTTGAAAAATTAAATCAACTCAGCAGTGAGATATTTTTGAGCGCTCCAGACTAGATATCTATAACGTTATAGTTTTGAAAATATATATTCAGAGTATTTTGAATACTGAATATAATGTATTTTGAATACAGAGCTTTAACTATGGACTACTAGCTACTTACTACAACAAAATTTTTTATACTCCTAAAAATATGATTTCTAAAGATACTCTATTTGCTCTTTCTCTATTTCCTTATTTAGGCTTTCTTTGGTTTCTCACTCGTTCAGGCAAAACACCCCGTTTAGCCTTAATTGGATTTTATGGCACTTTAGTATTTGTAGGCGTAACTATTCCCGCTGGAATTTATGCTAAACAAGTTTATAGTGAAGCCTTAGCAAATATTGATTGGTTACATGGTAGTGCAGAAGTATTTCTAACACTATCTAATATTTTGCTAGTGCTAGGTTTTAGGGAAGCTGTTTTAAAGAAGGAAGAGGAAATAAGGAAGAAGGAAGAAGGGAAAACTGATTTTTAAAGAAGGAAGAAGAAAGAAGGAAGAAAGAAGAAAAAAAACTCAAATCTTACTTTTTTTGTAAATAGGTTTGGAGGCAATGGGCAAATGAATCTCTTCTTACTTTTACAAATAATTACCAAATTGTTTGTCTATAGTTATTCAGGATTAATTTTAATTTACTTGATACTCCGACTAATATTATGGGATAAATTCTGGCTAATAGCTTTAATTGGAAATTTTATCCCTTTGATTTTTTTCCCAATATTAATTCTGCCACTCCCGGCATTTTTAATTATCAAAAAACGTTGGTTTTTGATAGTTTCATCTATTGCTTGTCTGCTGCTTATTGGTTGGTTACATACACAATATTTTTCTCCTCAAACTATTTCCGCAGCAAATACTCAACCTCTGAAAATTTTCTCCTTAAATAATAGTTGGCATAAGACTGAAACCGAAACTCTAGTAGAAATAATAAAACGAGAAAAACCAGATATCGTATTTTTACAAGAAATTACCAGAAATCATATTACAAAATCCTTTCCTAAATTAAAAGCTGAATATCCTTATCAAACCTCAGATGATATTAAAGGTTATAGAGCAGCAATTCTCAGCAGATATCCTATAGAATTTCAGGAAAATCTACACTTAGCAAGTCATTCAGAAGTTCAACAACGCGCTCTTATTAAAATTAAGCAACAGCTAATAGTTGTCTACAATATTCAAACAATTTCTCCTTGGATTCGACTTCGGAAAATTTTACCTTTTTTGACAATTCCAGTTTATGAATTTGATGAGCGATCGCTAGAAATTCAAGACTTAATAGAACGACTAAAAAAAGAAAGTTTGCCAGTTATTGTGGCGGGTGATTTTAATATGAGCGAACAATCTCAGGACTACTATTATTTAACACAAGTATTAAATGATTCTTTTCGAGTATCAGGAATGGGTTTTGGTTTAACTTGGCCTGCGGGTTGGCGTCTGGATTTTTTAATTCCCAATTCTACCTGGAAATTAGATTATCCTCTGTTTAGAATTGACTATATTTGGTATTCAAATCATTGGGTTTCTATGTCTGCTGAAGTTTTGCCAACTACAGGTTCAGATCATTTACCTTTAGTAGCGGAATTGGTTTTAAGTAAATAGTGAAATTATTATGCTTTTTAATGCCTATTAATCCTCCAAAAAGTAGCTTTCGGGGAAATGTTCGGTAATCATCATCACGTTCACCTCTTTTGCGGGGTAATACCCACCCTGTTGAAGTACGAAGGCTGCTCCAGCAATTCTTGGCGACACGAGATATTTCTAGCGCAACGTCCGAACCTGACTCACCTCCACCTACCACCAATACATTTTTGCCTACAAAGTTATTCGCATTGCGATATTCTTGGGAATGAGAAAACTCCACTTCAGTTAAAGAGTCTTTCCACTTGGGATATTTTGGGATACTGTTGTTACCCATCGCCAAAGCTACTCGTTTCGATCGCAAAGTTTCTCCAGATGCCAGTTTGACTTGCCATCCTTCATCCTCTCGATTAGTCATTTCAACAACCTTGGAATTGAACCGAATTTTGTCAAAAACGCCAAAATGTTTCGCATATCTTTTCCAATAGTCAAGCGCTTCCTGCTTCGTCCAGAATCGGTGCTGTTGTCCATCACCCATCCAAAAGTCGGAAAACATACTATAGGTGCAAGAGGAAGTTAGCACTAAATTGTCGTATGTGTTGGCAAAAACGCCTCCCAAATTTTCTGTTTGCTCCAAGCAAACAACCTCATTGACGCCTTGCTCAAGTAATTCTTTAGTAGTTACCAGACCACCAGGGCCTGCTCCAATTACAATGCAATCTAACATTATGTAATGCTCCCTAATATTTTGTGCTTGTTTTGAAAAGTAGGTTCTCGTGAAAGCAGGAATAACTTTTTTATTTGATTCTTTATATTTTTTTTATAACTTATTAGTCTAAAAAATGCTGAGGGCTACTTCTTCATATGCAACAGGACTTACGCAACTGCACTAATTGTAGTGGTAATGTCTGGCATAATGACCACACATACACCATATATGGCGGTAATGCCTAAGTCCTGTGCAATTTACAATATTCATTTGGATACACCTGGCAACCATAAACCCTCTCAAAAAGCTCCCAGAATGTGCCCCTAGGTCTGGAGAACGTAGCTTAATACAGGTTTATCTGGCTCGTCCCATAAATCCCCACACATTTTTTGGGACATGAATTTAGATCGGCAACCGCAATTTGTATACCACATTACGCACATCAAGTTGACGCAATAAAAGAAAAAATCTCACCATCCACCTCCGGGAGCTTCAGCAAATAAAACAGACTATTGCTATATACGCAGTAAAAGGAAAAATTTCATCATCCAGCTCCGGAAGCTTCAGTAAATGAAACTACTATTGCTATATACGCAGTAAAAGGAAAAATTTCATCATCCAGCTCCGGAAGCTTCAGTAAATGAAACAGACTATTGCTCTATACGCAATAGAAGGAAAAATTTCATCATCCAGCTCCGGGAGCTTCAGTAAATGAAACAGACTATTGCTCTATACGCAGTAAAAGGAAAAATTTTTACCCTCCAGCTCCGGGAGCTTCAGCAAATGAAACCACTATTGCTCTATACGCAGTAAAAGGAAAAATTTTTACCCTCCAGCTCCGGGAGCTTCAGCAAATGAAACCACTATTGCTCTATACGCAATAGAAGGAAAAATTTCATCATCCAGCTCCGGGAGCT
>NZ_RCBY01000423.1 GCF_003838195.1 Okeania hirsuta
TATCGCGGAAGTGTTTATGATTCAGATTATATAGCTCGTTTGCAGCTAGACATTCTTTGCGAAGACGAAAAAGTATCAGCTATTGTAGACACCATCATCGAATCTGCCAGAACTGGTGAAGTAGGAGATGGAAAAGTTGTAGTAGTTGATGTAAGTCAAGTAACAAGAATTCGTACAGGAGAAAATGGTGCTGAAGCCATTTAATAGAATAGAACAAATAGCCAAACAAACACGAACACTTTAGAACTTTCTTTTATAGTCCCTTACCTAGCTTTCATAATCCTACATTTCCTAGCCACACCAAATTAGCCCAATTTACCTCATCCTCTGAGGGACCATTGATAACTGGCTATTAACCAACCAATCAAGAAAAATCAAATTATTGCCACTGTTACTGTGCATTACTGCACTGATATCAGGTTTGACAATTTTTTAGTTAAACAATACAAAACTAATAAATGGACTTGGTTTATTTACCGCGAATAACACATGGATGTTGGTGTCTTACAGGTACTGGTATTCATCATGCATTTAGGCTTTCTTACACTAGAAGCTGGTTTTGTACAAAAGAAAAATGTCGTTAAACATCCTATTCAAGAATGCCATGATCATCGCGATCGGTATTCTGACTTACTACATCATGGGTTTCAACTTGATTATCCAGGTGAGGCTTATTCAGGAGGATTCTTTGGATTTGCTGGATTGGCCTTGATCCAGGACCAGACTATGTACCGATTGAGTACTAGATGGCGCATACACTACTGGACAGACTTCATCTCCAAGCTATGTTTTGCCGCTACTGCCGCTACTATTGTTTCTGGTGCTGTAGCAGAACGTATCAAATTAGGACATTCTTGCTTTTCGCCACGCTATTTAGCTGTTGCTTATCAATCACAGGTATGTGGAAGTGGGGAACGGATGGTTGGATGCTATGGGTTTTGCTGACTTTGCGGGTTCTACACTAGTACATGCCTGTGGAGGTGCTGCCGCTTTAGCGATCTGATTTTACTCGGGCCACGCTCCGGCAAATACACAGATAAAGGTATCAAGCCAATTCTGGCCACAGATGCCACTTGCCGCGATCGGTGTGTTCTTACTATGGTTCGGTTGGTTCGGATTCAACGTGGATCTTGTATTGAGTGGAGATCCAGGAAGGGTATCTCTTGTATTTGTAACTACCCTTTGGCTGCTTCTGCCGGTGCTATTGGAGGCTTTGCTGCTTCTTACTTTATGTTCAAATCCTTTGACCTTTCAATGGTATTGAATGGTATCTAGGTGGTTGGTAGGTATTTATGGCGGTGCTGATGTAATTCTCCAGGTATGTCAATCTTGTGGGCAATTGCGGGTTTGATCATTCCCATTCTCTGTAGTATTCTTTGATAAGATCAAGATCGATGACCCTGTAGGTGCAACTTTCGTACACTTAGTTATGTGGTATCTGGGGTACTTTGCAGTGGGAATCTTCGGAGGAGCTAACTTCTTACTCAGTTGATGGCACGCTTTCAGTAGTAGCTTTCACTTTCGTATTCTCTATCGCAGTAGGATATGCAATCAAGGCAACTATGGGCTTGAGAGTATCAGAAGAGAAGAAATGAAAGGATTAGATATCGGAGAACACGATATGATGGCTTACGCAGATTCTGTTGAAAAATGCAGCTTCAATCTAATCCATGAAATAAACTCAATTTGCGGCTAGAGGAAGAAGTCTTCTCTAAAGATTTTTCCCTTAGGCTCTTGCGCTTTTTTTTCATCATTCGAAAAAAAAAATGGCCCCTGACTTTCGCCAGGAGCGACATCAAGAAAACGTAGAATAACCGAATTCTCGACCATAATTAGCGAATCAAAATTAAGGTTTAACCGAAAAAAACAAAATCCTATTTGAGAGGATCGCTTATTCGCTGGTTTCTTGATGATCATGACAGGACTTCCAAAAGTTTTTGGGAGACCCTGGGCAACTATTTCTGTTTAACGACTTTTAAAAACAATGATCATGAGACTTTTCAAAACCTTATCTTGATGCTAGTAATGGGGCTTACCTTCAGGTGAGTGCTCAAAGTACTGACGCGACAGCTACTACTGAAAAAAAATTGCTGTTAACGCGGATACAGCAACAGAAGGAAACTGCCGAAAGGAGGAAGAGGATGAACCCAAGTTGACTTTTCAGGATCTGTCGATACGTACTTTAGAACGAACTTGAACGGGGGACCAACGATATTTCCAAAAGTGGAATCGTAGCTCCGGCTACTTCATTTGCAAATTTGCCAGGCTTCTCACTAGGTATTGATAAACTTGATTGCTTCATACGAAACAGCTAAGGTGGGGTAGTGGCCGACTTGGTTTTCGGACCAAGAGGATCCGATGCAGTTTTTGCATCTCCATTGTACTCTAACTCAGCTCAGATCGTTAATCAACTTTATGCCTACTGGAATGTATCAGAGAACGCGACATTAACGATGGGTAATTTCAATACTTTCTTAGGATATGAGGATCTCTCCTACTTGCGAACTTTAATTACTCCACTTCGTATATGTTCTCATATGGTCCATTCTCTCACACTGGTTTGAAGCTGGATATTTCTTCTGAAGTGGCTTTAGCTTCATGGCTGCCTATCTTGAATCCACGGACATTACTGAATTCAACCCAAGCGGTGATATTTCTTCGGTGTACAGCCGGATATGGTGGGTTTTACCTAAACGTTTGTTTGGAGATGGTTACTCTCAAGTAGATTTGACGGGTGGTGTAGATGTTTCTGAAGATTTCTATCTAGGGAATAACGCTACACTTGCTGACGCGGGAGATGAAGTTGGATTCTCTGGTGTTGCTTTGTACGCACAATTGGCAGCCAGTGATGAATTCAAGATCGGGGCTCGCTTTGAATTGTTCCAGGATGATGCAGTAGTTTTTGCTGATTTCGCAGATACTAATGCTTCTGATTCACATTAACTAGGTAGCCTATACTACAGGTAATTTGACGATCATCCCAGAATTGAGATTTGATTCTGTTTCGAAGATGTGATTCTCGATGGTGACGGTGCGCCAAGTGGAAGGTCTAGCCTTCCTTCTTACAGCTTTTGTATACGGTTCTAAAATCTGTTTTTACCCCTCTAATCGTGGATGTAGGAGTAGAGCTGACAATAATTTTATAAAAAATTTGAAAAAACACATTATTAACGATGGCAAAATCAAAACTAGAGTACATCTGGCTTGATGGATCAGAACCAACACAAGGACTAAGAAGTAAAAACAAAGATTCTTAAGGATTTCAGTGGTAAATTAGAAGATTGCCCAATGTGGTCTTTTACGGTAAGCTCTACCGGTCAGGCTTCTGGTGGTGCTTCAGACTGCTTGTTGAAGCCAGTAGCTATTTACCCAGATCCAGATCGTAGAGATGGGTACTTAGTAATGACAGAAGTATTGAGTGCTGATGGTACTCCACATGCTACCAATGGCCGTGCTACTATTGCAGATGATGA
>NZ_RCBY01000424.1 GCF_003838195.1 Okeania hirsuta
TCATGCGATCGCATTATGATTTTTTTACGTTTAGGATGGAAAATCATGTTTGCACCAGAGTTGCTGGAAGTTGCTGAAACTCCTGAAACTACTCAACCTTCACCTAAGACAAATTCTTCCATCAGTTATGCTTAGATTGAGAATATAAGAGAATGTTTATCAACTGGATGTTATAGCAGAAGCAAGAAGGAAAAAGGAGGAAGGTTGATATTCCATTTTTTTTTAGAGTCCATAACTTAAGAGTAGTAATAGCTAGTTGCTATATAGAACCCATTTGAGGTCTATATAATTATGGTAGTTAAGTCTTTTCGCGCATCAATGAGTGAGGAAAAATCATCAGCAAGGAGTGTTGAATTTTTTGTATGATCATGAACCCACATCTTTCCTCTTCCCTCTTCCCTCTTCCCTCTTCTCTCTTCTCTCTTCCCTCTTACCTCCTGTCTCCTGTCTCCTGACTCCTAGCTAAAAAAACTTGATATTTATGAAGATACGATCAGGGGTTCTATATCAAAACAAATTTATCAAAATAATATGGGCCGCGCAACTGCCCGTTACAAAAATTACTTCTGACTTCTGACTTCTGACTTCTGACTTCGTTAACCCTCTGATTATTGACATAGTGATAGTTTATTATAAAATTATTACAATTAGGTCAAAATAATTACACACCTGACAAGGATAAATATATGTCTGCAATAAACGGCGTAATGATGCAGTATTTCCATTGGTATATTCCTCCCGATGGAAATTTATGGAATGAACTAAAAGATAGAGCAAAAGAACTAGCTGATGTAGGAGTTACATCCATTTGGCTACCTCCAGCTTATAAAGGAACTGGCGGTGGCTACGATGTTGGCTACGGAGTCTATGATATGTTCGATCTTGGCGAATTTGACCAAAAAGGCTCGGTTAGAACAAAGTATGGCACAAAGGATGAATATATTGCTGCAGTCAAAGCTGTCCAGGAATATGGCATTAGGGTTTACGCAGATGTCGTCCTTAACCATAAACTAGGAGCAGACGCACCAGAAGAAGTAGAAGCAACACCCTATAATCCAGAAGATCGCAATCAGCAAATCGACGATATGCAGACGATTAAAGTCTGGACTCACTTTACTTTTCCAGGTCGCAAAGGTAAATACTCTGAACAGGAATGGCACTGGTGGCATTTCAACGCAGTCGATTACAACGCATACGACGAAGGCGAGAACGCAGTTTACTTGTTTAAAGATAAGTCTTTTGAGGATGAAGTTGACCTGGAAAAAGGAAATTTCGACTATCTTATGGGCTGCAATTTGGATATGACACATCCAGAAGTGCGCGATGAGCTAAAGCGTTGGGGTGAATGGTTTATAGATACCACCGGAGTAGACGGTTTCCGCTTCGACGCAGTTAAACACGTTCAAGCTGGTTTCTTTCCAGAATGGCTGCAACATTGCCGTCACCATGCAGGTCGCAATCTTTTTGCTGTTGGTGAATACTGGTCTGATGAGATTGAAGCTCTTCACCATTTTATTGAAGCCACGGGAGGCGATGTTTTACTCTTCGATGCACCCTTGCACTATAACTTCAGCACTGCTAGTAAACAGGGTAATGAGTATGATATGCGGCAGATATTTGACGACACTTTGGTGCAAGACCAGCCAGCTTTAGCAGTCACCTTGGTGGAAAATCATGATTCTCAACCATTGCAATCTTTGGAATCTGTTGTAGAATCTTGGTTTAAGCCATTAGCTTATGCATTGATTCTGCTACGAGCTGAAGGCTATCCCTGCATTTTCTATGGAGATTACTATGGCGCTCATTATCAAGATAATGGTCCCGATGGCAATGAGTACGAAATCTGGCTTGACAGTCATAAATGGCTAATTGACAAATTTTTATATGCTCGTGAAACCTATGGTTATGGCGACCAATATGATTATTTCGATCATGCTAATACCCTTGGTTGGACGCGCTTGGGGGATGAAGAGCATCCCGGTGGAATGGCAGTTGTTTTGAGTAATGGCGGTGATGGCACGAAGTACATGGAGGTGGGGCAACCAAACCAAACTTACATTGACATCACTGAACATATCAGCGAACCGATAACTACAAATGATGAAGGTTGGGCTGATTTTAAATGTAATGCAGGTTCAGTTTCAGTGTGGGTTCCACAGTAGGGGAGCAGGGGAGTGGGGGGGGGGTAGGGGAGTAGGGGAGTGGGGGAGTAGGGGAGTGGGGGAGGAGGGGAGTGGGGGAGTAGTAAACATCAGAATAATTAATATTAATATCATGTCCGCACTTTATCGTTTGTGTAGACCCAAGGGTGAATATCTACAGGAAATTTAGGTTTTTTTCTTGCTCAAATGTTTCATCTGAGCTGCATTGCCAAATCTTTCTTGATCTTCTAACACTCCTCATCACCCCATCACCCCATCACCCCTTATGATGGTGGTTGAGGAAATTTTCTCTCCCTAACTTCCCAACTATATTCTTTCACTGCTTGAGTAATATTTTCTCGCAAATTAACATAAGATTTAGCAAAAGGAGGTTGCCAATCAGAAATGCCTAAAACATCATTAATAACTAATACCTGACCATCACAATAGACACCTGCACCAATACCAATAGTAGGAATGGAAACTTTTTCAGTAATCTCTTTAGCTAAATCTGCTCCAATATGTTCTAAAATCATGGCAAAAGTACCAGCTTCTTCCACAGCGACAGCTTCTGCTAAAATACGCGCCTTAGCATCGGGAGTTTTGCCTTGTTTGCGATAACCTCCAAATTGATGTACAGATTGGGGAGTTAGACCAATATGACCCATAACCGGAATACCTACTGATGTTAATTTACTTATCGTTTGAGCGATCGCTTCATTTCCACCTTCTAATTTCACAGCTTGAGCGCCTGTTTCTTTGAGTATTCTCCCTGCAGAATGTATAGCTTGTTGAATACTTTCTTGATAAGTTAAAAATGGTAAATCTACCACTATTAAAGCTTGCTTAACACCTCGTCGCACTGCTTTAGCATGATGAATCATTTCATCAAGAGTAACTGGTAGAGTTGTATCATAGCCTAATGCTACCATTGCCAGAGAATCTCCCACCAAAATTAAATCTACTCCTGCTTGGTCTAAAATTTGAGCTATCGCATAATCATAGGCCGTTAAAGCTACTATAGAGCGACCTTTTTGTTTCCATTGAATTAGTTGTTTTGTGGTAACTGTCATTTTAATTAAGTTAAAAGTTATAGCAAGAAAAGTATAGTTTATATTAACAGGACTTACGCAAATTCACCTTAAAAACACCTATGTAGGGGCGTTAGTGGCAGCTCTACGTTAGCAAATGCCATTCGCCCTCTCTTGATTTATTGCTCCGATGCTAATGTAGCACTACAAGGATTGATTAGGACATTTTTAAATCTTCAGGACTTACGCATTATTCCAATAAAAACACTATATATACCATATTGCTATAG
>NZ_RCBY01000425.1 GCF_003838195.1 Okeania hirsuta
ATGAGCGATCGCTTTCGAGAATTACTCAGAACCATTGGTAGTGGCCCCCATACAGGGAAAAATTTAACCCGCCAAGAGGCAGCAGCAGCAATGCGGATGATGTTGTTGAAAGAAGCAAAACCAGTCCAGGTCGGTGCTTTTTTAATTGCTCACCGTATTAAACGGCCTACTGGAGATGAGTTGGCAGGAATGTTAGATAGCTATAACGAATTAGGGCCAAAACTGCAAAGTCAACCATCGATGGGTGTAGTGACAGTATTAGGTTGTCCTTATGATGGGCGATCGCGTACTGCACCAGTTACCCCACTCACAGCTTTAATTTTGGCAACAGCAGGAATATTTGTTGTGATGCACGGTGGAGCGCGAATGCCGACAAAAGAAGGAGTACCTTTTATTGATATTTGGCAAGGGTTAGGGGTTGAATGGGAAAAACTATCGCTGGCACAGGTGCAACAAGTATTTGAACAGACTGGTTTAGGCTTTGTTTATCTACCAAAACATTTTCCCCAAGCAGATGCTTTAGTAGAATATCGTCGAGATATTGGTAAACGACCGCCTCTAGCAACAATGGAGTTAATTTGGGTTCCCTTTTCAGGAGAAGTTCATTTGGCTGCGGGATATGTTCATCCTCCTACAGAAGGTATGTTTCGAGGAGCATTGGAATTACAGGGTGTGAAAAATTATACAACAGTCAAGGGGTTAGAAGGAAGTTGTGACTTACCTCGCGACCGGACAGCTATTATTGGGGTATCGATGCCATCTGACAACTCTGCCACATTTGAACGTCTGTTGTTGCATCCGAGTGACTATGGTTGTGGAGGAAAGGAGGTTTCATTAAGCTCTACTGCGGAGTTAGTAGAGCAAATGCAAGAAGTTTTGCAGGGTAAGGTGAGTCAGTTAATGTCAGCAGCTATTTGGAATGGAGGTTTTTATTTATGGCGTTGTGGAGTTTGCTCTGATATTTGCGAAGGTTTGTCTAAGGCGGAAAGTTTATTAAGTAGTGGTGAAGTAGGGGAGAAGTTGAGAGAAATTCAAGCTAAAGTTCAGGTGTGAGGAGTTAGGAGTCAGGAGTCAGGAGTCAGGAGGGAAGAAAGGAGGAATGCATAGGAATTAACAAAGTCAAAAGTTATTTTTCTAACGGGGATTTAAACCCTCCCCTCCAAAAATATTTCTCCTTAAAAGGTAAGGTTGCGCGACTCATATTATTTTTATAAAGGAGAATAGTATTGATAATTTCAGTATTTCTTTGGTACTGTCGGTACTGTCAGTCCTTAAATTTTATTATAACCGATCCGTCCGTAATTCGTAGCTCTCCCTCCGGGGGAACATTATATAAAACAGAAAAAAACGATATAGGTTGGATTCTTTAACCTTATTATATCGTCAGCAGTGCGTAGCGTGGTTTTAACCTGTATAGCACAACAGCTAATGAATCCGGGGTGTTTTAACCCCTGGAGAACTCAAAGTTAAGCTTAATATTATGAAATCATCCTTAATTGTGATAATTTATAGTGTAGTTACAATTTTATCTTTTACATCCAATTTCGATGCAATAGCAGTTATATATCCACCATTAAAACATTCATCAGAATTTACAAATACTAATACTATTTATCTTGCTAATAGCTGGTATAAATATACAGCTAAAGATGATTCTTATACAGTTTTTTTTCCTGGTCAACCAGAAGAAGAAAATTTATCTGTTGATACTTCTTTGGGAAAACTTAATGCCTTATTAGTTTTCTACCAATACCCAGAAAAACAACGATTTTTTTCTGTCTCTAGCATCAAATATCCAGTCGATCCTAGTCAATATAATCTTGAAAAAGGATTAAATGGAGCGCGAGATGGAGCAGCAATCAATTCTAACTCGATAATAATTAGTGAAAAGAAGATTAGCTATCAAGGATTTCCAGGTAGAGAAATAATTTTACAGTCAAAAGTAAAGCCTAATTTGAGATTACTTTTAAGAATATTTATCGACCCTAGCAGACCAACATTATATAGTTTACAAATAGTTGCTGAAGATGGAAATTTAGATTTTCCAGAGGCTAAAGCTTTTTTAGATTCTTTTAGTATTATTAATACTAATGATTCCCTCTCAAAATTCAGTGTTAAATATGGAATTTAATTAGACTTGATGTAGCTTTAGGTTTTTCAAAGGTCAATGATTCTGAAAAAAGAGGTTTTATGGCTGTTCTATAGATATGGGTGAGAGAAAAGCCAGGCTGAGTTGGGGCAGGCCAACTTGAAAAAGTGATCAGCACTCAGCAGTAAACCTTTAGAAGGGGAATGTTACCCCTGCGCGCACCTTCCGGTTTATAGAACCCATTTAGTATCTGGGGAGATGGGGAGATCGAGAAATATTTGGTAATGGTTGAAGATGGAACATTTTTTTATACCGAATTAAACGGATTTGATATTACAAATTGAAGTACGGAATGTGGGATATATGGTTTATGATTTGGTCATTTATTCAGATATTCCCACTAAAATTAGTTCCGTTCCGTAAGTCCTGAATAATGAAACTCGATCATAATTATTATTTATTCAATGTTATAATTTATTCTGGCTACAAACATACTTAAATTACTAACGGTAATTCGGCTAATATTTGGAAAAAAAATGTTTAACACCACGCTAAATAACAGTTTAACAAAAGACTTAATTACTTTTTGTTTGAACTCAAAGAAAGGAAAAAAAAGATATCATGTTACACGACTATATATGTATAAAAAATTAGAAAACTTATTGACTAATGAAGATGACAAGACTAAAAAAATTTTGGCCGTATCTGGCAGTGCTAACTTGGCAAAAGTTTTAGGGTTAAAACTAGCGGAAGTTTATAATACGAGTTATCCAGAATGTAATCTAACTAATCTAAATTATGAAGATAACTTTTTTGATTTTTGTGTTTAAGACCAAGTTTTAGAGCATGTTGCTGAAAATCCTTACAAGGCTTTTGAAGAAAGTATTCGAGTTGTTAAACAAGGAGGATATATATGTCATATAACTTGCTTTATCAACCCAATACATGGTGGAAAAGTATTCGATGATTACTGGAGATTTACTCCTAAAGCTTTGGCGTTAATGAGTAAACCCTACAATCTTAAAATAGTTGAAGTTAATGGTTGGGGTAATCAAGAAGTATGGTCTTATATTCAAATGGGTTTTAGAGGTCATAAAATTCCCGAAGATCCAGATAATCCAATATATCAATTAGCAATGAGAAACGAGCGCTCTTGGTATATAGTTACTTGGATTTTGGCACAAGTTCAATAATCAGTAAACAGAAGCCGATATAGCTCAAGGTTTGACCGATATTGGAAATATCAAAATAGGACGTTAAACGAGTTATGAAATAGCTGAGTAGAGTAATAGATAATTAGGGTTTGCTGAAAAAGTCTTATGGGTGAGGGTAGGAGTCAGGAGTCAGGAGTCAGGAGTCAGGA
>NZ_RCBY01000426.1 GCF_003838195.1 Okeania hirsuta
TAATTAATAATTAATAATTAATAATTAATAATTAATAATTAATAATTAATAATTACCTCTTCTTTTCAAGGAGAGGATTTACTAAAAGGAAAATTTTTTTTATTTTTTCCCCTTAAAAGGGGAGGCGCATACCCACAATTTATCGGTAAAATGGTCTCCTATTGGTTATTAGGAAAAAAGTAATTTTGAAGAAGGATTCAGGAGGACCGAGTCAGGAGTCAGGAGTTAGAATAAATGGCTTAAACACCAGTTTTTAGTGAGGTGGGAAATTCTCTTTTTTTGCTCAAGGGACATTTTTAGAAGTCAGAAGTCAGGAGTCAGGAGTTAGAATAAATGGCTTAAACACCAGTTTTTAGTGAGGCGGGAAATTCTCTTTTTTTGTCACAGGAACATCTTCTGTAAAGTCTTTTTATCGCCCTTATTATTAGTAGTATAGCAATTCTCATATTGGTGAGGTACAAAATTCGTTTGTTTTAGGGATTAAGGAGTAGGGGGTAGGGAGTAGTAATTCGAGAAACATGGGATAGAAAAAAAGAAAAAAACTTTATATCACTAATTTGATAAACGCTATATTCTTTTTTCAAAATGGTATAATATCATTTCCCTTGGGGCGCGTTTGTGTAAACCCAAGCATGAATATATATAGGAAATTTAAGTTTTTTTTCTTGCTATTAAACCTTCCTGACTCCTGACTCCTTCTTCAAATTATTTGAGTGATTGAAAGACTTTGCACATCATGTTTATTTGACTAAAAACCAAGCTTCAGCTCAATAAATACAGAAGAACTATTTCTCCTAGTTTCTAATTCCTAACTCCTGACTCCTGACTTCTTCTTCAAATTATTTGAGTGATTGAAAGACTTTGCACATCATGTTTATTTGACTAAAAACCAAGCTTCAGCTCAATAAATACAGAAGAACTATTTCTCCTAGTTTCTAATTCCTAACTCCTGACTCCTGACTTCTTCTTCAAATTATTTGAGTGATTGAAAGACTTTGCACATCATGTTTATTTGACTAAAAACCAAGCTTCAGCTCAATAAATACAGAAGAACTATTTCTCCTAGTTTCTAATTCCTAACTCCTAACTCCTGACTCCTGACTCCTTCTTAAAAATTACTTTAAATTTGATAAATAAGTAGCTTTAGCGATCGCTACTAATTTCATTCCTGGAGGATAACAACCTTCTGTTTTAATACGCTTAATTTCTGCCTCTGAAATATTCAATTTTAAGTATCTATTGATTGCCCGGACAATATCACTCCGGTCTATTATACCTGCTACTGCTCCAGCAGGAGAAAGAACAGTTATATGTTTTTGCTGATGAAATTCCATACAGTTAATAACTTCCACTAAACTAGCTTTCTCCGAAACAGTAACTATCTGATTTAGCGGACATATAATCATCCTTAAAGTTTGAGTATCCCAATAACTCCTTTCAATAAAATTAATAGCATCAGAAGAAACTAAACCAAGATAACGACCCTCGCTAGCAGCAAAATAAATGGAAAATTTAGAACTTTTCAAAAAATATTTATCTGAGAATTGACTCAAAGTCAAATTTGCATCTACCACACGAAAATCTCGCGTCATTGCTTCTACAGATTTAATTTTAATTAACGCTTCTTCTAAATCAATTATCCGGCGATAAAATTTGGCATTACGCATAGCAAACCAACCAATTAAAGCCAGCAAAAAACCACCATAACTCTGAGTTACTAAAACTAAAATCGACCCCAAAACAATTCCGAACCATCCTAAACCTTGACCACTTTTAGCCGCCCATCTTACCCCAACAAAACGACTACCAGTTATTTTCCAAATAGCAGCTTTTAATACTTGTCCACCATCTAAAGGTAAACCAGGCATCAGATTAAAAATAGCTAAAATTAAATTAATTTCTGCTACCCGATTTATTAGTTCACCAACCAAGCTTGATGTGGAAAAAAAAAGGCTAGTTAAACCCAATAAAAAAAACAAAACTAAACTCACTAAAGGTCCAGCGATAGCCACTTGAAAAGCTTCTCCAGGAGTTCGATATTCTCGATCTATTCCAGCAATTCCACCAAACAAAAATAACCTGATAGAATTAACTTTCATCCCTTGAGAAATAGCAACTAAACTATGAGCTAATTCATGTAATAAGACAGAAAAAAACATTAGTAGAGCAATTACTAATCCAGCTCCAAAAGCTAAAAATAATCCCCACTCTTGATAGTCTTGCATATTAATATATGTTATCCACAGTAAAATGACGAACCACGAAGAATCCAAAAATAAAGGGATACCAAATAAATTACCAATTCGCAAATCTGCCTGCATGAAGTTTTGTTTGATTATTTATTTATTTATTTAAACTTTGACTTGTTCTACTATATATAATTTATCTAGTGCTAGGATATTTCCTTATATTCAATATCCGTAACGGTTTTAGCCAGAGGTAATTATCCGTAAGCATTCAGCCGTCAGCTATTAGCTATCAGCTATTAAGTTATTAATTTTGAGTCCGCGTAAAAGCAACCTTTGAAATTGAGAAAGAATAAAAAGTTACCCCCAAAGTACCCTGATTATACCAATTTGAAAAAAGAATGTTACAAAAAAGGTAGACCTGTATCGGATATGCTTAAAAATAGCTAGTCTAGTTCATTTTAGATATTTATTTATGTCGTTTTTCCATTTTTTTAAATATTTATCCCTTCTTCGTTATTCCCTCTTCCTTCTTTCGTAGGGACGTTGCATGCAACGTCCCTACCATTTGTAACAAACATTTATCAAATTGTTATTACACCTTAGAAGTAATTATTCATTACTAATTGCTGATAGCTGACTGCTGGCTAACTGCTAATAGCTGAATACTTACAATTATCCATTATCAATTAATGAACTGTTGCCTAAAAGCGACCAGGTTTTTTTACGCAACTCAAATGCAATTACTATATATTTAATACTAATTCTCATGCATTATTGTTATACTTAGGCAGCACTTCACTTATTAAGTAATTAACACAGACTGAATAACTTTTTTGATAATTATTAGCTAGTTATTGTTAATTATTCTTGTTTTTACTTCTCCCCTACTCCCCTACTACCCCACTCAATAAAATGTAGAAAAGTTTTTGAGAAATGGTATAAGTGGTGCTTCACTTATTAAGTAATTAACACAGACTGAATAACTTTTTCGATAATTATTAGCTAGTTATTGTTAATTATTCTTGTTTTTACTTCTCCCCTACTCCCCTACTACCCCACTCAATAAAATGTAGAAAAGTTTTTGAGAAATGGTATAAGTGGTGCTTCACTTATTAAGTAATTAACACAGACTGAATAACTTTTTCGATAATTATTAGCTAGTTATTGTTAATTATTCTTGTTTTTACTTCTCCCCTACTCCCCTACTCCCCCACTCAATAAAATGTAGCAAATATTTATCAAATTAGTATA
>NZ_RCBY01000427.1 GCF_003838195.1 Okeania hirsuta
TATAGCAAAGGGAAGGAAGAAGGAAGAGGCAAGAAGGAAGAGGGAAGAGGGAAGAGTAAAGAAAAGGGAAGAAGGCTACCCTCGCCAGAAAAAAATCTAAATTTCCTGTAGATATTTACCCTTGGGTTTACACAAACGATACCAACGGACATGATATCAATGGAAATAGGACGAAGTGGACATATCAGACGCTAAATCCGCACTAACTAAATATCCTTGAGGGCGAAACCAACACCGATACAAAGAATCCGCCCATTGACCGGAAGATCGGCATTGTATAGCAAAGGGAAGGAAGAAGGAAGAGGCAAGAAGGAAGAGGGAAGAGGGAAGAGTAAAGAAAAGGGAAGAAGGCTACCCTCGCCAGAAAAAAATCTAAATTTCCTGTAGATATTTACCCTTGGGTTTACACAAACGATACCAACGGACATGATATCAATGGAAATAGGACGAAGTGGACATATCAGACGCTAAATCCGCACTAACTAAATATCCTTGAGGGCGAAACCAACACCGATACAAAGAATCCGCCCATTGACCGGAAGATCGGCAAGAACCAGGCGGGTCAATAAATGAAGTGTGTCCCGCAATGGGGGGAGTTTAGCAAATCTTTCGTCATAAGTAGCGGCGCGTTCTTCGTCGAAGACAACAGCTTGTTCTTGATTTTCCATGAGAGAATAAATAACTTTGTTATTTGTATTTTACAATGATTATTATTACCATATAGTGTTGATTCAAGAATGAATATTTTTACGCCGTCAAAATTAGAGCGCGATTGTATTGTGGTCATTGGGAAAGAGAGTACCGGCAAGTCCCAACTGATTGCATCTCTTACAGGACAGACTCCCTATAGTGCGAATTTTCGCGGTTCTACAGTGACTTGTGACACTTATCAATCTGAAGCCTATACCTTTATTGATACCCCTGGAATTCTCTATCATTCCGATAGTGTAACTACTAAGAAAGCTTTAAGACAGCTACAAGAAAATGACACCGTGCTATTGATAGTCAAGGCAACCGACGTTGATCGAGATTTAGCAGATCTACTGCCTTTAGTAGCAGATAAACGGGGCATTCTGGTAATTACTTTCTGGGATAAGGTATTACCCACGGTTCATACTCAACAAGTGGTTCGGCAATGGACGGAAACTTCTAACCTGAGCATTGTCACTGTAGATGCTCGCCACCTGAGAATAAAACAAAAAGACTATATTTTGGCTTCTCTGCAAGAACCTAATCCTTTTCCCGCGCAATGGATTCCTACAAGAGCTGGCTGGTATATTCAACCCCAACCAACGCTGTTAGAACATCCTCGACTAGGCTGGTTATTGGCGATCGCTCTATTACTTATTCCTGCGATTATTGCTGTCTGGGGTGCTAACTCTTTTGCGACTTTAGCAGATCCTATAGTCCAAAGTGCGATTGCTCCCACTATTAAATCTTTATCCCAACTCCCAATCTGGTTAAGAGAAATACTCATAGGACAGTATGGACTGATAACTATGAGTCCGTTGCTGTTTATTTGGGCGATGCCCACAGTAATTCTCTATGCCCTATTCTTGGGCGCATATAAAGCTAGTGGGTTAATAGAACGAATTACTATTGCTCTCAATCCTTTACTCCGTCCGTTTGGGTTATCGGGACGGGATTTAGTGCGAGTAATTATGGGTATGGGGTGTAATGTTCCTGCGGTGATTAGTACCCGTGCTTGTTCTAGTTGTTCTAGAGGAACTTGTATTTCGGCGATCGCTTTTGGTTCGGCTTGTTCTTATCAGTTTGGCGCAACTTTAGGGGTGTTTAGTGCGGCTTCGTTACCTTACTTGATAATTCCTTACCTGCTGTATCTAACCGCAACTACCTTGATATATACTTACATGATTTCTTCCCCTACAGCTAAATCGAATCAGAATCCCCTAGTAATCGAAGGAAGAGCATTTTTAGAATTTCCTCGTTGGTTAGTAATTTGGCGCGAAGCTAAGTCAACTATCGATCAATTTTTGTTCAATGCAATTCCCATCTTTTTAGTTATTACTGTTATTGCTTCTGTGTTGAATTGGTTAGGAGCGATCGCAACTTTAGCCAATATTATTAACCCTTTGATGGGATGGTTTAATTTACCCCCGGTCGCCTCATTGCCTATTGTTTTAGCTTCTATTCGCAAAGATGGACTGCTATTATTTGCCGAACCCGAAACCTTGGCTATGTTAACTCCCTTGCAGGTTTTGACTGGGGTGTATCTAGCAGGAGTATTGCTACCTTGTTTGGTTACTCTGTTAACTATTACACGAGAACAGTCTCTTCGATTTGCCTTATTGCTGTTAAGTAAACAGGCGATCGCTGCGGTAGTTTTTTCTTTATTACTTGCTTGGGGTGGAGTGTTAATAATTGGGTAAAAGTCTAAGTTCAATATAGCCTTCCGGTAAAGGGGCATTGAGTACCCAGATCGCGTAATTTTCTTTTCCTGCTGCGAGTAAGCGATCGGCTAAACTAGAGCTTTATGTGAAGGCAAGGAAGACAGTAATCATGAAGCAAATCATCTATTCTGGGTTCTTGGCAATTTTAGGAATGATTGCCAGTATTGACAGTGCGATCGCACAAGTTCAATATCCTTCAGATACCTTTAATATAGAATCCGGGTAATTAGTTATCGTATCGCTCTAGGAGTCAGGAGTCAGTCCTCAGGAGTCAGGAGAAAGAAAAGATTGAAATAGCATGAATTTTTAAATTTGTATTCAGTAGAACATCTGTATTAAGAGAAAGTAATTTTGCAATTACTGTATAACCGGATTCTATATAAGATGTTTAAATAAAAAATAAAAAAATAAAGAATAACTCCAAAGAGTGGCGAAACTTGAAAAGTGGAGCTAGAATACAAATGTCAATGGTATGGCGGTGAATTAGTATTGGAATAAAGGCATGGACGCGACCGCGAATTATTCTTTGGGAAATTGGCGTTCGCGATAGCGATGCGGAGCATTATCGCTCGAGTCAGACCTTTGAAAAATTATGGCAAATCATCCAGTTTTGGCACAGTTTTTGGTACGTTACTGATGGCTATCCCGTGTACCCCAAATATATTGAACCAGAAGACCATCAAGTTAGCAAAACTTATATGACCCGCGTTGAAGGAGAAAATACTCGTCTAAGATATTATTTAGCTAGACTTCATCGAAAAACTCTCTGCTATTCTAAGTCTTTGACAATGTTAAAGTATTCGATTCGTTTACTCGTACATTATGAGATTTAAAACTGTGCCAGTTCCTGCCTAAACATTACGCATTCTCCAACGCCATTTCGACTCTACAAAAACAGACTCAAAGTAAGCGATATGAACACAGAGCAAGAAATATCAAAAAGCAAAATAATATCATGTCCGGTAGCATCGGTCTTGTATAGCAAAGGTAAGGAAGAAGGAAGAAG
>NZ_RCBY01000428.1 GCF_003838195.1 Okeania hirsuta
AGGTGTTGGTGCAGATTTCCTCTCTGGAGACCTTGGTGCAGATACAATTTCAGGAGGAATAGGGCAAGATACCTTTAATATTACTCGTGATTCAGGAGGTCCTGGAGTTAGCAGTGCAGATTTTATTAATGACTTCAGTAACGAAGATTTAATCGGTCTTAGCAATGGTTTGAGTTTTGAAGAACTAAGTATTTTTGCATCAGAAGACAACCCCGATAACACTATTATTAGTGTCGGTGGTACGAACGGCAATTTTTTGGCAGTGCTAGAAGGAGTTGAAAGTAGCACAATAGACTCCAGGACCTCCTGAATCACGAGTAATATTAAAGGTATCTTGCCCTATTCCTCCTGAAATTGTATCTGCACCAAGGTCTCCAGAGAGGAAATCTGCACCAACACCTCCTGCTAGTGAGTCTGCATCTTTTCCTCCAAAAAGTACATCATCTCCTGTATTACCTTCTAGAATATCTCTACCTGTTTCACCAAATAATGTATCTCCACCATCATTCCCTAATAAGCGATCGTCACCCGCTCCACCAACTACTGTATCATTACCGATGTCCCCAGCAACAAAATCATCCCCCCGGTCGCCGAATAATAGATCGTCCTCTCCACCACCGACAATACTATCATTCTCTTTACCTCCATAGATAGTATCGTTGCCTTCTTCTCCCCAGATAGTATCACTGTCGCGATCGCCAAATAATACGTCACTACCACTACCTCCGAACAGAGAATCTAAATCTTTGCCACCTCGTAAACTATCATCTCCCGGACCACCGTCTAGAAAATCATTTCCGGCATTTCCGTTCATTTGGTCTTGACCTTCATCTCCCAGGAGAGCGTCATTTTCATCTAGAGCAAAAACTGTATCATCTCCAGACAATGCTAAAATTGTATCTGCTACTGTACTCCCAATGATGGAGTCGCTGAAAATACTTCCTTCTGCTAAACCTCGAATAAAAATTGTTGATGGTAGTTCGACTTGTTGTTTGACTCTTTCTGTTTGTGCCATTTTAATTTTTCCTGATAATTGCTATGAGATAAAAGGGAGTAGGGAGTAGGGGAAATAATTGATAATTTCTGTGGGATAATTAATTTGATTTTTTATTATCTTTATCCCTTATGGGTTTAATACCCCACCGTCAGCGGGGGTGCAAATGCGGTTGGTGGGGTGAGAATCCCCATCGACTCCATTCTCCTGACTCCTGACTCCTTCTTCAATGGAGATGTCTATTTTTTTATAGACAACGGAATAGAAGTAAGGATATTCAGTTAGACAATAGGGGAAAAAGGTTGAAATTTACTCCCATACTCCCCACACTCCCCTATTCCCTGTTGCCTGTTGCCTGTTGCCTTATATAAACTCAAAATCACCAGCATCAATAATGGTTGAAATTTGGTCTTCTTCAGGTTCAATAGACTGAAGTATACCCAACTCAAAAGCAGGAACACTGTCATCAGCTAAACTTGTGTCATAACCAAAGACATATTTTCCACGTTGACCATTGAGGTAAACAAAGAAAGCAGGGCGATCGCTGGAGCCATTTTGTACATTTAAGGCAGCATTGACTGCTTGTGCATTATCAAACTTACCTTCAAAAATAATCAGTTCTGCATCACCGATACTCTGACCTTCCGATCCTATATTCTCATCCTGGAGAATTACACTAGAAAAACCGCTATTAGTTAAACCGCCAAAGTTAGCAGATGTAAATAGTAATGTATCATCATCACCTGGTCGGTCGAAATCTCTGACTGTATCTATACCTTGGTCTGCAACTTCATAGAAGAAGAAATCATTCCCGGCACCACCTGTCAGTCGATCGGAACCAGAACCTCCAGCTATAGTATCATTACCAATGCTACCGTCAATTCCATCATTGTCATCACCACCTTGGATACTATCATCTCCTATATCACCCAAAATGATATCCTGACCCGGACCAGCGTCGATAGTGTCATTACCATCATCACCAACCAGAGAGTCATCACCTTCTTCTCCAAATATTGAATCGTTCTCTGAACCACCTAAAACTGTATCTGCTCCTGCTCCACTACTAATAGTATCGTTGTCTGAACCACCGTCTATTAGATCGCTACCGTCTCCACCAGTTACGGAGTCGTTGTCAGCTCCACTGCGAATGGTATCGTTACCCGCATTGCCAGCTATGGTATCGTCACCATCTGCTCCTAGAAGAGAGTCGTTACCTTCTCCTCCAGTCATACTGTCGCTGCCTTCTCCTCCTAAGAGGTTGTCGTTACCAGCATCTCCAGAAATGCGATCATTGCCTGTATCTCCAGAAATGCGATCATTGCCATCACCACCAAATAAACTATCGGAACCATCACCACCTCTGAGATTATCTTGTTGACTGCCACCAAATAGACAGTCATCACCAGAGTCGCCTAACAGAGAGTCGCTTCCTTCACCACCATCTATATAGTCGCTGCTACTGAGACCATCAATACTATCGTCTCCTGCTAATCCCAAAATATTATTACTTAGGGCAGTACCAGTGAAGTTATCCGCTTCATTGGTTAATGTTTTAGTATCATCTACAATACCAATACTAAATGAGTTGGGAGGAACCTGACCCCCGGCAACATCAGAGACTGTGTAGGTAAAAAAGTCACTACCTGCCGTATCATCTGGAGTAAATTGTAGTAAGTTATTGTTAATATCTTCTTGAGTGAAGGTATCTCCCTCCCGTAAACGAGAACTATCTCCTATTCTCAGGTCGCCTAAGTCTGGAGCATCAGTAATTGTGTATATTAACTCATCAGGAGAATTATCAGCATCAGATGCTTGCAAATTATTGGAATTTATAAACCGTATACCTGAAGCAGCTTCTACTACTATGCCAGTATTGTTAACTAACTCTGGCGATCGGTTAATTGTAATTGTCACATTAGCAGTATCGCTACCCCCATTACCATCGCTGATAGTGTAGCTGAAACTTTCTGTACCTACAAAACCATCATCTGGAGTATATTCAAATAACCCATTGCTTTTCTGCACTAACTCTCCATTGGAGACTGATGTAAAATCAGTTACTGTTAGAGGATCGCCGTCAGGATCGGAATCGTTTTCTAATACATTAAATTCTACTAATTTACTTTGACTAGTTGCTACTTCGTCATCTGCTGCATTTGGTCTGCGGTTAGGAATGGGTGGAGGTGTTGGTTCTGGTGTTGGTTCTGGTGTTTCTGTCGGTTCTGGTGTTTCTGTTGGTTCTGGTGTTTCTGTCGGTTCTGGTGTTTCTGTCGGTTCTGGTGTTTCTGTCGGTTCTGGTGTGCCTGTAGGGTCTGGTGTTTCTGTTGGTTCTGGTGTGCCTGTAGGGTCTGGTGTGCCTGTAGGGTCTGGTGTGCCTGTAGGGTCTGGCGTACCTGTGGGAG
>NZ_RCBY01000429.1 GCF_003838195.1 Okeania hirsuta
ACAAAGATAATTCCAGTATGAATTCGGTCTTTAAATCTTAATTTCAGTAGTTAGTGTAAATATTACGCTAACTTTTTTTGTCCAAAGTCCTATATTTATTGGACTTATATCATATCCGCTGAATAGTGTAATAAAAAACTTTCTTCTTTTTTCCTCCTGACTCCTGATGACTGACTCCTCCGTAGCTCGTGTACTTATGGTATAAAAAGAAAACGTAGAAATGTTCTCCAAAATATCCCTGTATATTATAAAGTCTACTATTCAACATGAAAAAAACTCTATTTTTAAATCCCCCTTCCTTTGATGGTTTTGATGGAGGTGCCGGAGCTAGATACCAAGCAAAACGGGAAATTACTTCTTTCTGGTATCCCACTTGGTTAGCTCAACCTGCTGCTCTAGTTCCTGGAAGTAAATTGGTAGACGCTCCTCCCCATAACCAAACAGTGGAAGATGTGCTGAAAATTGCTAAAGATTATGAACTGGTAATTATGTACACCAGTACCCCTTCCCTCCCCAATGATGTTAAATGTGCAGAGGCAATTAAAACTCAAAACCCTGAGACACAAGTAGGTTTTGTTGGCGCTCATGTGGCAGTTTTGCCTGAAGAAACTCTTAAAGATAATCCAATTATTGATTTTGTCTGTCGCAACGAATTTGATTATACCTGCAAAGAATTATCCGAAGGAAAATCTTTTCCAGAAATTAAAGGGTTGAGTTTCCATGATTCCCAAGGCAATATTCACCATACACCAGAACGAGAATTGATTCACGACTGGGATGCTATGCCTAGTGTTTTTCCGGTTTATGCAGAACATCTGGATATTCGTAAATATCTAATTGGTTATTTACTCAATCCCTACATCTCCTTGTATACAGGTCGCGGTTGCCCTGCTAAATGTACTTTCTGTTTGTGGCCACAAACTATCGGTGGACATCAATACCGGGCTAAAAGTCCCGAAGCAGTAGGGCAAGAAATGGCAGAAGCAAAAGCTATTTGGGGCAGCTCTGTGCGAGAATACTTTTTTGATGACGATACCTTTACTATTGATAAAAAACGAGCGATCGCTATTAGCGAACATTTGAAACGACTGAAGCTAACCTGGAGTTGTAATGCTCGTGGAAATTTAGATTACGATACTCTTAAAGAATTGAAAAATAACGGTCTGCGTTTGCTGTTGGTAGGTTTTGAATCTGGAAATCAACAAATTTTGGATGGAGTCAAGAAAGGAATTAAGTTAGAAGTCGCCCGCAAATTTATGGAAAATTGCCATAAGTTGGGGATTAAAGTTCATGGAGCTTTTATTCTCGGTTTACCCAATGAGAGTAGGGAAACTATTGAGGAGACTATCCGTTTTGCTTGTGAAGTAAACCCCCATACAATTCAAGTCTCGATCGCTTCCCCCTACCCTGGAACAGAATTATATAGTCAAGCTCAGGAAAATGATTGGTTTACTGGCGATGCTTTGGTTGCTAATTCTGGAATTCAGATGTCATCGTTACAGTATCCTAATTTGTCAGGTAGTGAAATTGAAGATGGAGTAGAGCAGATGTATCGTCGGTTTTATTTTAGACCGAAGTCAATTATTCCTATAGTTGGTGAAATGCTAGTAGACCCGCAAATGTTAGTGCGTCGTTTGCGTGAAGGTAAAGAATTTCTTTCTTATCTGAGAGAACGTCATCAGAGAGCAGCGAGTCATTAATTGGCTAAAAGAAGTCAGATTAATCTACCTGTTTCTCAGTCAAAGCTTTATTCTAATTTTCTTTCTTCTAATTTTTTCAGAAATGCTGTGTTGTTACCACGCACCAGCATCAATTAGTACGATTCCAGGTCGATAACCTCTATCTAAACTACGCTGCTTCATAAAACCGACATAAAACGTCATATAGTCAGGACTTACGCAAAGACACTATATATAGCGCATAGTAAATAGAGCGATTGCTGACGCAAAGCTCCGCTAACGCTATAATTTTTTTCAGCGATCGCCCAGTATTTCTGATTCTATCTCTATCCATAAAAACTTAAATAACCGTCATTTTAATTGCAGCATATTTGAGTTCAGATACTAGATATTTAGATAATAATTGATGTTTTAGTTGATAAATAGTTTTTCCCAGAATGTTTGCCATTTTTTTCAAATGATTCCAAACCAACATAGCACAAGCAATATGATTTATAGCGCTGTGTGCAGGCAACAGCTCATCTGGCAACAGCTCCGGAAGGGGGAATAAATTGCCGATAAGATAAGATTTTAGCTATTTTGCCCCTCCTGCAATTTGTAAATATACCAGCGCTCATTGCTATATTTGGATTTTTCTCAGACGACATTGACAGGAACCTAGACCTGTTAATTGCTTAATTCTGGCGTGAAATTATTCGATTTTCTATCTGGTTTGAGATTCAAATTCTACATCATCTTTACTGCATTAGCTCTCGTCATTAGTAGTAATATATTCTGTTGGTGTTGGTAGAAACATTTACCCAGAATAGCTTGACTGTCTTGAGTGCGTCTTACATTCTGAGGAGACCTCAGAATTACGCACTCGCTTTTTATTCCTTGGAAAACCTTTAATTTTAATTATTTTACCTGATATTTTTTCTGATTCATTCCAGCTTAATTCAGCAATATTTTTATATTTTTCTACACCACCAGTGTCATCTACGTACGCGATTTACTTTTAAGGGGCAATAATAAATTTTTCCTAGGTTATCTATCAATGCCATTAATCTTGTTGTTGCATACAAATTATCCATTAATACAGTTTTAAATAGTAATTTCTTCTTTTTGACCACATTAAATATTATTTATTCAACATGATCTATTTTAGTTTTATTGTCACTATCTGGGTCGTAAATACGATAATCTTTTATCCAAAATAGTTCGGTTTTGGGATGAAAATATATACAATTAACTATTCCTATACTCAGAATTACTTGATGTACCGATACCACTATATTGTCGTCGCGCAAGTGCCTCTTTTCCTTCGGAATGCTTCGCAAACAGAGGAGCTTTGCTATCAATATAGGAGCAGGAATAAAGTTTTTTGCTTATTGCCAATTACAGGAGTTTTCCAATTAATAAGGTACAAAGTTTTATAACTCTAGGAAACAGGAAAAAGAATTAACAAGCTGTACCTCATTATCTAGGCAAAGTGCTATTATATCAATAATTTTACTGACGGCGATCGCCTATTGTCACATCGGTAATAAAATCCATCAATAAGCTATTAAATTTCTCTGGTGTTTCCCAATGTGGAGCGTGTCCCGCATTGGCAATAAATTCAATTCCTCCATTCCAAAGAGTGGGCATTTTCAATTCTGCTATATAATCAGCATTTACCAACTGCTCTTGTTCCCCATGAATAATCATTAAAGGAATCTTCATATTACCCACAA
>NZ_RCBY01000043.1 GCF_003838195.1 Okeania hirsuta
GCGATCGCCAATGTTAACTGGAAATACCAATGGCTATGGTTATACGGCTTTGTGAATCCAAATAATGGTGAAACTTACTACTGGATTTTACCAAAAGTTAATGTAGAGCTTTTTAACCGAGTTTTAGAAGACTTTGCACGAGAATTTCAGTTAGGAGAAGACAAACACATTATCTTAACCATTGACAGAGCTGGATGGCATACAAGTTCTGAGTTAAAGATTCCTTTGGGCTTGCACTTAGAGTATTTACCACCCTACTCGCCTGAATTACAACCAGCAGAAAGGTTATGGCCTCTAATTAATGAACCGATCGCAAATCGTTCATTTACCAGCCTCGAAGAGTTAGAAGAAATTCTGTTTGAGCGTTGTCAAGTTCTTTTAACACAGCAATTTGCAATCAAGGCTATAACCCAGTACCATTGGTGGCCGAAAATTCAGGTTTAATTACTCCGATGCTACCGGATTTGATATGACTCCCTTAGAAAGATCCCAAATGGGTTCTATATTACCGTAGAATAGACCTCCCCCGAAAAAAATAACTCTCCGATTAATAATTGAATGGACAAAGTTATTTCTTCTAAGTGCTAAAATATGCTTTCATATAAGATAATACGGTTATTTTAATACGCGCTAAATCCTTCGCTTCTATACTGTTGAGGTCTTTTGCAGCATTGCTTAGAAAATCGCCCCACCACGGGATATGATGGACCAAAGCATAATTATAATTACCGACTAAGACTTCTGTCACTGCGTTCCCAATATCTTCAGGGCTATAAGGTTCCGTTTTCTCAAGAGCTGTCAATACATCATTGACCAGTTGAATTAAAAGGGCGTTTTGGGGCGCATCAATCACTGAACGTTTCTTTTGAACTGCCGTATCGTCTGGGGTTTGGTTAAAAGCAGGGGGTACCCGGCTAACGTAGGTAACCCGGTGGAATACACGCCAAACATTATTTCCAGAGGCCCTGGCTTGGCGTAGCGCAAAGGCATCGTTGCTATCACTGGTTAGTAACCAATTGGGGTCAATAACAGTATCAAAAAATTCACTAAAGTGGTCGCGATCAGGTGCCAAGTAAAAACTCTTAAAACGATAGGCATCTACTTTCCCCGGCTCTGCTACACCATTATTTTCTGGCTCTGTTTTATCGGGCAACCATTTGGCCAGAAATGCCTCTGTATCGTTTTTTATCGCCAAACCGAAATCACGCCCTTCTGCTTTTTGTTTAGTGACATTGGTTTGAATGTGGCCGCCAAGCAGAGCATTCGTCTCCATATATACGCCAACGCTACTTATCGTTGTGGAAAAACTCGCCGAGATACCAGCCATCCCTTGGAACGAATAGCTACCAGAATGAGATTCCTGCCGACTGACCATGGTTTGCTCCTGCTCGGCAAACAAGCCTCCGCCAGCAGTCCAAACATAGGTATTAACCAAATTACGCTTGCTACGATTATTTTCCCAATCGTATTCGGCATCGGTTTCAGATTGAATGGTGGATTCTGGATCAACGGGATCGCCCTCAGTAAAATGAGTCGTGTCCTGACGGCGTCCCTTTTTACCGGCATCAAACGCCTGATAGTCCGCTTCAATTGATGCCTCATGGGCTTCAATCTGTTGTTCGAGGTCTTGTGCAGCATAGGGTTTGAAGTAACTGCCGCGCTGGATATTTGCCTCGGGATAGTCATCATCGGTTTTG
This sequence comes from Okeania hirsuta, assembly GCF_003838195.1. Taxonomy (GTDB): domain Bacteria; phylum Cyanobacteriota; class Cyanobacteriia; order Cyanobacteriales; family Microcoleaceae; genus Okeania; species Okeania hirsuta. The sequence goes on from NZ_RCBY01000043.1 coordinate 1,698, forward strand.
AAACCTTGCATACCATCGAGGGTACCTTGTTTTGTATACAAGGGATTAATGGGAAACAGAATAATATTGAAGTCTTCAGCAATGCGCGGATCGGGTGCCATTTGAATGCCAATCAGCGTATTGGTGCGTTCAAGTCTAAGCGCATAGACATTCGCAACCCCTGATTTCACTAAAGCGTAACCCAAATTGTCCATTAGGTAATGACGCTCTGCATCACTTTCCACTTCAGATTTTGGCTCCCAATTGCCGCCAACTTCAATATAATTGGTTAACGAATATTTTGTGCCAACATCAGTCTGTGCACTTTCAAGAAAGCCTAAACTATATGAAAAATTCGTGTTGACGGAGGGACCTTTGGATTTAAAACCTACTATTTTGGTATTCACGCCAAGTCCAAGTGGCGCAGTTAAAGCTTTTATATTCACGTCTGACTCTAACCCAAAGTTGACCCCAAATGAAGAGTCAAAACCTGTATCTTTTTGCGCACTGTAGCTATAGGTGACATCCTCATCTTCGGTCAGCGTAACTGAGGCCACTCCCATATAGGCTTGGTAGCGAGGAATACTTTTGTAGTATGGGCGGGTCAAGTTCTCACCGGGTACTGGGGGAGGCCCTTCAATATAACCTATTAATGTTGGATTTGATTGCGCTTGACCAATAAACGTTAAGCTGGCATCGCCCACTTTAAACCCTGGCAAAATCGACAATGCTTTTGTTGCACTATTAATGTAGGCATAAAGCCGCCGCAGTACCCCTCGGGTGATCCCGTCTGCATCCACATAAAGTGCGCCATACTCTGAAGCTGAAATGGAGGTTGTGGCAAGTCCCTGTTGTGCGCGGGTGGTGGGGCCATGCAGCAGGTTTTTGATCTGCGGCGCTTCATTTCCGATTGGGCTACTGTATTCACCTTCACCGGGTTGCCACCAAAATAGTGTAAGGTTACTGTTGATCAGCGTAGCGTAATTGCCATAACCACTGCGATCGCTAATAATATTGCCACTGCCAACACTAATGGGCCAGTAACCCATCAGGTTATCTTCATTCCCAGATAATTCTAGGTGCATATTATCATTAATTTCGTCGGCACTACGGGGAACGTTCCATAGCCTTAACTCGTCCATTTGCCCTTGGAATATTTCTGTCGGCCAGCTCTTTGCTGGATCGGGATAACTGCCTACAAATCCAATAGCGAATTGTCTGGTGCCGTAATTGTTGTCTTGAACTTGGTTCGCTAAGATCGGTTGAGTAGCAACTTCCTTGCCATTGAGATAGATCGCAAACTCTGTTGACAGTCGAGAAGTTGTCCACATCGTCACGCTGTCCAGTGTTGCGTCATGTTCGCCCACTGAGTCTTTTAGTGTTGTACCTTGTCCTTCGTTACAGCGCCAGTGGGCTTCCAAACCCTCTTGTAGAGCTGCTGGAGGGGTTGTGTATTGGCTTGGCTGCACAAAATCCGAACTGATATCTCTGGACCACATGCGTAAGTCCGCTATCTTACCGACAAAATATTGTAGCGGCGCATTTGGGTTCTGCGGACTCGGCTCCGCTGCGTTGCTACCGATTGTAATAGGGTTTGTTGTAGGAAGAATTTTAAATGTTTTGTTGTCTGGTAGGTTATCATTAAATTGCTGAATTTCGATGTCTCCAACTACGTTTCTATCAAGGCGAGCCAATGCCAAATGAACTAACAACTTATTTGTGGTCGTCCTACTGGAACTCTCGACCGTTGCAGTATTGGGTTTGTTAGCAGGAGCATTAGGATTTGACTGGGTAAATGTTACCTCGCCAGTTTCATTATTAGAAATGAGCTGAAAACTGAGTCCGAAATAATAGGGCTTGCCTACCTCAATTTGCGTCTGTAAGCTAAAACCAAAACCATTTTTATCACCATCATTATCAATTAACCAGCCCGCAAATGTTAGTTTGCCATTTACAATAGCCAGAGCGTAAGAGTAATTCTGAGCATCGTTATCCCCCTTTGCAACTAGATACTTAGCATTACCTTCTAGATCATCGGCTATAAACCTGCCGTCGATACTCAATACCTGTTCAAATTCAAAATCTTCGCTGTCGTTGACAACTGCCGCCTTCTTATCACCAAATTGCACTGCCTGATTATTTGAACACACAGCAGCTACATGAGTCCAATTATTTTGCATACTTTCCAAAACATCAGCAGTAATATCGGTTTTTGCAAATGATGAACCAGCGCCGCAGAAGAAGAAGGGCTGCCATGGCTTCTCCCATGGTTCGATAGTTATTTCAGACCACAAGTTTATTGTTAGCTCTTTCCCATTGGGAGCAAGGTTTGGCAACTTTGTATCGGTCAAGTTAGAGGGTGTCCAGTAACCGAATAGATAAGCGTTTGGTATAGTTGCCGTAATTGGGTTAGACCAATAAAGTGAGTTAAGTTGATCGTCGGTGAGAAACTCAGACCACAATGCTAGATTAGAAATACTTTGTTTAATATTAGTAAAAGGTATCCGTTTGCCTATCCATCCAATAGTTAATTGCTCTATTATGGTAAAATAATACGTCGTCACATGACCTATGTTGATACTTTTTGAGCTAAATTCAGGATCATCCTTGTGCCGCCAGGAGATTTTCAAGGGATTGGAATTTTTTAAGTCTATTTCCAAGGAGATAAAATACCATCCTGGGGTCAAAGGAACATCCTCCATTATATTAACAGAATGAGAGCCATCAGTAGTCTCCTGAATGATGACCCAAAAAAACTTATTTTCTCCATCTACAGCAAATATCTCGAATCCAAGTGTAATTGATAGTGTATCTGATAATTCCCTTTGTCTTAAGCTAAACAAAGTAACAATAGCTGAAAGAGGTGATCTATCTTGACTACCCATGGGGAAAGGCTGCCACCAGCACGTCAATGTAACTCTATCGTGCGCTCCTAATTCACCTTTTCCAGAAGCTTCTGGAGAATTTTGCGGTATGCTTAGCGCCAGCGCTTTCTCCTCCACCCCAAATCCAACTGTATATTGTGTATCAGTTGCTGGCGCGTTGACGTTTAATAATCTCTGTTTTTCCGATAGCTCTGTTTGTCTAATCCAACTCTCATAAGTAAAATCCCCTGGAATCTGCAACACCTCCTGATTCGGTGTATCGCCCCAAGGAATAATTGCCTGGTTTTTTGTAAAGTCACCCATGGTAGTGGGAGGAGTGGGAACCCAGCCACCAAAATTGCCTGCCTGTGTTTGAATGCCGTTCATCGGCATAATGTGAATGGGGCGACCATCTTCTGGAGGATCATAGGGCATCACCTGAAAGAACACTGATGCTGTTGAATTATTGTTATCAATAGAGAGGTGGCGTGTGAGTTCTTGCTTGGGGCTGGTTTGATAGATACCAGCCATGACATTGCCAGCAACCGAATGCCCAACAATATTAAAAAATGGGGCAAGAGCAGGGGTTTCCTCCACCAACTCCCCTTGACCAATACGTTCGCCTGTATTTGCTGCCACCACAACAAAATGGCGTCGAATGTCTTCTCCGGTGGTTGGCGCTTGGGTGTTGAGATGATTCACAAACTCCGCTGGTGTAGTGGGTACGTCTTCCCATACGCTGGTAGTATCATTCCAACTAATTTCGACGCTGCACGTTGTCAAATCACCTGTAGAAAATTCGACCTTTCCAGTAAAGGTTTCAATTTCAGGGGTATAAACAAAATACAATTGACCACTGGTTGTAGGCAACTTAGCCAGATTTGCGCCGCTCAAGTCAATGCTTGCGTTACCTGCCCCCATTAAACCACGGACAAAGCTCAGGGCATTGGGGTTAAGCTGTTCTATGGTCAAAAGAGGTTTGAAGGAACGAACAATGCCTCCGGAAGACGCTGGTGCCAATTCAACACTAAGGGTTTGACTTTCTTCACCTACCGTAGCAGTGGTAAGCTGTAATGCTGAGGGAAATTCCGCATCACGGGCAACCACCAACAAAATAGGCTGCCCCTCTGTGGGTAACTCAATGGCTTGCCGTGTGCCAGAGTAATCGTAATAGGGGATGTTGCCACGCTGAACATCCGGGTTTAACGGATCATCGCTAGCCAGACCGTTGATTACTTGTGCAAATGTCGGCAATGTGCGCGGGACTGCGGTAAACGATTCGGAATCGGTGAGTGGTGCTGGGGCTTCAAAAGTAACATCTACCAGTTCCTTGTTACCCACAACTGCCGTAACACTGACCACCGGTTTGGGATCTAGTGGATTGATACTTGGCTGGTTTAAATTTGGTCCAGCTTCGTGAGCAAAAAGTTGTACCGTACCTGTTATTTCTTCATCGTTAACTGCTGTCCAATTGAGGCTATATTTCGCACGGGAAACGGTGGTATCGTATTGCAATGCCCCTAATAGAGTTTGCTCCCCTCGCGTCACCCCCATGTACAGATGGACTAAGCCATCGGCACCGCTCAACAAGGTAGGGTGGGTGAATGTGTCGCCCTTGGTAAAATCCAACAATCCCATCCCTGTAGACAGTCCTTTGAATTGGGGGATAACATCTGGACCTTCGGGTGGGTCAACTGGGGCAGTTTTGGTTGTCCAACGTGCCCCGTATACACGACCATTGGCTTCTGATGTAGACGAATCCAATGCGATGGAGGGTCTGTCCTCAAATGCATCGTCAAGTTTCCAGTATCCAATTAACCCAGTTTCAGACTCTGGTGCCGCAAGTTCTCGATACATATTCTCGACAATCTCATCATTAGTGCGCTCTTTCTCCCAAAACCGAACTTCATCCAAGCTTCCAATCCACTTGTTGTTTGGATCTCCAATTTTTTGACCAAGATAAATTGTCCCTTTTGCGTTAAAAACTGGTGATCTCTCACTATTTTCCTCTTTCTGGGTTTTTTTACCACTTTCTATACCGTTAATTAAAAATGAGGCATCGAAAATTGCTTCATTTTTACGATTGTCATAACGAACAAGAAAGTACCGCACGGCAATGTGATGCCATTGATGCAAAGAAGGTGACGGTGCTGCGATCGCGAATTCATAAGTCTTGTCTTGGCTAGTGGTGTTCAAATTTTCTTGGTCATCAGGTTCAATAATAGAAAGGGTTGCTTCGAGTTTGTTTGTATCGGTATTCCAAGAGAGGTTAAATCCAGATTTGTTCTCCTCACCATCAGCTGTTCCTACAGCACGACTGACAATATTACCGCTCGCTCCGTCATTTTTTACCCAACATTCAAATGTAAATTCCTGATTCCTAGTTTCCTGAAACGGGATCTCAACATAGCTATTACCATCAAAATGCAGGGCGGTATTGGCTTCTTTGATTGCTTTTATCTCTAGATAAAGCTCTCCGTTTTCTGCCACTGTTGGAATAATAGGTAAGCCGTTTTCAGCTAGAGAAAAGTCGATCGCCACCAGCCTTTCTGTATCGTCCTCGTCTACCTGAGCTTTAGTCAATAGCATAACCCTGGGACTGGTGATATTAGGTTTGCTCGGATCATCCGACTCTTCTTGTCTTCGGAAATAGATCGACGCTGGTTGACGCCCCATTAATTTTACTTTTTTAGTATCAGTGGGGCTAACCTTCTCCCTTAGACTAAACAGCGGTAGTGCGTAGTCTTTAGTCCGCAAATCCGGCCAACCATCGTTGTTGCGTAAGAAGGAGTAGGCTTGAATTTGGTCATCGCTATTGGCTGTAAAAAACAACCAACGACGGGTACTGCCTTGATCGGAGGGAGTCAGTATTACCGTAAACCAGCCGTTGTGGGGGTTAATCTCTGAAAAAAACATCAGCGGTTCCTGGAAAAACTCCCCATCAAGGTCTTTGTATGAAGGCTTATCCAGGTCATTAGCTGGAGTATCTTTCAACCTGCTTATTTGGTAGCGGGATTCTGTTTTTGGAATCAACAGATTATCAGTTTTTCCACCCTCTTCTTCATCAGGTGTTGGTACTAATAAATACCGGTTTGCATAGAGCAAAGTAGCATCCGATGTGTCTGTATCATTTATTTTCGGTATAGGTATAGCCCGAAATATATAGAGATAGGTATCATCAGAAATAACCACCCAGTTACCCGGCTGTTTAGTATCAACATCCTTCACCGATTCATCATCCAGGGTGATCAGTTGGAGTCCATTACCCCGCACCATGCTTGGAAATTCCAAATCGCGAAAAAGAGTATCATTATTTTCTGTGTCGGCGCTCTCATCATAAATGCTATAAACTAGCTTTTTAGTTACATCATTTTTAGCCCTTTCATTTTTGACCGATACTTCCCCTATTAACAGAGTGCTACCTTTATGAACAATAGTTCGTATTTCTTCAAATTCGTATTTAGATCCAGGTGTAGGTACCATAGCCATTTTATAACTAAAAAAATTTAATAAATCATATAATTATGATAAAATTTTACTCTAAATCATTCTAAAACGAAGCATTAAGAAGCATTATGTAAAGAATCGTATTAAAAATTTATCAAAGGATGTCCGCCTTAGGGGGTGACAAGTACCTCAAAACCATTTTTGAATAAGGGTTTAAAAGATATAAGCGAGGGTGAAAAATTGACTGGTTTTGTGAGAATAATAATTATTTATTCTTGTTGGTGATTTGGGTGAGATTCGCTCACCTACACCAGCAAATAACGTTGATTAATTTTTCTTCCCTCTTGACTTCTGACTCCTGACTCCTTGAAACACCCGTGCGTATTTGTAGCAAAAATTTTAGTATTTCATATTATGTCTACAGAAACAAAAAACTCGAACCAAAATGCAGTAATTATCGGTGGAGGTCCGGCTGGTTTTGCCACTGCAATAATGTTAGCTAAACGTGGTTGGCATCAAATTACAGTATTAGAAAAACGACCTGCTGCTGATTTTTATGAACCTGATAAATCATTCCATTATTTAATAGATGGGCGCGGTCAAAATTTTACTGATTTATTGGGTTTAACTGAAAAATTAGCAAAAATTAGTGTTCCTAATACAGACTTTTACCTAACAGAAATTAAAGCTGATGGTAATCGCAAAACATCAAAATTGCCAATAATAGACCCCAACAGAAAAACTGCTTATTGGTTACAGCGACGAATTTTTTTGCAGTTACTATTTCAAGAGATTGAAGAAAATTGGCAGCATTGTATTACCGTTTTATTCAATACAAAATGTTTAAAAATTGAGCAAAAAAACTCCAAACTACAAATCATTGCTCAAAAAATTATTGAAGAAGGAAGAAAGAAGGAGGAAGAAGGAAGAAGGGAGGATCAAAGAACCGAAAAAGTAGATGGGAACAGTCAACAACCTACTACTTCGTTTCTTATAACCCCAAGCAATTGTCAACACGCTGTAGACGGCGTATTAAAAGAAAAAGATCGTCAAAAAACATATCAATTCGAGCCTCATCTTTTGGTAGGTTGTGATGGTATTAATTCCTTAGTTAGGCAAACTTTAGATAATTGGGATAACTCTGGTACAAATAAGTTTAAAATGCAGTTTTTTCCTTCTGCAAGTTCTGGTTTGAAATACAAAGTTTTAACTATCCAACCAAACTTTCCCATAGAACACAATAGTTCGGAGCGTGCAGTCTCCACAATGGCTTATGCTATCCGTGGAGCATTTTCAGATTCTCAACATTCTGTATCCCTTGGTATTTTACCTTTTGCTCAACCCAACGAACCCAGAACAGCAAATATTATCAGGCCACCAAATCATGAAATCTGGAATTTGCCAGATGGTGAAAAATTGTACGCATTTCTGGAGAAAGCTTTTCCACAGTTGCCAATAAATCAAATAATATTGCCAGAAGAAAGCGATCGCTTTGCTAAAAGTAAGGGTGGGTATTTTCCTATACCTCAATATTGTTCTGGGTTACATTGGTTGTTACCAACAAGGGAGAATGGTGGAGTAGTATTATTGGGAGATGCCATCCATTGTTTTCCACCAGATATTGGACAAGGTGTCAATTCTGCCTTGGAGGATGTGTGTATTCTCGATCAAGCACTTTCTCAAACTAATGATATTATCTCTGATGCTTTGCCATTATTTGAGTCTTTGCGTTCTCCAGATATAAAGCCTTTAATACGTCTAGCTCAAACTGCTTTTCCTTGGCAATATAATCAAAATATTCCTCGAAAAAGACTGTGGACTATCAACTTTTTTATCCGGTTATTGTTGAGTCGGATATTGCCTTTTATTTTTAGTCCTCCTGCTTTTATGATGATTCAAAACCACCAACTTAGTTATGGTGAAATATGGGCGATGGCTCAAAGAACAACTATTTATATATATGTATTTGGGCTAATGTTAATTTTAGGGAGTTTAGCTTGGTTTTTTATATGATATTTAAGCATTCAGCTATTAGCAGTCAGCTATCAGCAATTAATAATGAATAATTACTTCTCAGGTTGGGTCAGAAGGCTTTGACAGTAACTTTTTATTCTTTCCTAAATTTCAAAGGTTGTTTTTACCTTTCCCAACATTAATAGCTGATAGCTAATAACTGACGGCTGTTAGCTCCGCATTCCGCAGGAAATGCTTACCATGATATTGGTTGATTTTAACTGTATATGAAAGTCATAAATTTGATTGAAAAAGATATTTATTAATTAAGCATTCAGCAGTAGGGGTAAACGGCCGTTTACCCCTAAAAATTGTATATAATTTAGTATTTTTCCTAAGTACTGTAATTATAAATGTCGCTCCGGTTAAGATAGCGATCGCTCTTGACACAAGCTTATTCCTAAATACTAAATAAATAATACTGATATAGCAGTCGAAGGAAAGTGCGCGGATATATCGAAAGCTTAAAACTCAGACAAAGCTATATTTTTCCTTCTTATAGCAAGGGTGAAAAAAGAATGCTTAACTTTAGGTGATACTTCAATTATTCTGATGTTTACTTCTCCCCTACTCCCCCACTCCCCTACTCCCCTGCTCAAGAATAATGTGGCAAACATTTATCACACTTGGTATTACTTCCCTCTTCCTTCTTCCTTCTCGCTTGCTATAATAAACTTAGCTATCTAAAGCTTATTTTGTCTTCAAATATTAATGGCTAAAATGAAATTTAAAATATTAATAACAACCCTATTATTTTCCATAGCTTTTGCTACACCTGTAGTTGCATATACAAAGTGGCAAGTACGAATTTTAAAACGTTCAAAAGAATGTTTTTTCTGCAACCTTTCCGATATAAATCTCAGTGATTCTAATTATAAGAAAATGAACGTGACTGGTTCTGTATTAAAAAATGCTAACTTCTCTGGTACAAACCTTGAAAAAGCCAACTTTACCAACACAGATTTAACAGGGGCAAAATTCGAGAGCGCCAACTTACAAGAAGCTAACTTACAAAAGTCTATCCTTAAATCTACTAACTTTTGGGGGGCAAATCTTCAAGAGGCCAATTTACGCGGAGCAGACCTCACAGAAGCCATTTTTTGGAATGCCGATTTAAGAGGAGCAGATTTGCGGGACACTGATATTAGTAATGCTAGCTTCATCGATGCCCAGCTCAACGGTGCAATCTTACCTGATGGCAGCATATATCAATACAAATAGGCTTAATTAAGGTATCAGCTACTAATTGATATTAAAGAAGCACTTCAGCGGTCAGCTTTTTCTGCGGAATGCTGCGCAAACAGCTTTCAGCAGATTTTTTTGAGATGCCTTTGTTTGTGGAGCATTCCGGAACGGAAAGGAGATTTCAACTCCTCCGAGGGCCATCCGGTTGCTCAGAAGCCGGGGATTTTTACCCAGAGCGTTAACGAAGTCAGAGATCAGAACTCAGAAGTCAAAAGTCAGAAGTTAACCCACCCCTCGCCCCTCCCCCTCCCAGGAGGGGAAGTAGGGGACTTGAGCTTCGCTCCAAAAATATTTCGCCAATCAAGGCAGGGTGGCGCGACCCAATTATTTTGATAAAAGCTGATAGCTGATAGCTAAAAGCTGATAGCTAGTTAACTTTTGTACCCTTTACCCTTACAATCTTGAAACATTGTAAATATTTTCAATTTTAACTCGCCCTTTTATTAATTACCCTTAAAAACTATGGCTATTGGCTACCTCGCCTTTGTTCTTCATGCCCATCTACCTTTTGTCAGACATCCAGAAAGTGATTATGTCCTAGAAGAAGAGTGGCTCTTTGAAGCAATAACCGAAACTTATGTCCCTCTAATACAAATGTTTGAGGGATTAAAACGAGATGGTGTGGACTTTAAAATTACTATGAGTCTCACACCACCTTTGGTGTCTATGCTACGAGACCCACTATTACAAGAACGCTATGAACACCATTTAAGCTTACTTGAAGAATTAGCAGAAAAAGAATATGACCACAATCTCCATAACGGTCATATCCGCTACCTTGCAGAACATTACGCCACCCACTTCAATAATGTTCGAGAACTCTGGGAACGTTACGACTGCGACTTAATTTCTGCATTTAAACAGTTTCAAGACAGCAATAACCTAGAAATTATGACCTGTGGGGCCACTCATGGTTACTTTCCACTAATGAAAATGTATCCGGAGGCAGTCTGGGCACAAATAGAGGTTGCTTGTCAAGATTATGAAGCAAATTTTGGCCGTCGTCCCAGAGGGATTTGGGTGCCAGAATGTGCCTATTATGAAGGTCTGGAGCGAATGTTGGCAGATGCTGGGATACGTTACTTTTTAACAGATAGCCACGGCGTACTCTATGCTCGACCACGGCCTAGATTTGGTAGTTATGCTCCTATATTTACAGAAACAGGAGTAGCTGTTTTTTCCAGAGACCATGAATCTTCTCAACAGGTTTGGTCTTCCCAAGTAGGATATCCAGGAGACACAGAATATCGAGAGTTTTATAAAGATTTAGGTTGGGAAGCAGAATATGAATATATAAAGCCTTATATTATGCCTAATGGCCAGAGGAAGAATACTGGTATTAAATATCATAAAATTACAGGTCGTGGCTTGGGATTAGGAGATAAACAACTTTACGACCCGTACTGGGCCAGGGAAAAAGCTGCGGAACACGCTGGCAATTTTATGTTTAATCGGGAACGCCAGGTTGAGCATTTATACCATATTATGGAGCAACTCCCGATTATTGTTTCTCCTTACGATGCTGAGTTGTTTGGTCACTGGTGGTATGAAGGACCTTGGTTTTTGGATTTCCTCTTCCGTAAAACTTGGTATGACCAAAGTACTTATCGGATGACTCATTTAGCAGATTATTTGCAGAAACACCCAGAACATCAAGTTTGTCTTCCAGCACAGTCTAGTTGGGGATATAAGGGTTTTCATGAATATTGGCTCAATAATACTAACTCTTGGATTTATCCTCATCTACATACTACTGCAGAGCGAATGATTGAGTTGGCGGGACGAACACCAGCAGATGAGTTGGAGTTGCGGGCATTAAATCAAGCTGCCAGAGAACTTTTGCTGGCTCAATCTTCTGATTGGGCTTTTATTATGAGTACGGGGACTATGGTTTCTTATGCTGTGCGGAGAACAAGGTCCCATTTGATGCGTTTTAATAAGCTCTATGAAGATATTCTACAGGGAAAGATTGATTCAGGTTGGTTGGAAAAGCTGGAGGTGATCGACAATATCTTTCCTCAAATCAACTATCGAGTGTACAAACCACTTTTTCAGTAGTTAAAAGAGGGAGTAGGAAGTAGGGAGTAGGGAACCCACCCCTCGCCCCTCCCCCTCCCAGGAGGGGAAATAATTGATGATTTATGTGGGATAATTTATTTTCTTTTTTATGACAGCGGTTTTCATTTGGGTAGACCACAGTAGGGACGTTCCTATGGTTAGTCCCTACAAGGTTTTGTTTGTGAAGATGTGGTTCATAAATTAGCAAAAGCGCTGTATTGGAGATTTCTAGCGATCGAAAAACTTTCCCCCTTCTCACCTTTCCTTCTATAGCAATGAGCGCTGGTATATTTACAAATTGCAGGAGAGGCCAAATAGCTAAAAGTCTTATATGATCAGCAATTTATTCCCCCAGATGAGCTCTTGCCAGATGAGCTGTTGCCTGCGCACAGCGCTATACCTTATTGCGCCAGAACGCTACATATATAAGTTTAATATATTGCAACTCTACATATAGCGTTTAGAATTAATAAAAATAAAGATTTGTAAATAATTAGCATTTTGTAGCAAAAGTTACAGAATTTTTAGTTAATATAAAAATGTAAGGGAAAAAAGCTTCCCAAACATAAGTTCAATAATTAGGGGAGAAAATCAAATATGTTTACTGAAACTCAAACACGCTCTTTAATGGTACGTCACCACCACTTAGTAAAAAATCGTCAACAGTCAATGCTAAACAGAGTAGCTGTAGAAGTGGGCTTAGAAAATAGTAACTATTGGGGCCACATTCAAGGAAAAGTACAGCCTAGCTTTAGGAAAAATTATGAGCGTGGTCATGCTTCAATGAGCTAATTTATTTTCTTTCTTGCCATCATCATTAATCTTTAACAAACAACAGTTAATCAAACAGGAGAATTAAAAATATGTCGGTAGAAAATCAAGCACGCTCTTTAATGATCCGTCATCATAACCTAGTGAAAAATCGTCAACAGTCAATGCTGAACCGCACCGCCACAGAAGTGGGCGTGGAAGCAGATAATTACTGGGGAAATATTCAAGGAAAACCTCATCCTAGTTTTGTCACTACTTATGACCGTAGTCATGCTTCTATGAGCTAGAGTGAAAATCAAAAGTCAGCAACAGGAGAATGAAAAATATGTATGTAGAAAATCAAGCTCGTGCTTTAATGATCCGTCATCACAACCTAGTGAAAAATCGTCAACAGTCAATGCTGAACCGCACCGCCACAGAAGTGGGCGTGGAAGCAGATAATTACTGGGGAAATATTCAAGGAAAACCTCATCCTAGTTTTGTCACTACTTATGACCGTAGTCATGCTTCTATGAGTTAAAAATATTTTCCTAATAATTGAGTGATATCATGTTTGGTAGCATCGGTCTTGTATAGCAAAAGTAAGGAAGAAGAAAGAAAAAAGAAGGAAAATCTTAAATATGGTAGATATTTCCTCAACTTTTACACCAACGATACCAATAGACATGATATGATTTTTTTGACTCATTAGTCGCAACTTAACTACTGTAGTTAAGTTGCGACTAAATTTTTTCTCTAATATAGTAGATCTTTCCCCAGCTTTTACAAACAGGACTTATATCATGTCAGGATAATTAGCGATCGAAAAACTTTCTCCTTTTACTCCTCTTTTTTCTTGCTTCTTTCTTCTTGATTCCCTCCTGACTCCTGAGGATTCCATCGTTTATTTATAAGTATTCAACCAGGCATGGTATTACTTACCCAAACAAGAAACCGGGTTGATTTCCCAGATTATTGTCTTTCAAATCAGGAAATGTGTGGATAATATCAAATCTGGTAGCATCGGTGTTATTCAGTATTAAATATGTAGGGGCGAATGGTATTCGCCCTATATTGTAGGGATGCCATTCGGAGCTTTGCGGAGCGCAAATGGCCATTCGCCCTTACCCATTGTATGACGATCGACTGAATTATATTACTCCGAAGCCAACAGATTTGATATAAACCCGGTTTCTGCGTAAGTTCTAACACAAACTATACTAATGGACATGAGATGAGATCATCTTGTAAAATAGTTTATATTCACTCACTATCTGTTAGTATATATTTTCAATGCCATCTCCAACAACTCTACTAGAAGCAATTCGAGGTTACCGTATTTCACAGTGTATTTATATTGCTGCAAAACTCGGGATTGCCGATCTGCTCAAAGACGGAGAACAACACTCTGATGCCTTGGCCAGTGCCACTAATACCAACAAAGATGCAATTTATCGACTGTTACGAGCTTTAGCCAGTGTCGGCATTTTTGCAGAAACTCAGCCCCACTATTTTCAGCTAACTCCACTAGCAGCATATTTGCAAAGTGATGTTCCTAACTGCTCTATAAAACTTATACAAAGCGTCACATAAAGTGACAACTTGATGTTTACTTCCTGTTTCTACTGAGGCCGTCGGCGGTTACTCATCCACAGGCATTCATGCACAGGCATTCACGGTCGAGCCGACCGCATCTCTTGAGTGTGTCTTGCATTCTGAGGTTTCCTCGCCAATTAGCACTCGCTTTCTTAAATTTATACTGGCGTTTAAATCTCTATCTATTGACAACCCACAATCTGGGCAGTTATAAGTTCTCAGGTTTAATGGCAGATCTTGGACGTGACCGCAGTTAGAACAAGTTTTTGATGATGGAAAGAATCTATCAACTACTACTAACTTAGAGCCGTACCATTGGCATTTATACTTAAGCTGTCTCCGAAATTCATAAAATCACTATCTGCTAACTGATTTTCGCTAACTTATGGTTAGCTAACATACCCTTGACGTTTAAATCTTCTATGACAACACTGCCGTGGTTTTTGGCTAAATATGTTGTCAGTTTATGAAGTGCGTCTTTACGGATGTTTGCTACTTTTCTATGCAACCTGGCTATCTTCCGTTGTGCCGCCCTCCAGTTAGCAGAGCCTACCTCTTTATGACGATTTAGGTATTGCAGTCGAGATAACTTAGCTTCAAATTTATGATACGATCTCACACTCTCAAATACTTTTCCATCACTTAATGTCGCTAAGGTTTTCACACCTAAATCTACACCTACTACATCAGTTTTTTTGGGTGTAGTGTGAGAACGAAATTCATAGCTACAACTGAGATACCAATCCGAAGCTTGTCTGCTAATAGTGATTTTTTTAGTTGTTGCCTCAATGGGTTCATAAGTTTTGACCATACCAATAAAAGGTAATTTATGATTCCATCCATTTAGTTCTATTGGTTTTCCAGAATTATCAATTGTGTTTGCGTAGCATTCCGAAGGAAAAGAATCAGACCTACCCTTCTTTTTAAACTTTGGGTATTTTCCTAATCCTTTAAAGAACCTTTTAAATGCTTCACCTAAGTTTCGGAAAGCATATTGGTAAACTTTAGATGACAAGTTTTCATCCAGGGATATAAAGGCTTTGTGTGGTTAGTAAAAACCTCTCTAATTATACGAATGTTTGGCTTGTAACCATCAATATATGCAGCATTCCATAAACTTAAACCCCAATTATAACAGAAACGTGAGTAGCCTAAGTGTTGAGCCATCAGAGTTTTCTGCTTGTTATTAAGTTTGAGCTTGGTTCTAATAGATTTCATTTACTTCTAAACACAGCCTATCTAATAGTACGGTTTATCATTTTCTTTGTGGGTTTAATACCCCACCGTCTACACGGTGTTCAAAATTACTTGGGGGAGCGAATCCCCATGTAATTTTCCTCCTGTCTCCTGTCTCCTGTCTCCTGTCTCCTTCTTCAAAACTTATTATATCGTTATTCTTTGATTAAGTCAATGCTCCTTAAAAACCTATGCAATCATGTTAGGAGAAGAACATTATCAAGTCTGGGGGAGTATAATGTATAGCATATAGACAGGAGATAACGCTTTGGAGAACTTGTATGGGATGAATTTTTACGAGTTCTTCAAGCAAAACTCTGCCTCAGCAAAAACTTTCGATCAGGCGATGACAGATCTTTCAGGAGTTGTAAATGTTAGTATCTTAGCTGCTTACAATTTTTCATCTATTGGTAAATTGGTTGATGTGGGTGGTGGTAATGGCAAACTGCTATCTTCTATTCTTGAAGCTTATCCTACTATGACTGGGGTGTTGTTCGATCAACCGGATGTGATTGAGAGAACCTCTTATTTACTCGAAACAATAGGAGTGAGCAATAGCCTTCAACTAGCAAAAGGTGATTTCTTTAAGGCAGTCCCAGTAGTCGGAAAATGGCTGGTTTAATGGGAGTTTCCGAGCAGATTGTAGAAGAAATTGAGGCAGTAATTATTGAAGAACAGAAACTTAAGGATAAACGAAATGCTCTAGTTTATGATAGCAAGGTCTTGTGGGAGTAGCCACAAATATTAGGATTGATGGAATATCTCAAACAAGAAAATATCAATAGGACTTATGCAGTAGAACGTATTTCCGTAATTGCGACCCTATGGGTTTGCGGAGCAGTCGGGAACGGAAAGCAATCTCAAACGCTTCTGTTTCGTGCCTCGTGCGTAAGTCCCGATCTATAATAATTTTGAGATATCCATCAAAGGAAGTTGCAACTGATTTTTTGATCTTCAAATGAAAATCTAGATTTATGATGAAGTTTAGTCTGTAATACCCCCCAAATAATTTATAATTACCAGTCAGCACAATTATCAAATCAAGGAAAGAAAAATGTCAGACTGGCAAGTAATAACTGGCGGAGTAACAGCTCCCAAAGGATATCGGGCAACAGGAGTTACTGCGGGGTTAAAACCCTCTGGAGCACCAGACTTGGCCTTGATTTTATCAGATGTAGATGCGATCGCAGCTGGAGTCTTCACGACAAGTCAAGTACGAGCTGCTTGTGTGGACTACTGTCGGCAACAGCTAGAAGCTAAACCAAGTGCTAGAGCAATTTTGTGTAATGCTGGGCAAGCAAATGCTGTGACTGGAAGTTTAGGTTGGCAGGATGCTGTGGAAAGCGCGGAAGTATTGGGGAAAACACTCAATATTTCTCCAGAGTCAATATTACTAGCTTCTACAGGAGTTATTGGCAAACGAATTAAAATGGATGCTCTCAAAGCAGCAATTCCCCAGTTAGTCTCTACAGTTTCCACCGAAGGGGGAGAGGCAGCAGCTAAAGCTATTGTTACTACAGACTTAGTCACAAAGTCAATTGCTCTGGAAACTCAAATGGGCGATCGCCCGGTGCGTATTGGTGGTATTGCTAAAGGTTCTGGCATGATCCATCCGAATATGGCAACAATGCTGTCATTTGTAACTTGTGATGCAGCAGTTTCTCCTCCATTATGGCAAGAGATGTTAACTAGAGCAGTTAATCGTAGTTTTAATCAAATTACTGTTGATGGGGATACGAGTACCAATGATACAGTAATTGCTTTGGCAAATGGTCAATCTCGCACCTCTGCTATTACTAATGCGGGGGTGGAGGCGGAAAAGTTGGAGGCGATGTTGACAGAAGTTTGTGTATATTTTGCAAAAGCGATCGCTCGTGATGGAGAGGGTGCCACTTGTCTGATGGAAGTTCAGGTTACAGGAACATCTGATGAAGCATCTGCGAATAAAATTGCTAAGACTATTGCCGGATCTTCTCTGGTAAAATCAGCTATTTTTGGTCGCGACCCCAACTGGGGAAGAATTGCTGGAGCTGCTGGTCGCGCTGGAGTCAAGTTTGAGCAGGAGCAGTTACAGATAAAGTTGGGAGACTTTTTGATGATGGAAAACGGTCAACCTTTAGATTTTGACCGAGCTGCTGCTAGCGAGTATTTGAAACAGAGAGCAGCGGGAGAATATTTGAAGGATGATACTGTGTTAATTTCTGTCAAAGTTGGCGATGGTGGTGGTAGTGGGAAAGCTTGGGGATGTGACCTGAGTTATGATTATGTGAAAATTAACGCTGAGTACACTACCTGATAATTAATCAGGACTTACGCAAATTGACTTTTAAAGCACCATCTGTAGGGGCGTTAACGATAGTTATGCGAAGCAAATGGTATTTGTGCTCCGCAAAGCTCTGAATGGCACCCTCACTGGATTTAGTGTCCGTGCGTAAGTCCTGTAATATTATTAGACATCTCCAGAAAAGAGGGAATAGGGAATAGGGAATAGGTATGGAGGGGGAAATAACTGATAATTTATGTACGATAATTGATTTTTTTTTTGATTTTTGGAGATGTCTATTGCTGAAAAAATATGTAAGCATTCAGCTATTAATATCATGTCTGGTTAAACAGTGATAAATAAATAACTACGGAGTCCTCAGGAGGACCGAGTCAGGAGTCAGGAGGAAAGAGGTAATAAAGAAGAACAACAGGAGAAGAAGGAGAAAGTTTTTTTATAACTAATTATCCGGACATGATATAACTCTCAGCTATAAGCTTTTTAATGAATGAAGCAAGCATTCGTTTAATTTTTACTACATTCTCAAACAAAGATTCGTACTCTAAAGCTTTGATAAAATTGCTTTTTTCTCCTTTAAAGATAATAAAGCTGATAGCTGACTGCTGAATGCTTACACAAATATGATGAGATGCGATGGCTTTTTGAGTTGTTTTGAGGAGCGATCGCCACCAACAATATCTTTATCTCCAACAAGTAGATAAGTTCCTGATTAAAGTGATGTATATATAAGACTCTATTTATGGGTAAGAATAGCTTATGCAAGACGGGAAAGTTACAGGAAAGTTAGCCTATAATATTGTAGTAAAGCTTAAGATACCTTTTAATAGATGGTAATTCATGTATTGAAAATCATCAAATTTATTTAAACCCATTAATTGGTAGAATGTAATGATAGTCTTAACATTTTTTAACTATTGAAATAATATGAATTTATGAAAATCATTTGTATTGAGAAAAGGGAAATAGTATAGTTAACTATAGCAACCCTATTTTATTCGTGTCAAAAATCTTACTGCTTTTTAGGGAACACTTAACTGGGAACACTTAACTGGCAAGAGTTTCATCTTTTTTATTTACTTTTTGATTTGTCACGACCTATTTAGGATTGCTATAACTATGTTTGATATAATTTCTGTTCAACTAAGAATAAATACTCATAAAAATTGTAATTAAATTATATTAACGAGAATTATGATCAATCAAAAATTAAACCTGGTGTTATTTTTCTTAGCATTAACAATAACAACGCCTTTACATTTACCAAGAGTAATAGCAGAAACTACTCAAGTACAAAATAATTCTAATGAGAATTGGGAAAAAGCTTTTGAAGATTTCTTTAATCAATCAGATGAAGACCCACCAGTAAAACAGAAGGAGGGTACTTCTAGAGGTGGCCTATGTTTAGTTTCTCCTGGTCTAATAGAGGTAGAAGGAAAAATTTGGAATACTCGCCCTATATTTATTTGGCAAGGACCATTAAACACAATTGAGATTCATCCCTCTAATAACAAGGAGGTTTTGTGGACTTTTGACATTCAAGAAAATGAAGAAATAGTTGATTATACTGGGGAAGAATTAGAACCTGGTAATACTTATCGTTGGAGAATATTTGATAGTACAGGTTCTATTGCTGGTATGCAACAAAGAACTTTTAGCATTATGGATGTAGAAGAACATGAAGCTATTACTCAAGATTTAGCCAAACTCGATCTAGATTTAAACAAACAAGGAGCTACAGAAGAAGCGATCGCTCTTGCTAGAGTTAAATTTTTTGCTGAACGTAATTTATGGTCTGACGCTTTATCAGAAGTATTTAAAGTTAAGAAACCTTCTATAGAATTACAAACTTTTCGTAGCAATATTTTGCAGCGTCTCTGTGAAGGGGAGCAAAATTAAATCCATTGAAGAAGGAGGAAGGAAGAAGGAAGAAGGAAGAAGGAAGAGGGAAGAAGCAAGAATCTTGTGTTGTCTGAGTTTAAAGCTTCACTCCCCTACTCCCCCACTCCCTTACTCCCTCACTCCCTCACTCCCCCACTCCCTGACTCCCCCACTCCCCTACTCCCCTACTCCCAACTATATAATAAGTATTCAAGCAGATTTGATATAAACCAAAGAATTTAATTTAAACCATGAACCTAATTTTATACAGTAAACCAGGTTGCCATCTTTGCGAAGGACTCCAAGAAAAACTCGAAGAAATACTGAAAGACCCTGAAAACCCCTGTAAATTCTACCTAGAGATTAGAGACATTACCACCCGGGATGATTGGTTTGCGGCTTATCAATATGAAGTACCCGTGCTTTCCGTCTGTGAAGCGGATACCACAACTGAACAATTCATACCACGTCCCTCTCCCAGAATATCAGTGAGAAAATTGCAGCAAATGTTACAAAAATATTTTTCAACAATTAATAATTAATAATTAATAATTAATTATTACCTCTTCTTTTCAAGGAGAGGATTTACTAAAAGGAAAATTTTTTCTTCTCTTGGTCGATTGGATATAGCGAGGATGCCTTGCCATCCCACCCTACGGGAAGCTGCGCTAACGACCGCTTTTTTCTCCTTTAAATGAGACGCTTTAAACCTTAATTATTCGGTAAACTTGTAGTAAGGATAACCAAAAAATCCTGCTGGTAAAAAGCTCTAAATCTTAGCAAAAAACGATAGGAGTTCCTAACATGAAATTGAGAGAATTATTAGCAAAAGTTCCCAGTATTTCCCTTGCCAATAATCATCCTGCATTAGAGACAGAAATCAAAGGTTTAGCCACAAATTCCCATGCTTGTCAGACAGGAGATTTATTCTTAGGAATGCCAGGTACTCGTGTCGATGGAGGAGAATTTTGGGAAAGCGCGATCGCAAATGGTGCAGTAGCAGCTCTAGTCTCTCAACAAGCAGCTCAAAAACACCAACCAAAAAATGAATGTGTTATCCCAGTTGCTGACATGACTCAAACTTGTCCAGAAGTTGCTACAGCATTCTATGACTATCCAGGGCAAAAAATGAAGATGGTAGGTATTACTGGCACCAACGGCAAAACAACCACCACCCACTTAGTAGAATTTCTCCTCAATAACGCTCAATTACCAACTGCTTTATTCGGCACTCTCTACTCTCGTTGGCCTGGTTTTGAGGAAACAGCAGCTTACACCACACCTTTTCCAGTGGAATTGCAAAAACAACTGGCGCAAGCAGTAGCAGCAGGTAGCAAATATGGAGTTATGGAAGTTAGTTCCCACTCTCTACATCAAAAGCGAGTTTGGGGTTGTAGTTTTGAGATGGCAGTATTTACCAATTTGACTCAAGACCATCTCGACTATCACAAAGATATGGATGATTACTTTGAGGCAAAAGCGTTGTTGTTTAGCTCAGACTATCTCAAGGGTCGCGCTATAGTTAACGCTGACGACCCCTACGGTAAAAAGTTAATCGCTAGAATGAAACCGGAACAAGTTTGGAGCTATAGCACGAGCAACACTTCCGCCGATTTTTGGGCTTCAGACTTGGAATATCAACCCACCGGAGTTAAAGGAATTCTGCATACTCCCCAAGGTGAAATTCCTTTTAGTTTGCCACTGGTAGGACAGTATAATTTATCTAATATGTTGGCAGCAGTGGGAACAGCTTTACATTTGGGTCTAGATTTGGCGATGGTGGTTGCTCACTTATCAGAATTTCCTGGGGTTCCTGGTCGGATGGAAAAGGTGCAGGTTAGTAATGAGCAAGATGTCAGCGTCATAGTTGACTATGCTCATACTCCCGATAGCTTAGAGAATTTATTAAAAGCAGCACGACCTTTTATTCCCGGTCGGATGATTTGTGTATTTGGTTGTGGAGGCGATCGCGACCGTACTAAGAGGCCAAAAATGGGTAAAATAGCTGCCGAATTATCAGATTTAGCTGTAGTGACATCTGACAACCCCCGCACTGAAGACCCAGAAAAAATATTACAGGATATTTTAGAGGGAATATCTCCAGAAATTAAGCCTTTAGTAATAGGCGATCGCTCCCAAGCTATTCGTACTGCCATTATGGAAGCAAAACCTGGAGATGGGGTATTAATAGCAGGAAAAGGTCACGAAGATTATCAAATTTTGGGAACAGAGAAAATCCATTTTGATGACCGGGAGCAAGCAAGAGATGCTTTGAAAGATAAGTATGGTTTAAGTCAAAAGTAAAGTAGACCTGGGTTGGGTTTTGCGCTTCGCTTAGAGGTTGTCTGAGAAGTTTTATTTGCTACATCAAAGCCCCCTAAATCCCCCAATGCGAGGGGGACTTTTAGAAGCACATTGACTCTTGTTCCCCCCAGAATTGGGGGGCTAGGGGGGCAAAATTTGGTTCTGGTCTACGCCCCCTAAATCCCCCTCGCATTGGGGGACTTTGACCAGCTAATGAATTTTTATTCCCCCCAGAATTGGGGGGTTAGGGGGGCAAAATTCATCACCAGCCTTCTGTTTGTAAGGTTTTGAGGTCTTCCTGAAATTCGGCTACGTCGTAATGGACACAAATTCCACGATCGCTAATTAATTTCTGAAATTGCATTCGGTGTATTCCCAATAATTCACTGGTTTTACCTAAGCTGATTTTTTCTTGTTGAAAAAGCATAATCACAATTTCTACTAATACTTCATCTTCTGACAAGCCACTTGCTTGTACAATTTGATCTGATATTAATAAACTCATTTTATCCGGACATGATTTTACTAGCTTCGTTTTGAGCCAATATCACCAATATTTATCTCTCCAATAGTGCCAGAAAAGTCAATTTTATCGCCCATATTAATATCGCGTCCAGCAGTATTAATATCTCGCCCCGCTCGAATATTCTCCTGAACTTCTGACTGAATCTCTTCCCACCCACCATCCGGTAAACCTTTACCCCCACACAATAACGCTACCGGAAAATCATCTATTTGGGAGAAGTCAAAAATAGGGGTTTACTTTTTACCTAATTGTCGAGCACTTTCAGGAACAGTTTTTCCCACATAATTCATTAAATTAGAAACCGTGACAAATTTATCTCCTGGTTTATTGTTTGCACCATTTAATGCTTCCAAAAAATGTTGTGTGTAGATGCTCATTTCTTCTTGATAATAAGATTTTTCTTCTCCTGTGGATGAGGTAAAAACTGCTCGCCCTGTTCCTGTTTTTAATTCATCTATTAAGTTTTCTGGGAGGGCGGTTTGACTGAAGTTTTCCGGTAATTCTAGTTCCTCTGTTTCTTTGGCAGTTGCCATTCCTTGGGCGTGACAACTATCTATAATTACTAATAGTTTTTGGGCGGATATTTGCTGGATGGCGTTATTAAATTATGTTGCTGGCAATGCTGTTTTTTGTCGTTTTACAGGACTGGTGTCGTGGGGGATTAAATAATAGTTTTGAGTTGATTTATCTAGCCAACCATGACCCGAATAATAGACTAATATTGTGGCATCTGGGTCGTTTTTTGCTTGTTGTTGGAGCCATTTTAAATTCTCTAAAATGTTTTGTTTTGTTGCTTGTTCATTGCAGAGTACCCGGAGATAATTTTCATTGTCAATGTAACCACATAAGTCTGGTTTTGTGAGGAATGATTTGATGGCTTGAACGTCTTTAACCGTGACAGGAAGTGACCAGTTGGAGTATTTGCATTTGCCGACTCCTATTAGTAGGGCGTAGTGAGAAAGTGGATTAAACATGGGTATTTTTGTGTAGTATTGAAGGCGTTGTTGGATGGTTTGAATAATTTCAATAATTTTATCTAGACTTGCTTTATAAAAGCTATCACTCTGTAGTTTTTTATTCAACTCAATAATTGTATTTTCAGTTCCGAGACAATCTAGAGCATATGCTGCATCCCAACGCACATGATTATCTGAGCTTTTTAGGAGTTGAATCAACCCAGGAATTACAGAAGGTGAGTCGATGTCCAAAAGAATATCCACTGCCCTATAGTAAATATCTGGATCGGTATCTTCATCTTCTAAAAGTTCAATGAACATAGGAATCATTACTTTATTTAAACTTGTAATAGCTGCTTCTGAAACTATTTTCTTTGAAGCATCCGCTACTGTAAACAATAAATCTGTATCATATTTGTTTAAGATTAAGATTTTAATTAAAACTTCAATTGCCAATTCTGAGCCAATTTTACTCAAATTATTTATGACACCCCATATTATATCTATTTATTCTATGTCTTCTGGATATTCCATATCTTCTAGAGGTTTAATTGACCCATGAATTGCAATTTCTGATTCAATAATTTCAGTTAAAGCATCTGCTATGCTAGAAGGGAAAATTGAACTGGAGTATTCGTATTCGTATTTTAAGAATATAATTAAGCCACGAATAGCACTTTTAGGATCAATTTCATCTTGAGAAGATATGCAACTCATCTTATAATCATAGTCGTATTCTATGTATTCTGAATGTTTAATTGACTTATAATTCACACTTTTCAAGCCAATTTTTTCTATAAGATATGCTGCAGTTTTACGCAAGTCTGTATTTGAATGTTCTAAGAGTTTAGTCAACTCAAAAATCACAGTTTCCGAGCCAATTTTACCCAGAGTATTTGCTACAGTTTCACGCACACCAGAGTCTGAGTTTTCTAAGAGTTTAATTAGCTCCGGAATTGCTGTTTCCGAGCCAATTTTACCCAGAGCTTCTGCTGCACTATGACGCACACCAGAATCTGAGTTTTCTAAGAGTTTAATTAGCTCTGGAATTGCTGTTTCGGAACCAATTTCACCCAGAGCTTCTGCTGCACTATGCACACCAGAATCTGAGTTTTCTAAGAGTTTAATTAGCTCTGGAATTGCTGTTTCGGAACCAATTTCACCCAGAGCTTTTTCTGCACTATAACGCACAAGATAGTCTGAGTCTTCTAGTAGTTTAATTAATCCCGGAACAGCAGTTTTCGAGCGGATTTCACCCAGAGCTTTTTCTGCACCTCGACGCACATATTTGTCTGAGTCTTCCAATAATTTAACCAACCCCGGAACAGCAGCATCAGACTTTGTTAACCCTGCCAACTTAACCTTCACCAACACAGGCAACTCCAACCGCTCAACCTCCCCAAACACCCGCTCCTGAAACTTCTCTTGCACCCCTCCCACCAACCTCGCACCCAAAAACCAATCTACCTCCAACGCCAACCTTACCACCCGCACCGCTAACACCTCATCCTCCATCAACCCCAACATCAACCCCACTACTTCCGTCCACTTCAAATAATTCAAATAATCCCACTGCAACTCATAGTCACTCAAACCAGACAACAGCGACAACAACCTTTCCGCCACATAATACTCCTGCAACAACTGATGGCGAAATGAAATCTGACCATCATCTCCCACCTGAATCAAATGATGCTCCAATAAATCCTCCAACCAACGCATCGCACAGTCAGTCGGAGCTACCACCTCCCCTCGCAAAAACTCCGTCAACACCTCCTCAGCTTTTGGGCGAGAAATAGCAACCATAATCTCAGTTTTCGACTCCCCATTCGTCATCACCCACGCCAACTCCTGCAATAACCTATCCCACCAAAGTCTTGAACTTTCATCAACCGGAACATCCTGCTTGAGGCGACCACTATAAGTCTGAGTAAAACTCCGAAACACCAACCCCAGATTAGCAGGTATTACTTTATTATAACCAAACACCGAACACAACATCAACAAAAACATCGGAGTTTCCCCCAACTCCCGCAACCTCCCCTGCAACTGCTGCCATAATTTTTCACCATCAAAAGGCAAATAAGCACAGACAAACTCCTGCATTTGAGATTCCGTCATAGGTAGCATTTCCAACCTTTTCTCAATCCCCAAATCTCCCCCCAGACTCAAATCTCGCGTCGTAAACACCATCGCAGTTTTGGGGTAGTCTTGCCGAAAAATTCTTAAGAGTTGTCGTGCCGCTTCCGATGCCATCTCGTTAAACCCATCGAAGAGCAGCAAAAATTCACCTTGACGGAGCAAAGTTTCTAGAGTTGCTGTATCTATATTTATGGTGGGGTGGTGTTTGTGGATAAATGCTTGAATTCTGGAAAGTACAGAAGATTGACTATAGCGGAGTTCGATGAGGATGGGAATTTTGGGTCGATCCCCCCCAACCCCCCTTAGAAAGGGGGGAGTTTTTCCTGTTTCCTCTCTTCCCAAAGGAGTTTCTTTTGTTTCTCCTTCATCCTTCCTTTGAAAGGCAGGAGTTTCTCTTGTTTCCCCTGTTCCCAAAGGAGTTTCTCTTGTTTCCCCCCTTGAGAAGGGGGGACTAAGGGGGGATCTCAATTTTTCTGCTTCCTCCAACAGCGGAGTTTCTCTTATTTCCGTGCTTCCCAAGGGAAGACCAATAGAGGATCTTAATTTCTCCGCTTCCTCCAACAATAATCTGGCCAAAGCAGTTGATTTTCCCGACCCCGGCCGCCCCACCAACAAAACATGATTTGGAGCATATTTGCGCAAACCGTCCAAAACCGTCAACCGTTCAATTTTCTCTTTTGGACGTTCCCTCTGTTTTTCTTCCGCAACAGTTTGTACCATCAAACCCAAATCCAACAGTGGGGAAATATTTTGAGGTTGCTGAAGAGACTTTTTTCCTCTCACATCCGTCAGAGTATAAACTTCCCACCATTTGGCATATTCCCGACAAATTGATTCTAGATAGGGTCTCCAATTAATCATAAGTCAAAAGTTAAAAGTGAGAAATTTTAAATTAAAAGTTAGAATTTAGGAGATTCAGTAGTATTTTAAGTCAAAAGTCAACAGTTGCATCAGTTTCGCTAAGGTGATCGGTAGTAACGGTACGGAAAGAAAGGCAGGAGACAGGAGGGAAGAAAAGGCGCTTACGAGAAAAAGTTTTTGCATCACTAATTATCCGGACATAATATTAATCAGGGTTTTAATAATTCTCACAGCACCTCAAATGGTCTAATCGTAATTTTTTGTACCAAAACTACCGAACTCCCAATTACTTCAATATTTAATCTCCCCTACTCCCCCACTCCCCCACTCCCCTACTTAGTATCATTGCCTATAAATTAGAAGCACGAATCGCCGCACCAATTAATCCCACTTTAGGGTTTAACACAATATGAACGGGTACTTTTTCTAACAATACTCTCATTCGCCCCTTATGGTTAAAAGCTTCCATAAAAGTACCTGACTTCATCAGTGGCAGGATTTTAGCAGCGATACCACCTGCTATATATAGACCACCATAAGGTAAAAGTTTCAATGCTAAATTACCTGCTTCCGCTCCATAAGCTCCCACAAACAGCTCTAAAGTTTTATCGCACAAACGATCGCTCTTTTCCAATGCAGCTTTCCCAATAACTGCACCAGGATCTACTGTAATTTCACTTGAGCCAATTTCTGTTTCCCACTTTCTTAGTACTTCCGCTATTTCAGGAGATTCAGCAGCAGATTTGCGATCGCGTAAAAATTGATAAATTGCCACAATTCCCATGCCTGAAACCACCCTTTCTACGGACACTCGGTCTATATTATGCTTTGCTAACAAATATTTTAATAGATCAAATTCTAACTCAGAGCGTGGTGCAAAATCTGTATGACCCCCCTCTGTGGCGTAAACCCTGACTGCTCCTCCTCCTCGAATTAAAAAACATTCTCCTAATCCCGTACCTGCACCAATTACAGCTATTGGAGTATCACCTTGAGGTTCGCCAACTTGTAAAGTCTCCAAATCATTGTCAGTTAAACCCAAAATTCCATAACCTACTGCTTCAAAATCGTTGATCAGGCTAACTTGGGATACCCCTAACTCATTTTCTAACAATTTAGCATCCAGCATCCAAGGTAGGTTAGTTAATTTAACAGTATTATTGATGACCGGACCTGCGATCGCAAAACAAGCTTTTTCTGGTTGGAATTGCTGTCCCAATTTCTCATTTGCTTCTGCCAAAAATTTTTGTACTATAGGTACTAAATCTGGAAAATCGTGACTAGAGTAACGATTCTCATAAAGGCTCTTAAATTCCACAGTCCCCTTGGATTCTTCTCGTTTAGCTTCCACCAGTTGTAGTATTGTTTTAGTACCGCCAATGTCTCCAGCTAATAGCAATGTCATAAACTATATTCTCCTGAACAACTGTTTAGTTTTTATTATCATATCTTGTTGAGTTATAGTTATATCATGTCCGGTTGAACAGTTATAAATAAACGACGGAGGAGTCAGTCCTCAGGAGTCAGGAGGGAAGAAAGGAGAAGAGAAGGAGAAAGTTTTTTGATCACTAATTATCCGGACATGATATAGCAATGTGCGCTGGCATATTTACAAATTACAGGAACTGTCCAATAGACATCTCCTCCAAAAGAGGGAGTAGGCAGCTTTGTTGTAGGCAGTAGGGAACCCACCCCTCGCCCCTCCCCCTCCCAGGAGGGGAAATAATTGATATATCTAGTGTGAGAATTGATTTGATTTTGGATTTTTACCAGATGTCTAATAGCTAAAAGTCTTATCTTATCAGCTTTTTATTCCCCCTTCCGGAGCTGTTGCCTATTACCAGTTGCCTGCGCACAGCGCTATATTAGTTGCTGATGTAATATCATATAGCAATTCCCATACTTGTGAGGTACAAAATTCCTTGGTTTTAGGGAGTAGGGAGTAGTAATTCTGGTTCTGTAGGAATCGATCAAGAAGAAAAACAACTGTACCTTATTAGCTTGGGAAACGCTATATTGGGTTAAATAATTAGGGTTTGCTTATGGAAAGTCTTTTGCTAGGGGTAGCAGTCAGTCTTCAGGAGTCAGGATAAATGCAAATCATACCAATTCCCATGTATTATTGCTATACTTGGGCAATACTTCAGTTGTCAACCGATCGGTACAAGCAAAACCACTTTTTTGCTAATTTTAGGCTTTGTTGCATGAAAGTAGCGATTCGCTCCGCGATCCGTTCCGGAATCGCAAAAAACTCCCTTAGTTGGAAGTTTACTAGATTTCTACTTTGTAGCTCTGGAGCTTACCCTAAACACCATCTTTTGTGCAACAAAGCCAATCAGCAACGCCAAAAATATCACTCCTTTGTTTTTAGACATCCCAATCATTACCAACCTTTTCCATCAGGCGGTTTAATATTACATATCCTTGTGGGTTGACAACAGTCAGGCGGATGATTGACGGGTCTTTAGGTCGGTGAGCAATAATATATTTGTGACTTCCATTTCTAAAGGTATAAGTATAGCGTTGGTTATTCCCTGTAATTGAGGCATTTTTCAAAGTTAGAGAAGCGCCAGTTTTTCGAGATTGAGCTTCATAGGTATAGTTTCCGAACTCATCTAATTTCAGCCAAACAACCCAATTTTCGCTATTATCCATGAAAGCTCCAGTTGGACGGACAAAGTCGGTAGGCATTGCAGAAGCACTATGAGAATTTAAGGTAATATCTGCGACCGCAGGAGTAGATAAACCAATAACAGATGCCAGAGCAATAGCTTTGATATTCATATTTTTCTCTTTCTTTATTTGTTTGAGTGGTGTATTTTCTTTCCTAATTAATTCTTCCAACTCAAAATTTTGTTTCCGTATTGATCACGCTATAAAAGCACCAGAATTAAATTTGGCACACAGAAACCAGCATTCAATAGACTTATTTTTTAGATATCGGTAGACAAATTAGAAATTGTCACCTTATATTATGTAGGGCTTGGTGATTAATTCTCAAAGTATTGATAAATATAAGGTATTAGCCTTTTTGGGGTTCAAAAAAGTGCCAGCTTTTCGGTGCCTGTGAGCTGCAAAAAGCTAGTATTTTGGGCTGACTATGGTAGAAAAATCCCAAATTGATAATTCTTACTCCTACCTCCTCGCTCATTCCTATTTCTTCTGTCTCCTGTCTTCCCCTCCTGGGAGGGGGAGGGGCGAGGGGTGGGTTGTCTCCTGTCTCCTACCCCTACTAAAAGACTAGTGAAGCGCAAACCCTATGTATAGTCTCCGTTCATATATACTCCTTATTTATTAATAAAAATTCAAAGGTTTTTAATTAACAGAGCGATCGCTAAATCAAAGAATTACAGGATTTGACTCAGATTATTAGGACTTCTCAGTACAACGTATTTTTGTCCGAAGCGACCGACAGGGTTTGCGGAGCATTCCGGGACGGAAAGCAATCTCAAATCCTAGTTTTTTGTACCTCATGCGTAATATCATGTCCGGTTGAACAGTTATAAATAAATAACGACGGAGGAGTCAGGAGTCAGGAGTCAGGAGTCAGGAGGGAAGAAAGAAGAAGGAAGAAGAAGAACTGGAGTTGAAGGAGAAAGTTTTTTATCACTAATTAGCCGGACATGATATAAGTCCTGATTATATCAGAAAGTTTTTGCTATGAGCAAATAATAAATAAGTAGTTTGATTGGTAAAAATAACATCTCCTGATAATGTTCAATCTTCTTGCCGACCACAATTCTTACATTGATAATTTTGTTTACCCCTTCTTCGAGCATTTTTTCTAATAGATAGCAATCAGGAATCAGATGTGAGAATTGAGGTGTTTCTTTAAAAAAAAGAATATAGCAGTTATCTTATTCTTATAGCAATGAGCGCTGGTATATTTACAAATTGTAGTAGGGGCAAAAGAGCTAGAAGTCTTATATGATCGGCAATTTATTCCCCCTGTTCCCTGTTCCCTGTTCCCTGTTCCCTGCGCACAGCGCTATATGTATTCGTTTCTCCCCTCCATACCTATTCCCTATTCCCTCCATACCTAAAACAAAAGTATCCAATATCTCACAACTAAAATCATATTGCTAGAGTTGTTGGGAATTACAGCGGTTTTCCTGCACGGTAGACCACAGTAGGGACGTTCCATGGAACTTCCCTACAAGGTTTTGCTTGTGAAGATATGGTTCATCAATTTGAAAAGCGCTGTAATATCATGTCCGGTTGAACAGTTATAAATAAACGACTGAGGACTCATATCATGTCCGCTGGTATCGTTTGTGTAAATCCAAGGGTGAATATCTACAGGAAATTTAGGTTTTTTCAAGCTTTTAAGCCTTCTTCCTTCTTCCCTCTTCCTTCTTCCTTACCTTCGCTATACAATACTGATGCTACCGGACATGATATCAGGAGTCAGGATTCACGAGGAAAGAAACAGGAAACAAGAAAGAAGAGGAGAAAGTTTTTTTATAACTAATAGACATCTGGTGAAAATAAACTTACCCTTTATTTAACAAAAGCTAGAGTTGTAAAAGTCAGTTCCCTAAATCATTTTTGGTACATTTTTCCTGAAAATCTATTCCCTGTTGCCTGTTGCCTGTTGCCTGTTGCCTGTTGCCTGTTGCCTGCTATGTGCAAAAAGTCTATATCTTTTTCAGAGATGTCTAATTATCCGGACATGATATAAGCTAAAAAAATTGCTAAAACCCTTATTAGTAAAAGTTTATCGTGTTTTTTCAGCCTTAAAACCATGAAAGCTCTATAAAGTAAGCTTTTGAGCCTTTTCAATTCTTATTTCCCAACAACTGTTTTAATAATGACTACCTGATTTGCGGAAATGAACTGCTGTTACTCCCTCATTCAGTACCTGACCATTCTCCACTACTGCATAAACCAACCAATGGTCGCCACATTCCATCCGGTTTGCCACCTTACATTCCAAATAAGCTAAAGCACCTGTCAAAACCGGACAACCATTCTCAGCTTCCTTGGTTTCCACTCCCACAAAACGATCTTCTCCCGGTGCAAAAGACTTCTGAAAATGCTTCCTCAATTGTTTACCCTCTGCCAATATATTCAACACAAAGCGATCGCCTGTATGAGTCAAAGATTCCAGCGCTCGGTCTTTTGCCACAGCAATAGTCACCCCAGGAGGATTAAAAGTCGCCTGAGAAACCCAAGAAGCTAACATCGCACTGGTGACATCTCCACGTCTAGCAGACATCACACACAAAGACCCCACAACACGTCCCACTGCTTGAGCTGTGCGATCGCTTCCCGAAGCACTTGCCGAAGGTTTAGGAGCGCGAAGTTTCCGAGACTTAATCAAAGTCTGAGCAAAATCAATAGCTGCCTCTTTACAAGTTTGAAGCGTCAGATCGTCTGGCTTAAACTTCACCCGAATAGTTTCAAAACCAAACTTATAACCCGCATCCTTTAACTTACTTTCCAAAATATCAATGGCCTCACCACTCCAACCAAAGGAACCAAATACCCCAGTTAGTTTACTCTTAGAAGCTGTATTCAGTACAATACCCAAAGCTGTTTGAATTTGAGTTGGTGCGTGACCGCCAAGTGTGGGAGAACCAATAATAAATCCATCACATTTTTCAATTGCTTCCTTGATTTCATCAGACGTGGCAGCTTCACAGTTAATTGATTCTACAGCTACTCCTGCTTTAGTTAAACCCTTAGCGATCGCCTGAGCAATAGTTGCAGTATTACCATAAGCTGAAGCATAAAGCAAGGCAACATTCAAATCTCGTGAATTTTGTTCCTGACTCCACTTCCGATACAAATTTGTTAACTCGGTCATCCCATAACGTACCATTGGTCCATGACCGGAAGCATAAAATTTCACGCTCAAGTCAGAAATTTTATCTAGGGCAGAAAGCACTTGTTTTGCTTGAGCAGCGTGGAGACAGTCATAATAAAAACGTCGGTCTTCACTGTAGATAGTCCATCCCTCATCAGCAACTTGGTCTCCACAAACATGAGCGCCGAAAAATTTATCAGTAAACAAAATTTGAGTTTTTGGGTCGTAAGTCATCAAACCATCAGGCCATTTAGGGGTAGGAGTGGTAATAAATTGTAATTGATGACCATTGCCCAAGTCTAGAGTATCTTCACCTTTAACTATCTGAATTTTCAATTCTTCTTCTTTAAAATAGTCTTTGAGAGTTAAAGCTGCGGGGTTTGAGCAGACAAAAGTTATTTGAGGTGCGAGGGATAATAAAGCTTTGAGGGTAGTACCACGGTTAGCATTAAAGTGTCCTAGAATTACATAGTCAAGGCGATGCCAATTTAAGCGTAGTTGTAATGAATCTAAATAATTTCTAGTAAATGACTCACCCGGTGGGTCGATAATAGCAGTTTTTTCTGCTTGAATGAGATAGGAGTTAGCAGTAGTACCTTTTTGTAGAGAATATTCGACTTCAAATTTTAGTCTATCCCAAGTGCGAGACCGTAACACTTTTGTTTCTTCAGCAATGATGACAACTTGAACGTCTTTTTTTTTGGTGGTTTGTAGCATAGTTTAGTTATATTGTCTATACAAAAATAATGTATAATGCTACATTTTATCATGTTCAGGCGATCGCTTGATTTAAGTCAGGAGTCAGGAGTCAGGAGTCAGGAGTCAGGAGGGAAGAAGAAGAAGTTTTTTACCGAAAAATTGGGTTTAAAGCCTCGCCCTTGTAGGGCGACTTTTTATTTTAGCATGCAAGTGAATTGAATATATGCTATAGTTTTATTAGTTGCCGGGGGGCACTCGGAAACTCTAAACGGACGTGGAGGGAAGCGTTAGACTACCGCCAAGGAAGCAGCACCCTGTGAAGCGTCAACCCGCCGAGGAGCTACGGCTCAGTAGGAATCCCCGTGCCTTTAGGCCGGGGAGGATGTCAAAGCGGTTTTCAGGTCAATGAACCAAAGTAGGAGCGAATGTCATTTGCCCTTATAGAACCCATTTGGTATCTTCATCAATATTAATTTAGCTAGGAGACAAGAGACAACCCACCCCTTTTCCCTCCCCCTCCCAGGAGGGGAAAGGAAAAGGGAAGATGTGAGGAGAAATAATACAAAAAATTCAACACTCCTTCAGATGATTTTTCCTCACTCATTGATGCGCGAAAAGACTCTTACACCATAATTATATAGCTATCAAATGGGTTCTATAGGTTTTTGGTGATGACGATGTGGTTTATCAATCTGAAAAGGGTTTTCAGGTATAATATCAAATCCGGTTAAACAGTTATACATAGGTTAACTGTTTAGGAGTCAGGAGTCAGGATTCAGGAGTCAGGAGAAGAAAGAATTAGAAATATGAGCGTAGTTATGGCAATTGGATAATTTTTTGTATGTGCAATTAGGCGGATTTGATATAAGAAGGAGCAAGGTTTTTGATCACTAATTATCGGGACATAATATTACCATACAAAGGTTTTCAGGTCAATAACCACATTAAAAAAAGGTGGTGGTGCATTGTAATGGCAGTGGGAGCATCTTGCTCCCGTACCAAGTATCCCTTGTTCCTTGTATACCATTACTATGCAGGAGTACCTAAAAAAAACAATAAACCTGTAGGGACGTTCCATGGAACGTTCCTACTGTGGTCTACCCAAATGAAAACTGCTGTTATTCCCCCCACGCATTGGGGGGTTAGGGGGGCTTGCATCATACCCAGAATCAGCAACGCCGAAAATTAAGATTTCGCTGTATAACGAATAGTCATCTCAATATCTTCTAGTTTCTCCAGAGTAGACTTATGCTTATATGTGATTTGTTTCTCCTGAATAGCTTTCACCGCCGCCGGAACAGATAACAACCAAGTTGATTCTACACCAGAACCTTCAAATGGTAATAATCGTCCTTTTTGCTTGGGTGTCATTGTCGCTGTATCTGTCTCCACACCTAATAGCTTAATTTTCCCATAAGCACAAACCCTTTGTAATGTTCGTTCTTTAGCAGAATATCGGTTAGAAATTTGAGTTAATTCTGCTGCAATAGGATCGCTACCTTCTAACCCCAAGAATTTCACCTTAACACTCTGAATACGTCGTCCGAACTCCTCTGGAAAATCTTCCTCAAACCAAGACTCCTGAATATGAATTACAGCTTTTCCATGAGTTTTGAGACTTGCCAGTATATTGTCATCTTTTTCTTCTAGGGAGAAAGTCCGTGTTACAGGTTGATCGTCATAGAGAGTCTTTTGCAAATAAGTGTACTCCATTTGTTGGAGATTTAGTAATAACTTCTGACCTGATAATAAACCATGATAAACATCATCCCATTGAGGTCGAATAAATATGGTTTTTTCTCCTATTTCCTCTTGATACACCCTTTCCGCTAATAAACAGAAACTAACTGTCTGGTCAAACAGGGTGCGATAAAGTTGCTTCAAATTATCAACGTACCACTTAAAAAACATTTCGTTAGTGAAACGTTTTTGATTAAATGCTGCCAATGTTTCACTGTCCTTTTTGTCCCCTTTAATATCTTCAAGGACTTGTCTTTCTATCTCTAATTCTATGTTTGATACCTCAATTTCCTGATCAATTATCTCTATTGCCATCTTAGTTTGAACTATGTTGAATGAGAACTCTCTTAGATCTTGCGCTATTTCTGCTGCTTCTTGAAGCTGATCTAAGAGTCCTTCCTCAAGATTAATTGTGCTTTTGTTTGTCTCAAGATTTGCTTCTGCTGTTGCTTCGTACTTAGAACCCCCATTTGACGTCCCAAATATATTAGGTATCATTTTTAAGGCTGCTTTGATATAATTCATTGGTATTGATAAGAACTGCTTTGTTGTCACCGCTAGCTTATACTTTGTAGCCAGATCTCTAGAAAGACTTCTCAATACTATTTCAAATTCATTAAAAATCACTTCAGATATACTTTGTTCTTTCGTCTTTTGTTGAATCTCAATATTTTTTTCTAGAGCTTCAATTGTTTTCTCCTGCATGAATATTGCTGAATCAAATGAAATGAAACTGTCTGCTAGGTTTTGATACTGGATGTTTTCATAATTCTCCCAATACTGCAACAAATTAGTTGACCAACTAATTAAATCTTGCACATAACCACGAGCGCGACCGAGTATGTCATCAAAATCATAATTCAGAGTTCTTGTTGCTTGTTGTTGAAATTGTGTTGGTGAAACTCCAGCAAGAGCAGCTTGTTGCAATACCCTGGGGTCGATAGGAGGAGCAATTAGAGGTATATTCAACGGTGTTCCATCTATTGCTAACCAATGACGTAGATTATACAACCGTTGCTCTATTGTCTGATAGACTTTCATTATCTCTTCGTCATAAGGTGCTATAAAATCCTCATCTTTTACATCTCCTAAAGTCGGATCTTTCCAGTCTTCCCCTAGTTGAACATTTGCTAAAGACTGTCCGCCTTCTATGAATATATTTTTCGCTTCCACATAATACATTTTGGCTTGACGCAGGGTTTCTGTGGCAATCTGACGATAATAGTAATCTCCCTGTTCTATCAGGTTTTGTATGTATTGACGAATGGTAGACCGACGATAATAATAAGGAGTTTCACGAGC
Organism: Okeania hirsuta; assembly: GCF_003838195.1. Classification (GTDB taxonomy): domain Bacteria; phylum Cyanobacteriota; class Cyanobacteriia; order Cyanobacteriales; family Microcoleaceae; genus Okeania; species Okeania hirsuta. The sequence goes on from NZ_RCBY01000043.1 coordinate 37,387, forward strand.
CCTCGCGTCTGGATCATTGATACCCAAAGCACTACGACCAACTCCGTTTGGTAGATGTTCTAAAGGATAATTTCCCCAAGGATCATCTTTAAGGGTAGGGTCGTAGACGTGCTTCAACCACTTCTTAGCTAAATCAAAATTCTGGGATTGAGTGTATTTGTAAGCTACCATTAAAGGAATGTAGTGGAATATCTCCCAAGCATATATGCCATAAGGTCCCCAGAAATCCATATGTGTATCGGGTTGGGGGTCGGAGAACTCAGAATAAGTGTCAGTTGCTTTCAGTGCATCTAGGTAATCTTGAATCCCCTCTTCCTTGTAGTGCTGATGATCTAAATCAAAGAGTTGGTGAATGTCGTAATATGGGTGAGCTAGTTCGACTACTCGTTGAATGGCAGTAGAGTAGAGATTCGTTGTATAGAAGGAATTTTTGTAAGGAAATAGTAAAAATCGTTGGTCAGCTAAACTGGGATTATCTTCTGAGTTTCTAACAAAGACTGACTGTAGACTTTCATTTGCGTTATAATGGACGTGAAAGGTAAATCTTGTTTCTTCTCTAGATTTAGTATCTTCACGACTCTCAAGGGGCCAATGCCAATTTACAAGATATGAATACTGCCATTTAGTGTTAACTTTCAATGTAATATCAAACTCTGTTTCTGTTTGGTTTTGATCTAGTTTAAACTTAACATAACCCTCTTTATTGCTGAACCCCAGAGGATTATTTCCCTCTGCGGTCTTATGTTTAGCTAGTGTAACGACTTGCTCATTAAATTCGTTGTTACTAGGGATCAGTTTTATCTGAGTTTCCTCGTGGGATAAATTCTTGCAGACAGTGTAACCAAATCTGCTGTGATCGACCCACCCGAAGTAGAGATTTTTTGTCAGATTGTAACGAGAATCTCGGCAATCAAATTCCCAGTTTAAGGTGACTTCATTATTATTTATAACTGCACCAGTCCATTTCATCTCAATTCCAGTTAAGTACAGATTAGACCATCTCCTGTTATCTGGTAGTATAGAACCCCAGTTTATAGAGTCTGTAGCCTTTTGTGGTTGTATCTTTACTTGGGAGGGGTGGATCTCGTGAATTGCATAATAACCATCTAGGGGTTGATATTCTTCATCAAACTGGTCATCATTAATCTTTTGCACAACTGTTTCTTCTTTTGAGGTAACAGAAGAGAAGAACGGAAGAGATTCACTATCTTTAGAATCTTTACTAACACCAGCAGAGAAATACATTAATATCTTTTGTTCTTTTTGGTCAAAATAAGGTTCAAAAACTTCAACCTGTAGGTCTTCTACAATATTTTCTCCTTCATATGTAATCTTAATCCCCTGATGTGTCATAGTGATCGGGTCATCTATTCCATTTATACTTGAGTCCATATTCATCACACTATTCCTCGGTTGCCCAAAACTGCCATCAGTATTTTGACGACAATATTTTGGTTGCAAGTAATACTCTGTTGTTTGACCATCTTTAGAACGAGTTTCAAACAACTCAAACCAATACATATACAATCGATTCCAACCATAACAGGGAGCTAAACCATAAATATGTTGCTGACTAAATACTAGCTCCGCTTTCATCCAAGCACCCCATTCAAAAGGATACTTACTTCCTGCTTCCAACTTCGTTTTATCAACCGTCAACAAGCGATAGTAATAACTATTTGTTTCCCAAGTTGCTTTCGCTGTAAAACAAAACTCAATAGAGTCCCTTAACTTTTGAGAAGTGAAACCTTCTACCCGCAACTCTGATAACTGCTGTATTTGCTCTAGATATTGCATAATTGCTTGCTGCACCATCTCTTCATTCAGAGACCCCTGACCTAAATTCTTTTCAAAGGTTTCAAAAATTTCTGTTTTGTGCAAACGTAACGTCGGTTCTATATAACTAGAAGGATATAATCCCAACTTCTCGTTTGCTTCCCATAACCGATACTGTTGTGATATATCCCAAGATTTTTTGAGATTCTCTAACTGACCCTTTTCCCAATTTGCATCCTCGACTCCCTGGATCATCCGGTTAATATACAACTGCACTGCACCTGTACATTCTAATAAACGAGTTGTGGGTACTTCATAGGAAACATTGACATCCAGGAGCAAATATTGATAAATATCTTCCCAACTCTTGATTTTCTCTTTCAGCGCTGGTGACTCACTCTCACCAACGACTTCATTCATAAAGTTGGCAACTAAAGCATCCCTGAGTTCTAAATTGATAGCATCTTTAGCTGTTTTTTTCCGTACTTCGTCATTTTGACGATTTAATCCTAATTTGACTACTGGAACTACTTGCTGCCAAAAATCAGGAATAATATCATAATGGTGGAACCATTGGAGTTGTTCTCCCTGAATATGCAAATCTTGACAAAGTTCTATCTGACGACGTAGATACTCTATTTGTTGTACAGTTTTCACCAAACTGTAAGTAATTTTATTGGTTAAGTTAGGAATATCTTCTACAGACCAATCTAAAAACGCAGCTAATAGCTTATTTTGTTCTTCTTCCTCAAGTTCACCCTCATTGACTGCTGCTAAGTATACGAACCAATGTTGAGAACTGACTTTAGCATTCAATAGGGTTTTGAACTTATACAGATAATACACTTGCTCCAGAGATAGTTTATGACTCATCTCTTCCACTAACCATTCCACTAACCATTCTGGTTTTTCAGCAGCAATAGATACTGTATATGTGTCTAACTCCAACTGAGATATGACTATTCCATGACGATTAATGTTGTACAGTAATTTCAAAGTGTCTTGACTCAGTTTTTCTGGTACTTCTTTGTCTTGCAATCCTAAAAGTTGCTTGAGTGTTTCATAATAATCTATTCCCATCCATCGCAGTAGATCAGGAATAATTTCCGAGCTAAGTCCGCTGAGTTTTTCAGTAATAATTTTGGCAAGAGATTCTTGTTGTCGTCTTTGGAAATTGGCAATTTCTACAATTAGTTCTTGTTTTTGCCCTTCTGCTGATTCCGTTAGCGTTAGTTGATACCCTTTTTCTGCTGCTGCTTCTATTTTATCCTTGATAATTTTTGTTACTCCCTCTGCAATGTTTGCTTTTTCAACATTCAGAACTAATCCATACTTATCAATAATTTTTGGCTCGTTCTCTTGCAACAGTTGATACCAAATGTCAGCCGGAATACCCATGATACCGATTCCTTCGTGATCTTCTTCTGGTGCTTTTTCTACTATAATTTGCCAACTTTCATAATTAGTGAAACTCTGTTCTACAACTCGATGCTCCTCAATATCCTGTTCAAGTAAATCCAAAAATTCTTCTACTTCTACAGTTGCTTGCAAAGTTCCTGCATCATCCGGTGGTGTTAAAATTGTCAGAATATTATCTATTGTCAGGTTATTGTCTTCTGCGTTTATCCACTCAGATAACCACACCAGTTTATCTAATGCTGATAATACATCACTGACTTTTTGTCCAGGATGAGCAAATACCTCAATTAGTCCTAATTTTTCTACTAATTCAATTCCTTTAGCAATACCCCACCCAAATAATGTAAACACCTTGACTAAACGGTACATTCGTGCTAATGCTGCTTTGTCAAATTTTGCATTTTCATCATTATTGGTTATTACTTTGACAATAGCATTGTATTCTGCAAAGGTGATACGCAAACCGATAATCAAATATTCTTTGAGGGAAGATTCTAAATCAGCAAATTTTGTACTGCCATCCTTGAGAACTTTTACTAATTTTGGTGCTGCATTGCCAAATATTTGTCGCAGGAGAGAAGTTTCTTGTTCTCCCATGCGACGATAACTATTAATTTCTGTGAGTATACCGACAAACTCATCTACACTAAATTGATATTTGTGGTTCCAGTCTAGATAATGGGCAATAACATTGAGTCTGTCATCATCGATCAGTCCATCTTGATCTTCTATTGTATTGAGTAACCAGTCTAATTGATAGTATGGTATATTCGTCCTTTTCTGGAGGCGAATGATGCGGTTGAAGCGATAGAAGAAGTCGTGATTAAGATATGTTCCGTCATCATGGCCCATCACTAACTTTGCATCGACTGTCTTGAGAGTTAAGTTATGACCGTTACTGATATAGGTACCATAGACTTTATTTGTTTCATAGCTGTTATCTGCGTCATCCTTGACTCTGTAGTTAGGGTAAAATTGATTGAACTCTTCTATTGACAGTTTGGTTGCTTCTCGGAACCTTTCTACTTGAGACAGAAAAAGATACTTTTTATTAATTTCTGTTGGTGATAATTCTTTGCTGTAAATCTGAAGATGAGCTACTAGACCCTCGTACCAATTATTAGATAAAGTACCATTGTTTGAAATAAAATTTCCCAACACTACTTTATTTGCTAGATTGATTGGTTGATTTTTGTCTCCTTCACTATGCCAAAGAGTTCCATTGACATAAATTTTCATTTCACCAGTGGTAACATTCTTAGTAAATACCCAGTAAGTCCATTTTCCTTTGATACAGATTTAATCGATCTACCAGGTTAGGTATTAAGGTAAAATTTGTATCATTGAGAGCAAAGTCATTTTCTTTGATGCGACGAGCTATTTCATTAAGACTCATCCCGTCTTGCATTGCTGCTAGAATATAACGAACCTCGCTGTGACTCTTATCGAAAGGTAATTCTAAGGGGTGAAACGTATACTTGAGATTTTCGTATAATTCTTCTTCTGTTTTCCCACTTTTATCCAAATATTGAGCAATTAACAACTCATTCGCTAACTCCAGAGTCGTCACTTCCTGATGTAAATTATCTTCATTTAATACCAAGTCCTCTAGATCGGGACGACGAGCAATTAAATCAAAATCCGGATTAACATTCTCGATCGCTTTAGCCTTATCATAAATATACTTAAGATATGCCGCAGGTGATTGAGTAGACTGAATTGAACTAGGTTTAACGTAGCGAGTAGGAGCATCTTGACTTAAAGCTTCTAGTGCTGTCCTCTCGAGTTCCTCTGGCAGTAGTTTTTGCAGCGAACTAACAGACATATCCATAGAGTTATTTCGTTCATCAAAAGGTAAACGAAAATCCCGCAGAGTATTAGCAACAGGTTCATTAACAAACAGAGTATCCCTAGCCTGATTTTTGAGAACAGCAGAAATATGTTTGGCATGACGGAAATTCTGAGAACCATTAGACATCAAATTTTTTTGGTCTGTCTTCTCCAGATAATTGTAATAGTCAGTAATTGTTTCTAGTTGGTCTACTTGATCTAGGGAGTTAAAGCCAAAAGAAGTCATCAGTTGTTGAACAGCTTCTTGGTTAAGTATTGAGTAATTCATATTTAGTCTTTTGTCCGTAATTAAATAGGTGGGTTGGAACTTTATAGCTTGTCTGTTATTAACAACATATAGTTTCTGGTGACTTTTTGAGATTAAGTTGTTTAAAACTTTGTTTCAGTATTTGTAGTTATTAGTAGTTATTCAACAAACCGAGACGTTTTAACCCTCAACCGAGAGGTTTCAAGCATCAGCAGATGGATGGGAAAGCAGGGCTAAAATTTGCGGTTTTCCTGTAGTTATCATTTTCTTTGTGGGTTTAATACCCCACCGTCAACGGGGGTGTTCACGCATTATATCATGTCCGTTTATATCGTTTGTGTAAACCCAAGGGTGAATATCTACAGGAA
>NZ_RCBY01000430.1 GCF_003838195.1 Okeania hirsuta
GAAAGTGGTTTGGCTGCATACATAGGGGAGAACCTAGCCTTTATTGGGAGCTTACCAGTAGCTTTGATCGTCATCAGCATTGTGGTGTTTATGCTGTTCTTTACGGAAGTCAATAGCAATACCGCGACGGCTACCCTGTTTCTGCCACTACTTGCTGGAATAGCAGTGGCAAATGAGATCAATCCTTTGCTCTTTATGATTCCTGCCACCTTTGCTTGCTCTTTTGCCTTTATGTTACCCATCGCTACCGGCCCCAATATGGTGATCTTCGGGAGTGAACGGCTAAGTATTGGAGAAATGGCCAAGTGTGGTCTATGGCTCAACCTAATCTGTGTGGTGTTGCTGACTTTGTTGCTTTACTTCTTGGTGATCCCGATGTGGGGGATTGAAACGGCACTTCCGGCCTGGGCGGAGAGGGGTGTTATTTTTTTGTTCTTAATTAAACGAAGTGCTTTTCCATTTTCCAGATCTCTTTTACCAATAAGTCATCCCACATAATATTTCAACTGGATAATCCGGTAATACTCCGCGACCTATCGGATGCCTTTCTGGTATGAGAGCCGATCTGGATATTGGGTTGAAAAGCGTACCATGATCTATGCTATTGGTGCAAGTTGAATCACAATGCTATTGCCACAGTCGGACCCTTTCAAATATCCCGCCACCTTTTCCTCTCCAATGAATATTGCCATCAGTCGTCTTTCGGGAGACATCTGCCAGGTCACCAAGCGCTTGGAAAAGGTGTATCCATTGAATTTGCACAACAAGGCCTTGAAGACATGTCTTCGATGGGTTTTCAGCCGGAGATTTCGAATACTCATAGTTGTTTGATCCAAAGATTATGTTCAGCTTTCGCAGTATTCTCATCATGTTTAAAAGAAAATCAGCAGATCTCTTTCAATTATAACGGATTCTTAGTGGATCCGAAAATCCGAGATGGCTGAGATAGATGTTTTTTTACAATTTGAAGGTGATATACAGATACGAATCAATTCCATTGATTTGATGTTCGCTTACCCCCTTCTTGTTCTGAGATCAAGGATATAGGTTTTGAAATATTATGCCTCCTTTAATTTGCAAAAGGACCGTGCTAGAAGGAGTCGAAATTGGCGGTCGATCTTTTTGTTGTAGAAGGAAGCGAGGGAGTGTCGAAGATGGAAGATCTTCTTTCTAGGAAAGGTTCGAATGAGGGAGAGGTATGCTGTACCAGAACTGTCATTTACACCATTATCTTTTAAGTAGTCATTTCACTTTCTTTTCTTCATGGCCCATCCTTCTAGCTGCACCCTCTTTAGTAAGCCCAGTTTTATGTTCGTTTATACCTGGACATGGGAAGGTAGTTCCGCGAGGTTCAAGTGTAGATTGTAATATAGATCGAAACCTGAATAAAGGAGACAGGTACCGCTCCATTAGCCTCATTTATTCGCGTTTCGATGTAACCGTTCAGTAGTAGCATTCCTCCCTTGAATTGAGTCTCGATGATCTCAGTGCTTTCTGCGCGTTGATTGAAACAATTTTAGCCCCATCGGAATAGATCTTTGGTGCTGCAATCATGGGAAAACAGTATAAGTCTCTGGACTTACGCTTAACATAGAAAGGCAATACTTTTTTACCTTAGTACTTCGCTTGGAGTTCAGCTTGGTGGGATAGTTGTAGAGGTGCCAAATTACACTGGCATTTTTAAACTGGCTGACATGGCCAAAAAATTCTTAGCCCTGAAATATTTGAGTATTCCAATTGCTTGCTTCAAGCTAATTAAACGGCATCGAAAAAATGGCTTGTTATCAAATTTGACAAACGAGGGTGTACGTACTCTAGCGGCATATTGCAGCCAATGGAAATCCTCTCTGTGCCTGTGGCTAGTAAGGGATAAGCGAGTCTTGGCAATGTACTAAAAATAACGCTAGGGCGGAGATCAGCTAGGGCATAGATTTCTTCTTATGGATTGATTTTAAGCAGGAAGGTATCTATTGTTGATATGTGATATAGACGCGTCCCCCTATCCAATTCGGATTTTTTGAAATCTAGCCAGGGGCGCAGATTCAATCATATTTGTAGGAATTTTGACTTATATTTGTCTGCATTACGAAAGATCCACCAATAATACGTCTCAAAACATAAAAATGGTGTGGAACCAAACTTAGTAGTCATAACTCCTACCAACAGGCGTGAGTTCGAAGAGTTATCCTTTTGATAGTAGGGTACTGTACCCGAAGGCTATGGACTCAGCATCCGCAGGAAATCATTGCGCAGATGGTCGCAGGCGGCCATTGGAGCCGGTCACTCCGGATGAATCGATAGAGAAAAAAGGTACCCCCCAACAGCTAGTAGACCAGGCGATGGGCCGACGCATAACGACTGTCATATCACCGCTGCTGGCAGCATGCCTTGGAAGGAAGAATCACGAAACTTGGAGAAATTCCTTGGGAACCAATTTCCTGACTGGCTTGGAAACCTTCCCCTATTGGCGGCTCCTTCCAATAACCACCGTCCACCAAAGTGGGCCGATCCGCTTTTTGGCTTTGTTTGTGTCGTTGATGAACTCCTTGAGAGATCAAAGGGGGACTTGCATGAATTCTTGCCCTGAATTGGCGATAAGAAGCCTTTTGGCAAGCCCAGATTATTATTATAGGTACATGTGTTTCCAATTCTTACGTCCCTTCGCGATTTAAAAGTAGGCGCCGGCAGTCAACACACCTGACTATGTACGTAACTATTTCAAATTTGCCTTGGCGACATGCCCTAAAACATTAAGGCAATACACTCCTGCATGTCCTGAGCCTAGGGGCGCCGGAATTGCCTGTTCCATTTTCATCTTCATATCTATTTGAAGGAAGAATTGAGTTACGATCGCTTCCATGAGGATGTTGATCGCATCCATCGCGTAGCTATTGATTTTCGTAGTCCGAACAAAGGCGGCCATACCGATGCCACGACACCTCCAGCCCTTGGCTCCGAATCTGGTTAAGGACTTTCCGGAAGTAGCAGCGGCAGTTAGATTGTTCCCTAACTGGGGCAATAAGTTTCTGTTGGGAGCCAGCCCGGAAAAGAAATTTCATGAGGAAGACTTCATTCGTACTGATCCTTCCTTCTTCGAGGTCTTCTCTTTCCCTGCCTTGCATGGTGACCCAACCAAGGCCTTGGAGAAAACGGATCAAATTATTCTCAGCCGAAGCGATCGTAACTCAATTCTCCCTTCAAATAGATGAAGATGAAAATGGAACAGGCAATTCCCAGGCCTAGGCTCAGGACATGCAGGAGTGTATTGCCCTTATGTTTTAGGGCATGTCGCCAGGCAAATTTGAAATAGTTACGGTACATAGTCAGGGTGTTTGACTGCCGGCGCCTACTTTTAATCGCGAAGGGACGTAAG
>NZ_RCBY01000431.1 GCF_003838195.1 Okeania hirsuta
TGATGAACCACATAGTCATAGCCAAAACCCTGTAAGGGCAAATGGGTATTCGCCCCTACTAGACATCTGTTCAATAATTGATAATTACCTCTCCCTAAAAGGAAGAGGATTGAATAAAAGGAAAATTTTTTCTCTCTTGGTCTCATGGATATGGCGAGGAGACCCGCTCTTGACAGAGTCGCTCCGAAGATCGCCATCCCACCCTTCGGGAAGCTGCCCTAACGACCCCTTGTTTCTCCGCGGCGAGTTAGAAACTTTAAACCTTAAGTATTCGGTAAAAATAAAAAATCAAATCAATTATCACACAGAAATTATCAATTATTTCTCCCTACTGCCTACTGCCTACTCCCTCTTTTGTAGGAGATGTCTAATAATTAAATTTGAGGTGATATCAACCTTCCCCATAGCAATAAAAACCAAGGGATTTTGAAATTTGGTATTAACCAGGCATATTTTCTCAGTGCAGGAATAGTAAAAGGAATTAAAAAACGAAGGGAACGTACAGATATAGGACAATTACCATTCTCATCTAGAATATTATATTTTTCAGCAAGTTCAGCAACAATTCGCACCTTACCCGTATGACTCATAATACTTGGTTCAGCAGCCAGATTCGCAATAACTCTACCTATAAACAAAGGAGTTTCCCAATTTTCACTATCACCAAAACTATCTACAGTATTGCTTTGACTCATTTGACTCAATTGATTGGTAAAATTAATTATATGTTCTGTACCGACAATCCCCGGCCAAATAGATATAGAAGCAATATTATCTGCTTTTAACTCTACTGCCATATCTGCTGCCAGGCGATCGCTTGCTGCCTTACCCGCACCATAAGCAGCACCAAATAGATAAGACATACCACCCCAGGAAGAGATAGTAAAGACAATTCCCCCCCCACGAGGAGCCATCATTCGGGCAGCAAATACACTGCTAATATAGTGACTGCGAAGACCTACATTATTAACCAGGTCCCAAAGGCTAGGTTCAGATTTCCAGAATGGCTGACCGTAGGCATTTCTAATAGCTTCTACTCCGGAGAAGACATTGTTCACTAATATATGAAGTTGTCCCTGTTGTTCATTTTCGATGCGCTCAAAGAGTAACCGTACTTGCTCGTCATCCCCATGATCTACTTGAACAGGAATACACTTACCACCAGCTTTTTCAATAGCTAACTGTGTTTCCTGGAGAGTACCGGAAACGCCATCGTTAACACAAGGTCTTTCGAGACTACGACCTGTAATATAGATAGTAGCACCGGCCTCACCTAAACCTATTGCAATGCCCTTACCTATACCCCGCGTTGCTCCTGTAACCAATGCTACTTTACCTTTCAGGTCTGTCATAATTACTTACTATAGTTTACCAAATACAGTTTAGCGAAAAATGATGCCTCAACCAAACTTATCAGGGATTTTACAGTTCTGGTGGTTAATTCCGTTGCTATTGAGTATATTAGGACTTTTTTTCAGTCTCTGGATTATAGTTCCTGCTCCAAATTATTTTTTTTTACGTTTTGCAGTGGGATCTCCTGAAATTAGCCCTTGGCTGATTTGCCTGAATCTGTTTGTGCTTATACTAACAGTTTTTGTTCACAAAACTTGGTTGTCTGGTATCATCTTCATCTCTAGCTTACTTGGCCTAATATTAAGTTTACTGCCACTGAGCCAGCTAGCTACTACCAAAACTAACTTTGCTGTTGAGATGGAGACGGTTTTGGGAACAGACTATTTACAAAGTGTTCCTGAAGACTTAAAAGCCCAAATGCGCCCCCAACCATTTGTCCTTACAGACGTTTTTCGCGGGCTTCCTAAAAAGGAAGTTCGGGCCCAAAGAGGTATTGTCTTTGCCAGTCCCGATGGAGTAGACCTCAAACTAAATGTTTACCAGCCTTTAGTTACACAAAAGTTGCAGAAGCTTCCTACTGTGGTAATTGTCTACGGTGGAGCTTGGAGACAAGGCAGTCCTGATAACTATGAGAGGTTTAGTTGTTACATAGCAGCTCAAGGCTACTCAGTAATAGCTATTGATTACCGCCATGCACCCAAGTATAAATTTCCCGCTCAACTCGAAGATGTACGAGCAGCCTTGCAGTATATTCAAGCCCATGCGGATAATTTGGAAGTAGATATTGAACGCATAGCGATAATGGGTCATTCAGCAGGAGGCCATTTAGCAACTCTGGCTGCTTACGAGCAAGGTGCTATGCCTTTTCGAGCAGTGGTAAGTTACTACGCACCTAGTGACTTAATAGAACAGTTCCGCAATCTACCTTTTCCCAATCCTATCAATATAAATACTGTCCTGCGGGATTTTTTGGGAGGAACACCAGACGAACTCTTAGAACTGTATCAAGAAGCTTCTCCCAAAAGTTATGTTAGACCTGCTCTTCCCCCTTCTTTACTGGTTTATGCAGGTCGCGACCACATCGTAGAACCTAAGTTTGGACGAGTTTTATACAATCAACTGCGAGCAACTGGCAACCAGGCTATTTTTTTAGAAATCCCCTGGGCAGAACACTCCTTTGACGCAGTTTTTCCTGGGATTAGCAATCAGCTTGCTTTGTATTATACCGAACGCTTTTTAGCATCTGTGCTTCACGGGGTGATATAGAATCCGTAATTAGATGGGGAGTAGGGGAGTAGGGAAGTAGGGGAGTAGGGCAGGGCTAATTCTTTGTCGTAGCGAGAATATTTGCAACCCTATTTTTTGTTGAGTTCCTGTGCTTTCTACACTCCCCACACTCCCCACACCTCCCACACTCCCCACACCTCCCACACTCCCCACACCTCCCACACTCCCCACCCCCTCCTCTTTTTTTCTAGGCGTGACAATAAATTCACCCTGGGGGAGTAGGGGAGATGGGGAGCTTGAGAAATATTTGGTAATGGTTGAAGATGGAACATTTTTTTATACCGAATTCAACGGACTTGATATGAAAATAGCTTCAAAACCATTGTGGGATAATGGTTTCAACTATTACAACGCTTTTCACTCTTGATGAACCACATCTTCACAAGCAAAATCTTGTAGGGGCGATTCGCGTAATTAGGAGCATTCCGTAGGAAATCGCTCCTACTGTGGTTTACCCAAATGAAAACCGCTGTAAGACCCTGTCTAAAATATTGATTTTTCGCGTTTGATAATAATAATCATTTTAGGACTTACGCAGATACGCTATATATAGCCCTCAAAACTATTGTCCAATAGTCATTGGACTCTATACATAGTGCCTTTGCGTAAGTCCTGATATCATGTCCGTTTATATCGTTTGTGTAAACCCAAGGGTGAATATCTACAGGAAATGATGGTTTTTTTCTTGCGAGGGTAGCCTTCTT
>NZ_RCBY01000432.1 GCF_003838195.1 Okeania hirsuta
TCCCATTTGCGGTGGGTTAACCGCAGAATCCAGGGTGTTTCAACCCCTGGAGATGTCAATCCAATCGACAACCTCTATATTTTTGCCATTAGAGCAATCTCTATTTTTTGTCATTAGAGCAATCTCCTTTTTTACCACTAGGTAGAGTAGCTCCACAAAAATCTGTTTGCTCTAATTTTGCTTGATTAAGATTTGCATTAGATAAATTAGCTCTGTTTAATTTAGCTTCCTCCATATATGCCTGGTACAAATCAGCCCAAGATAAATTAGTATCTGTCAAATCTGCCTTTTGCATAGTTGTACCATGCATAATTGCACCTGATAAATTAGCCCCTGCTAAATTTGCTTCAATCAAATTAGCACCGCTGAGAATAGCACCTCTTAAATTAGCTCCTTTCAAGTTTGCTTTTTGTAAGTTAGCTCCTAATAAATTGGCTTCACTTAAATCCGCTTCGCTTAAGTCCGCTTCGCCCAAATCACAACCTTGACACTCATAAGTACTTAATAAACGCTGAATAGTTTTGATGCGTTCCATTGAATTAGATTTAGATTGAGCAAATACTGGAATAGTTAACCAGGATACTGTTAATAATGTCGCTGTTAATGGGTATAAAAATTTCATATTTTACTTCTTAATAAATTACTGAATTTAATGTTATTTTAGATATTTAATTTTGTTGACATCATATCATAAAAATTACATCATCATTTTTGCTGATTTTCATAGCAACCCTATCTCAAGACATTTTAGTTTCCATGCTCTTGTCTCTGACTGAGAATCAGAGTGACTTATCTAGTCGTCCACAAGGCTATGAATAACTATGTAGTATCTATTTTGTTTTTAAGGTACAGATGACTTGGTTTGCTTTGATCTATATTTTTATACTACATAAATAATATAAGACAAAAATTTCAAGGGTTGGAAGGAAAAAAAATTTTTTAACTGATTTGAGTTTGAGGCAATTACTCTTGACTAGGCCAAAACATAATTATGTAGTACACTTGATTAGTAATTTGAAGAAGGAGACAGGAGACAGGAGACAGGAGGAAAATTACATGGGGATAGTCTTCGACAAGCCGTTCCGCGTCTACGCTCCCCCAAGTAATTTTGAACACCGTGTAGACGGTGGGGTATTAAACCCACAAAGAAAATGATAATATACAAATTCCCCAATGGGACAAAAATATTTTTATGAGGAGTTGGAAGCGATCGCGCAATAGAGTTTTATGCTAATTTTATTCCTTCTTCCTTCTTGCTTCTTCCTTCCTCCTTCCGATAGTATGATGATGAGAAATTGTATTTTCATCTCCAAAGGAAACAGTCAAGATGACGAAAACACCGCCCCCAGAACAGTCTAAAAAGTTGGGCATAGTTAATCAAGCACTTATTTTTATTGAAAAAGTTGGCAATAAATTGCCAGACCCAATTACATTATTTTTCTATCTTTCTATTGCAGTAATTTTGATTAGCGCGATCGCTAATTTGACAAATCTATCTGTTGTACATCCTGCAACTCAAGAAACTATTAAAGCAGTCTCTCTGTTTACTCCTGAAGGTATCCGCAGAATAATTACCGAAGCGGTGAGTAACTTTGTTAATTTCCCTCCCCTGGGTACCGTACTTGTAGCAATGTTAGGGGTAGGAGTCGCAGAGTCTACAGGATTAATTTCTGCTCTACTGCGTCAGGTAGTGTTAGTTGCTCCAGCAAAGTTTATTACTCCAGCGATTATTTTTTGTGGGGTAATGTCTAATCTTGCTTCTGATGCTGGATATGTGGTTTTAACTCCTCTTGCTGCGTTAGTATTTTTAGCATATAAACGTCATCCCATAGCAGGTTTAGCTGCTGCTTTTGCTGGAGTTTCTGGAGGTTATAGTGCTAATTTATTAATTGGATCTATCGAACCTTTATTAGCAGGAATTACTGAAAATTCGGCTAAATTAATTAATTCTGAATATACAGTTAATCCAGCAGTTAATTATTATTTCATGGTAGTTTCTACATTTGTTATTACTTTAGTTTGTTGGTATATTACGGATAAAATTGTTGAGCCTCGTCTTGGTAAATATCATGGGGAAATTAATCAAGAAGAAATTCCAGAATTGACTACTGCTGAACGAAAAGGTTTGCGTTGGGCTGGATATTCTTTATTGGCTTTTGTAGTGCTTTTATTAATATTAGTTTTACCTCCAGAAGGAATCTTGCGCGACCCCGAAACTTTAACTATTATTCCTTCTCCTTTTTTCCAGGGAATTGTACCAATAATAATGGTAGGATTTATTCTGCCTGGTATTGTCTATGGAAAAGCAGCAGGTACAATTCAGAGCGATAAAGATATTGCTCAAGGTATGACTCAGGCTATGAGTTTAATGGGTTATTATATTGCTTTATCATTTTTTGCTGCTCAATTTGTTGCTTATTTTGGTTGGAGTAATTTAGGCATTATCTTAGCTGTTAATGGTGCAAATTTTCTCAAAGCTACTGGTTTTACTGGGTTGCCTTTGCTCATAAGTTTTATTATTGTTAGTGGTTTTATTAATTTATTTATTGGTTCGGCATCGGCTAAATGGAATATTATGGCTCCAGTATTTGTGCCGATGTTAATGTTAGTTGGTTATACACCAGAGTTGACACAAATGGTTTATCGAATTGGAGATTCTACAACTAATATTATTACGCCTCTGATGCCTTATTTTCCAATTATTGTTGCCTTTGCTCAGAGATACGATAAAAATACAGGAATGGGAACTTTAATTGCTACAATGCTACCTTATTCTTTAGCTTTCCTAATATCTTGGTCAGCTTTATTTATCTTCTGGTTTATTTTCGGAATTCCCATTGGACCGGGAGCAGCAATTAGACTTTAAAATAGCACTCAGCGGTCAGCGGTCAGCCATCAGCTCTCAAGGGATAAATTAGGTGTTGCATAAATGCGGGATGATTTTAATAGTTTTGTGCGTGGGGGCATCTTGCCCGTTCCCGTTCCTGATATTTTCCCGTTCCACCTTCTTCAAGAAATAGCGATCGCCTCTGATATCAAATCCGTTGGCTTCGGAGCAATATAATTCTGTCGTCGTCATACAATGGTTAGAGGCGAATGGCATTCGCCCCTAAAATATGGACTCTTATCTTTAAATAGGGCTTGCTGATTAAATATCAAAGCATTGACTGATATTGGTTTTAGCATTTTTTGGTCTAAAAAAGTGCCAGTTTTTCAGCTCAAAGAGCTGGATAATATCAAATCCGGTAGCATCGGAGTAATTAAACCTGAATTTTCGGCCACCAATGGTAC
>NZ_RCBY01000433.1 GCF_003838195.1 Okeania hirsuta
CGGGCCGGACGAAGGATTTCAGTTTGTCGTGAAAGTATCCGAGAATGGAGGGCGCCAGGAATACAGCATTACTAGGAGAGATGACTCCGTACAGCTCAATCCTCCTTTAGTGGGTTTCAATACCAACAATGCCGAAACTTTAGTGGCCCAATTGGTTCATATGGCCCGTTGGGAAAAGACGCTGAAGTTGGAAAATGAACATCCGCATATCATCAGCCCGATGATGTAGAGTTAGAGATCATAGATGCGGGAGCCTGGTCCGTAAGCGATGTGATTGCTTTTGAAGATGCGGTAGAGGTGGCGCCAGCGGAAGCTGAGCGCGTACTATCAGCGACTAATGGGAAGTTGAACTTCCGTTCCGCAGAGGGGATGATGGCAAATGGTTGGCGCCAAGAATTAGGGCCAGAATCAGAATGAAGAACGAAAATCGGTTCTACTATGGAGCTTTCATGCTGATTTCTAGTGATTTTGCGCTTTTTACCAGAGACTATCTACCGGATAATGCCATGATTGGAGAGCGGGTGACAGAGGAGGACGGAATTACCAATACCAATGGAAAAATGCTTTGGGAAATTTCACCTGGTCATTTTGATGATATTACAGGTGAATTTGTTCTCCGGAGGAAGAGGCTGGACAACCCATGGATTTTATTTTGACGGAAGACCAGATTGAAAAAGGGATCACCGAAATTGAAGACCATTTCAAACTGATCATTAGTACCGCTGAGTTTGACTCTCGATACCTCGAGCAAGCTTCAATTAGTGAGGCCACTGGCAGTCGTGCACCACACAATGTTACAACCGACCAGCCAATTGGAAGAATTTCTTAGAGAAGCCGGGCGAGAAACCAGAGCCGGTAGACGCCGTTCCAATGGAAACCAATGGTCAAAAAGGTAGTGATTGGCTGAGTGTCAGTTTAACAATCCGGACGAAACTAATAGAATAGCCCAGGTGATAGATAGGAAGTGTTGAAACAACAAGCCGATGACAAAGCGTCGATCTTTCAACATTCCTCACTCTATTCCGATCGCCTGGTTTACATCCTTGTTTGATTTCATTAGCTGAAG
Organism: Okeania hirsuta; assembly: GCF_003838195.1. Classification (GTDB taxonomy): domain Bacteria; phylum Cyanobacteriota; class Cyanobacteriia; order Cyanobacteriales; family Microcoleaceae; genus Okeania; species Okeania hirsuta. The sequence continues at coordinate 1,067 of NZ_RCBY01000433.1, forward strand.
GTATCTAACCTCTGACCTCACGAAAGCAAGGGTTCGTGTCAGACCATACCAATCAGCTTGAGCTCTGCATGTCTTCTTGACTGGCGTCAATGAGTACGAGCATAGGACCCGATTGAAAAACAGCCGTTAGGGATGCCAAGCCCAAATAGCCTCATTTACATCAAGGGTTTTAAAAATACCTTGACGAAACTAGAGGTGTTTCTGCCTTGGTTTAAGTTTATTTCGCATTCAAGGTAATTGGTCACAGCTATCCTTAAAGTACAGGGATAACTAACAATATCAACTTATATTTATGGCAGACCCCACTAGATTCCATTCAACAATAGTTTTGCCTTCATCATTGGCATCAATGAATACCGACATACTACTAAACTAAAGACAGCGGTAGGGACGCGGAAGCCGTTGCCGAACGACTGGGGCAACATCAGTTTCAGGTACATACTCCATTATTAGATTCGCAGCTACTAAGCAGGGTATTGAAGACCTCTTTACCATAGAGATCCCTAGAATCATCAACGAGAATAAAGCAGCAAATGAGGAATTAGCCAGTGCCGCTGATTCTGTACTTCGCTGGTCATGGGATTGCCTTTGATAGTGAGTCGGATCCGAATGGTTACCTGGGTGCCGGTGGACGGTAATTTTGGATGATCAAGAATCTTTGGTTGCCATGAGAACACTCAAGGATGCGATGGATACTTGGCAGTGCCGGCATGGATTGCTGATCATGGATTGTTGCTTCGCCGGAGCATTCCGCTGGTCCATAGGCTTTCGGGCGGGCGTCGCCGAGCTCCAAGGTGATCTATGACGAGCGTTTCTTACGGTATGCCTCCGATCCGGCTTGGCAAAGCTTGGCTTCCTCCTCTGCTGATGAAGAGGCGATTGACGTGCTGAATAAGCTCTTGGGGTCGAGGCCTGAAGAAGGGCACTCCCCTTCGCTCAAGCCCTCCTGGAAGGTCTGGATGGGGCAGCCGACTTTGGCGTGGTGGAAGGGGAAAAAGATGGTGTCATTACTGCTACCGAATTGTATGTATATCTGCGGGACCGGGTCCAGCGCATGACGGCAAATCATCCCGTTAAGCAGACCCCGACTATCTTTGAGTTGGGAAGACATGGGAAGGGCGAATTCATGTTCGTCAATCCTGACCCACGGTTCCTTTCAATCTTCCGCCATTCCCGGAACGTAACCCTTATCTGGGGCTATCATCCTTCACGGAAAATGATGCTACCTTGTTTTATGGTCGTGAGGATCAAATTGAGTCATTATGGGAAAAAGTTCAAGCTCAGCCCCTGGTCGTGGTAACTGCGGGATCAGGAACGGGGAAGACGTCCTTGGTTCAGGCGGGTTTGATGCCCAAGATTCGGACAATTGGAGGTTCTCGGCATGATGAAGGAAATGAAGGGACTGCTACAGAAGATAATCAAGATGTTAATCAGAACTGGACTGTAGTTTCAATACCCAGGGCAGGCTCAGCCCCCTTGACGGAGTTGACGAAGGTTCACCTGAATGGGAATCAAATTTAGAAGATACCAAAAACTATCTGATTATTGATCAATATGAAGAAACCCTTAGTAATGGCATAGGTACAACCCTTGGACTAACTTCGAGTCAAAATGGCTGAATTAGTTGGAGCGGAGCAAGCTCGTCTGGATGCTGGTGTAAGATCCGCGGTTCAAGCTGATACTAGTAGTACGATCCGATTATGAGTTTACTGCTTTCATGGTATGGAGCATCCCTTACAGGAGTGGTGGACGGCAGTAGGTACTTTGTACCGCCTTTTAGTGAAGAGGACCTCTTGGAAGTGATAGAACAACCTGCTCGCCAGTCTGTTTTATTTTTTGAACCTGAGGATTTCCCGATTACTCTCCTGAATGAGATTGATCAATCCCCTCGGGCATTGCCGATCTTATCTTTCGCACTGAATAACCTCTACGAAAAATTTGTTCGCAGTGGGCGAGAAGATCGAACTTTGACGGAAGATGACTACCGCGAAATGGGTGGTTTGATCGGAGCCTTAAGCAGCAGGGCTGATCAATTATATGAAGAACTGGGGGCTGAGGACAACGGCGAGGCCTTGCAAAAGACGATGAAGAAAGTTGTACTTCGTTTGCTGAAAATTGAAAACGGACAATTTGTACGCCGGAAGATCCCTATTCTGCCTATAGAAGGGCTTTTACAACCCGCCACAATG
>NZ_RCBY01000434.1 GCF_003838195.1 Okeania hirsuta
GATACAGACGCAAAATGAAATATATTCAGGAGGTATATTTTTTCAGGTAGCTCATCCTAAGAAGTCGGAAAGCAGGTTTCCATTCCTTTTCCAGATCGAATCGTCTTAACACAATCTTATATTTCTCAGTTACTCAGCTATAGGCATGCAGAAGTATCGGCCTTTCATCCCAAAACTGACAATCAGCATCATTCAATCATTTTAACTCAACCTATAATGCTTTTTCCCAAGAATATCACCTCCCAGATTTCCTTCCTCCTCGCCCTAACTTTCTTTCTAACCGCTTGTGAGGGAGAAACTCCGCCCATGGAGAATCCCCCCAAAGAGATTACCACGCTTGCCTATACCCTCATTCCTACCGCGGAGGTGCTGATGCCGTATTGAGCTATGAGGATTTGGATGGAGAAAATGGAGCCAATCCTCCCTCCTACATCATCGAGCCATTAAAAGCGAATACCAGCTATTCCGGAACAATCGTCATCCTCAACAAACGAGTAAGTCCTGCACTAACATTACCACCGAGCTACAGGCAGAAGGCGAAGATTATCAGCTTTTTTACGAAACAGAGGGAGGAGCAAATGCAACTTTCACCTATACCGATCAGGATAATGACGGCAATCCCATTGGATCATGACAACCCTAACCACGGAAGTCCTGGGAGCGGTAAGATTAATATTCGCCTTGTTTATCAACCAGAAAAAGATGCAACAGGAGTTGCGAGTGGAGACCTTACAAATGCAAAATGCCGAACAGATAAAATAGTCAGCTTCGATGTACTGATCCAATAAAGCTATGAGCTTTAGGCGATTTACGAAGGCCGATATTCCTCAAGTACTGCTTTGTTTGATGATCCGGCTATACGACTACACCTTGACGGTTTTGAGCCTCCAAAACAACAATTTGAGTTGATCCTCCATCATGTCAATCGCGGGGCTTATGTGTGGGAAGTTGCTGAGGAAATACAGGTTTTTGCTGAGGTCGAGTGGGAAGAAGACGGGGTAAATCTTTTGATTATGGTCAAAGGCAATCGTAGAAAAAAGGGCTGGGGATCAAGATGCTCCTTTATCTTCAAGCTCAAAATCTCGCGCCTTATTATCACGCCTACATTGCTTCTACAAACAAAGCATCTATTGCATGTTTTCAGCAGGCAGGTTCCGATTTGTGGAAGAGGAAGAAGGCATGGAGAAATGGGAGTGGAAAAAATAATCCCGGAGAATGCATCCATTACGGACACCCTCTCCGGAACATTTTTGTTAAGATAGCAGACGATCTTTTTCAAAATCGCCAATCCTTAACCTTAATTCATCTTAACAAATCGTTTTACCCAACGCTTATTATCCTGATCTACGATCAGCATATAGTTTCCTTTTGCCAATTGAGCAATGCTGAGCTCCTGCTGAGGATCATTGCTTTCCAACACAAACTCTTCCATACATATCCAGTACCTGAAGTCTGTCAGCCTTTCTGTCTAAAGACTCAATTTCCCAACGAATCAGGTTGCTGGCTGGGTTTGGCCATAGTTTCAGGGAAGCAGAAGATTGAAGATCCTGCCTAACACTGGTAACTGTACCCAATGTCCAGGTCAAGTCGACGTCTGTACCTCCAGCATTGACACTCGTGGTATCGGATTTAAGGTCTGGCTGTGTTTTGAGAATTACCTGAAATTCTCCGGTAACTGAGGCAGAGGTAGTCCACAGCGTGCTAAGCCCTACGGGCAGGTTGTTTTTCATCAAAATCAACATACCTGACCGAATCATCACGATTATCTACATTCCCATTTCCCATAGGATCTGAGAATAGATCACCGGTCCATGCAAAGAAGAATTGGTGTTCATTATCTTCTTCCTCAATTTCTTCGGTGATATCTTCTCTTCGATGGAATTGAACAATTCAATGCTCATTTCATACTCCGTATTTTCGATCAGGTTAATTGCACTATCTACTGCAAGATCGAGCGCTCCAGGACCGTCAGGGTCAGTTGCGGTAGCAAATACCGTGTCTCCACCCGCTGTAGGAACGAATATGAGTGTAACATTGTAATGAGTTCTTCTTCGTTTTCACAAGGAGGGGCATTGGGGTCCAGGTTCACAACAACTTGCCAGGTCAGGTCAAAGTCTGTTTCTCCATCATCAACAGTAGAAGTATCAGATTTGATACCCGCTGATGCTTAAGGATCACCTTGAAGGTCCCTTCGATGGCTTCTTCTCCACAATCGGTTTCCCAGTCGGTCGAAAGTCCCACAGGACGCATATTAAGGTCCATGTCATTGTAATTGATCGGATCGTCGAAATTATCTTCGTTTCCGTCTCCTGCGGGGCTGGTAAATACCTCATCCGTAAATGCAAAGAAGAATTGATGATCTTCAGCTTCTTCTTCAATTTCTTCGGTAATATCTTCTCCTTCGATAGAATTGAATACGGTGATACTCATGGTATACTCAGCACTTTCCAGAAGCTGGATGGTATCCTGAACTACCAGACCCAAAGCACCAGGGCCGTCAGGATCAACGGCAGTAGCAATGACAGTATCTCCATCTGTAGAAACAAACGTAAGGGTTACATCCGTGATGACCTCTTCTTCATTTTCACAAGGAGGAGCATTGGGATCCAGGGCAACGTTAGGTCCCAGGTGATGTCAAAAACCTGAACACCATCCGTAGAAGCAAGACATATCCGTTTTTGTACCCATTTGATAGGCAAGCAAGACCTGAAATTCGCCTACCAGGGCATTTTCTCCACAGTCTGGTTCCCATAAGGTAGAAAGCCCTATGGGCTGCATGTTTGCATCCATATCCTGATAGTCCATAGGATCTGTACGCATGTCGATGTTACCGTCTCCGGCAGGACTCGCCATTACACTGTCCGTCCAGCCAAAATAGAATAGATAGCTGGTGTCTTCAGCCTGGATAGCGGGAATAAGATCGGTAGTCCCTGCCAACATCCCTATGGAAAGGGTATACTCCGTTCTCTCCACTAAATTGATAGGGCCATCAGGAGTTAGTCCCTGGCCATTGTCTGTGGCTGTAGCTACAACCGGTGTTCCCCCACCTGCGGGTGTGAAAGTCAAACTGACTTCTGTTACCCCAGTAACCTGTCCCCAGGAGAGGGAAGGTATCAGCAGGCATACAAATAGAAATAATAGTTGAGATTTTTTCATAGTAATTTAAAT
>NZ_RCBY01000435.1 GCF_003838195.1 Okeania hirsuta
CTTAGTTTTTGCTTTTTTTAATTCTCCCCTTATCAAGGATTCCATTTCGTCGCAGCTGGCCACTTTTGTTAACGTTTATTCGCTTCATTTTTTTTATTTGAGTCCTATGTTACGCTAAACTCTTGTACGAAGCCTAGGAAAGTAAGAGTTAGGCAAGCTCATCGATATTTTTAGTGCCTTCCCTGAATATATACATTTTTTGACTCTCGATTTAGCCTTTCTAGGTAATGGATATCATCTACTGTATCTGCTAGTTATATATCTATTAGGTATATATCTGATAGATATATATATTTACAAGAAAAAATTGATCAATGAGCAGAAAAAGTAAGACACGCTACTCAATACTTGTGATGCTTAGTATCCAACCCATGTCGGGGTATGACATGAAGCAATTCACAAAGGAGGTAATCTCTAATTTCTGGAGTGAGAGTTATGGACAGATTTATACGAACCTTAAACTGCTTGTTGAAGAAGGCTTGGTCAGTGCAAAGGAAGTAGAAGAGGGGAAAAAGCCTTATAAAACCGTCTACGAGATAACCGCTAAGGGAAGTCAGGTACTTGGAGAATGGTTATGTGCGCCCGTTTCAACACAAGTTCCCAGGGATGAGCTCTCCTTAAAGCTCTTTGTAGGTCCTTTAATTCCATTAGAAGTATCCCTGCAACACATTCTTACACATAGAGAGCAGCAAGAAAAACAGTTGGATGAGTTAAAGGAGGCCATAAATAGAATGGAGTTAGAAGTTTCGGATGAGCTTCCCTACAAGGCCTATTGGCTCTCGGGGAGCAGGCTGGGTATTTTGGTCCGTCAAGCCAAATTGGCCTGGTGCGACGAAATGGAATCCTTGATAAGGGGAGAATTAAAAAAAGCAAAAACTAAGCTATGAGAACAGCAGAATCCATGTATAAAAGAAGTTGGGCCAATTTTATTATAATGATTCCGATTGGGATGCGCTCTATGAAATAGTAAACAAATCAGAAGCAAAACCGGGAGATGAGGTTGAACTAAGCTTAAAAACTTTAAGCAGGGAAATTCACTATGGGAAATTTGAAATTGGAAAAGAAGTCAAGATTAGAGAAGGCGCCAGAGTAGTTGCAGTTGGGAAGGTAACACAGGTACTGAATCAACAGTTTGAAAGCTGGGACCTGGCCAGCTTTCGATCCTCCATTACAGATGCCTATATCCCCTATTCAGGCGACTTAATTGAAGGGTACAAAAGATTCTTTACCCACTACTTGATGGATGAGAATTTTTTCAATGGAATAGAAATAAGCGAATTTGAACATCCAACTAACATTCTTAACGTTAAACTCAGCAAAAAGGAAGATGCATTTTCGCCCGTATATCATTTTGTTACCAAACAATGGAGAGAACACTTGAAGTTGGAGATGGATAGGCTGAAGATTGATTACCAATTAAACCATGCCCTGAAATTGGAGAAAAGGAATATGCAATTTGCTACCTGGGGGGAAATCGACAAACGCTATATAATGGGAGAAATAATTGTCGAATAAAAATGGGAATGACAAGCTTTATATACGGAGTGATTGAGGAATATGGGTTAAACCTCAAAAAGTTGGAAGAAGTCTATGCCCACAATGAGGGCATAATTTCCGCGCTTCCAACTTCTGACTCCTGGCCCCCTCTTTCTAAAGGAATGTTTTCAATTACCAAAAACGATTCAGAACTTGAAGGACCAAATCTGGAGTATTGGGGTAGGATGATTCATTTCGCGGCTTGCCTAAAGTCAGTGGAATACGAATGGAGCGAATGGAAGGAAAAATTTGAGGAACTTCTTTTGCAAATGTATTGGACGCAAGCTCACGTTCATGTTAAAACAGAATACTCGGGCATTATATCCTTTTCATGGACCCTGGATTTGAAAAAGTGGTCCATCAGTGAGGAAGCTATCCGTCCGATTAAAAGAGAATTCTGGGATTTTGAAGGATGCAGACAATTGGGAAAGATAAAGCATCGCCAAAAATTCCTTGAAGGCATAAAAAGCGATTAAAGCACGTATCATGAAGAAAACCATCAACTTAATCATCTTTGGAATCTTTTTTATAGGCTGGGTCATTTATCCAATTTTTACCTGTACCCAGGAATATTGGATACTCCAAAATTATCCCTACGGGGAGAAATACAATGCTTTTCGCCTAAGCCATGGGTTCCTGTAATCAACCAGCAGATGGAGGCCTTCCAAATGCCCGTGAATAATCATTGGGGAATGATTTGGATAGACGAAGGGCAAACCAGCAAAGAGAATCCCTGATTCACCGAATCAAATTTATCCATGCTTCAGAAGATAGCGGGTGGAAAGGTGAAAATGACGCTTTCATTTATTTCCTAAACGATACAACCGATTATTCTTTAAAGATAGGCTCCGTACAATCAGGTGCTAACATACTTTTCGAATACACCTTTTCTAAAACAGATCGTCGGGAAATTGAGGATGATGGGAGATTTACAGAATATTCCGATAGCATATTGACTCAAAGGGAAGCCGACAGCATCATCAGGAGATGGAAAATAGAATAAGGGGTTAGGCTGACCTTTAGCTTGCCTTTGGAAATCAAGTTCGAAATTGACCTGAAAAACAAGACATTTTCGGTACTTGAACCTGCACTGCTAGCCTTATGAAAATCGAAACACCAGGATATGAATTGAAACAGAACCAGGGCCAGGGAAAGCTGGACTACACTCAAAAATTAGTCCGAGCAGTCTTTGCAAAAAATAGCATAGGTATGAAAAATATTATAACGGCAGGTATTTTACTCCTTTTGAGCATTCAATCATTCAGCTATCATTGGAGACATGTACCTGGGAAAAAGCTCTATAAAGACTTGAATAAAGCACTTAATTCGAAAGAGGATGTTTATAACCTTCAACTGTACAATGTAAATATCAAGGGCCAATTATCCGCCATTGGAAGTCTGGACAGTTTGCAGTTTCTTTCATTAACTAAATGCCGTCTAACGGAACTCCCTGACGAGATTTTTAACTTACCCAACCTAAGGACAATCATTCTCAACTACAATGACTTTGTTGAAATCCCAGCTAACATAAGCTACGCCAAGAAACTTGAATACATTGCCATCCATAATAATAAGCTCACTGCGATTCCTCCGGAAATAGGAAG
>NZ_RCBY01000436.1 GCF_003838195.1 Okeania hirsuta
TAGGGTTTGCTGAAAAAGTCTTATTGGGTGAGGGGAGGAGACAGGAGACAGGAGACAGGAGACAGGAGAAATGGGAATGAACTAGGAGGTAGGAGTAAGAATTGTAAGAATAATTTTTCTGCCCAACTCTGGCCTAAAATACGCTCCTTTTTGAGCGTGAAGAGCTGAAAACCAGGCACTTTTTAAAAGCACCAAAAAGGCACTTACCTTTATCTGTAAATACTTTTAGATTAGATCGGTAAGCCATAATTAATAATTAACAATTACCTCTCCTTGAAAACGGATAGGATTGACTAATAATGAAAATTTTTTCTCTCTTGGTCGATTGGATATGGTACAGGTTTCCTCACCATCCCACCCTACGGGAAGCTACGCTAACGACCGCTTGTTTCTCCTTTAAAGAAGAGGCTTTAAACCTTAATTATTCGGTAAAAATCAAAAATAAAATCAATTCTTATCCATAAATTATCAATTACTCCCCTCCTGGGAGGGGGAGGGGCGAGGGGTGGGTTTCCCCTGTTCCCTGTTCCCTGTTCCCTGTTCCCTCTTTATAGAGTGTAGAGTAGAAAATTTTACCGATATTTGATATAATAGAAGTTTTGCATAAATAATATATAGTTGCTGACAGGAGACAAAATAATGGCCAAAATGTACTACGATACCGATGCTAACCTGGACATCTTCAACAACAAAACTATTGCCATCGTTGGTTATGGTTCCCAAGGTCATGCTCACGCCCTAAATCTCAAAGATAGTGGCTTAAAAGTAATTGTAGGACTATATCCAGGTAGTAAGTCTGCCCACAAAGCAAAAGAAGCAGGTTTAGATGTTTACCCAGTAGACAAAGCTACCGAAATAGCAGACCTAATTATGATTCTTTTGCCAGACGAAGTGCAGAAAACCGTCTATAAAAACGAAATTGAGCCTAATCTCGCAGAAGGAAAAATTCTAGCTTTTGCCCACGGCTTTAATATTCATTTTGGTCAAATTCTTCCACCGCCAAACGTAGATGTGGTCATGGTTGCTCCCAAAGGGCCAGGACATTTGGTCAGACGGACTTATGAACAAGGAGAAGGAGTACCCTGTCTATTTGCCATCTTCCAAGATGCTTCTGGTCAAGCACGCGATCGCGCTATGGCTTATGCTAAAGGTATTGGTGGCACTCGTGCAGGTATTCTCGAGACCAGCTTCCGGGAAGAAACTGAAACTGACCTCTTTGGCGAACAAGTAGTTCTCTGTGGTGGTCTGAGTGGATTAATTAAAGCTGGGTTTGAAACTCTAGTAAATGCAGGTTATCAGCCAGAATTAGCTTACTTTGAATGTATGCACGAAGTTAAACTAATTGTGGATCTCGTTGTTGAAGGTGGTCTGGCAAAGATGCGGGACAGTATCTCCAATACTGCTGAATTTGGTGACTATACTCGCGGTCCTCGGATCGTTAATGACCAAACTCGTGCCGAGATGCGGAAAATCTTAAGCGAAATTCAATCTGGTCAATTTGCCCGCGAGTTTGTCATGGAAAACCAAACAGGCAAACCTGTATTTACTGCCATGCGTCGTCAAGAAGCAGAACACCCTGTTGAAGAAGTGGGTAAAGACTTGCGTGCTATGTTTAGCTGGCTCAAAAAACACGGTTAAAGAAGGAGTCAGGAGTCAGGAGTCAGAAGGGAAGAAAGAAGAGGAGGAAAAGGAGAAAGTTTTTTGTTCGCGCTCTTACCCGGACATGATATCATACCTCTTTTCACCAACGCCAATTTTTTTAGTCTTAAATGAAGAACTTCTGACTCCTAAATATAATTATACCAATGCTACCGGGTTTGATATAATATTAAATCCGGTTATGAAAAACTAATTTGTCCAAATCCTTCTAACCCTTCTGCCTTCTGCCCTCTGCCTTCTGCCTTACCTTCACAATAAATTTCTCTTCGCGCACCAAATTTAGTATTACTTGTAAACCAAAAAGCCAATGATTGCATCGAGAAGCGCTTCTGGTTCATCAACTCTGATTAAATGACCGCTATTTTCAAAGATTTTTAAATTAGCATGGGGAATAGCTTTAGCGATTTCTTCTGACAATTCTGGAGGACAAATCCAATCATGTTTTCCTGCCATGATTAAAGTGGGAGCAGTAATTTTATGTAACTGCTCAAGCACATTATAAGAACGTAAAAAACCACCAAACGCAACATTAATAGCATCGGGAGATAAAATAGTTCTGTTCCAACTTTTTCCCGATGTTTCTGGTTGATAAGTTAATGAATACATGGGCATCATTACTTGAAAATATTCTTGCAGTTGAGCTTCATTCTCAAATTGACCATCCCATAAAAATTGAGCGATCGCTTGTTGTTCTTTTGTTCCTTTTTTTGCTAAATTAACTTTTGCTAGTTCCAAAAACCTAGAACTGCCAGCAGTAGCAATAACAATTAAAGATTGAACATTTTCTGGATAACGGACTGCATAACTCAGGGCAACCATTCCTCCATAAGAAGTACCAATAATCACAATTTTTTCTAACCCTAAATATTGGCGCAATGCTTCCATATCTTCTACATTATTTTCGAGGGTATAAGTTTCTTTTGCTCCCCTCGCCGATCGCCCTTGTCCCCGGTGGTCAAAATAGACTAATTGTAATTTTTGACTCAAAGGAGAAAAGGTAGGTTTATAGGAAGTATGGTCTGCACCAGGTCCCCCATGAATTACAAAAGCAACAGGTTTTTCTCGCATCCTTTCCCCATCTGGCACTAGGGCAGCACCTTCAACATCAAAATAGATTTCCGTATCTCTGATTTTAGCTAACATCTTGTTTAAAAAAATAGAGTTTAAAATGAGATTTTTTCTGAATTATATTATTCACCAGCATACAAAAATAATAACTTGCTTGAAGAATGAGTTAGGAGTCAGAAGTCAGGAGTTAGGAGAATGGGGTCGATGGAGATTCTCACCCCACCAGCAACATCTGCACCGTGCAGACGCTGGGGTATTAAACCCATAAGGGATAAAGATAATATCAATTTGAGGGGGAGGGAACAGAATATCCTGATTATATCAAATCCCTTTAATTCGGTATAAAAAAATAGGGGTTGCACATTATGGAATGATATTGCCAAAAATTGGTTTAGATTTTGACTAAA
>NZ_RCBY01000437.1 GCF_003838195.1 Okeania hirsuta
GTTCCGAATATCAATACAAAGTTTCAGCAGGATCAAAAGGTTTCGATCTTTAATGTCCTTCCCGAAAATACGGTGATTTGGGTCAAGGATTTCCAGGTATTATTGGATAGTCTAGCCATCTGCTTCGAAAAGGCGGAACAGTTTGCTAAAACAATCACGGTGTTGGATGAGGGAGAATTGGCAGAGATATTCCGGGATCGTGCCTTCATCTCGCCCTAATGCAATCATTAATATAGAGCAGCACCACATTGTAGGACTTACCGACAGGTGCAGCCCATTGTGTACAATACTTCTTGTCTATCAGCGCATCACAACCTAGTTTAATAAGAACTTGTCTACTGATGATACTTTAAATGATCAGAGCAAAGAGGGAATTAACAACTATACCTACGGAAACGCGAAGCAAAATCGAGCGCTTTACGCGATCTTTGATGACCTAAGGCCGAAGTCAACTTCCATCCTGTTCCCGTTTCTATACCAAGGGTTTATTGATAAGGATTTAAAGATCGCATGCTTTACGGATCATAAATCTTTGATCGATTCCACAGATAAAGCTGCGAAGGGGGTTCACCAAAGACCGAGCATTAATCTCAAGCTTTAAGAGAACTTCGGTCCCGAGATTTGTTACGCACATGACCATGCGTAGGTCGTTTTCTGGCTTGAAAAGATTGATATCAATGGTCATTTCAAGAATCCGTGCGCTTAATTATAAGAACAAGATATACTCTACGTATCCATCAACTCCCTACATAAGGATTTCTAAGTACAGTGGGAAGAAGGCATTGTTCCCAAACTAAACAAGTTGGATCGGAGGCGTGGAAGAGCCTTAAGAGCCGAACCAGAGAAGGTCAAGGAATTGCAGGTGAGTGACTCAATTATACGCCAAGCGTCTGCACAAAGGGCATGCTTTCCGAGGATGGTTACTCAAATGAATTGAAGCCCCCTTTATATACGAAGACACTCCAGAACAACTAAAGACTACACGGGTAAGGAAGACATGTCAAGCCCTTCATGATCGTTTTGATCTGTGGAGATTTGGTTTTGGCAAAACCGAGATAGCCATCGTGCCGCCTTCAAAGCCGTTCCGATGGCAACAGGTCGCCTTTCTGGTACCTACTCGATCTGGCTTGCACACTATCGAACTTTAGCGAACGCCTTAAGACATTTGGTATCAAGGTGGACTACGTCAATCGCTTAGAACTGCCGCCCAAAAAAGAGTCTATTTAAAGAACTCAGAAGGTAGTATTGAGTTGTAATCGGTACACATGCACTGCTCAACAAAGAGGTCGCTTTAAGATTTGGGACTTTGGTGTTGACGAGGAACAAAATTTGGTGTTTCTGCAAAGGAAAAACTACCGTAACCTTAAGGGTAAATGTAGATACGCTTACCCCTGACTGCAACCCCATACCTCGTACCTTGCAATTTAGTTTATGGCGGCCAGAGACCTTCGGTTATCCGAACGGCACGCCCAACCGCCAGCCTATCCATACGGAAGTGGTATTTTCAATCAGGAACTGATAAAGGAAGCCATCTATTATGAGGGTGCATCGAGTGGCCAGGTTTTTTTGTTCATAATGGGGTTAAGACCTTGCCCGAGTGACGGCGAGATCCGAAGGATGTGTCCTGATGTAGATGTAGGAACAGCTCATGGGCAAATGGATCCTAAGCAGCTGGAGAAAACCCTCTGGATTTCATTGATGGACATTTGAGTATTGGTCTTGTACCAAATCATTGAAACGGGTTTCGGATATTCCCAATGCCAATACGATATCATCAACAATGCATCAGTTGCATTGAGTGACTTGCACCAGTTGTCGCGGCCCGGGTAGGGCGGTTCGAATAAGACAAGCCTTCTGCTATTTATTCAGTCCTCCTATGTCCACATTAACCCTGATGGCCAGGAACGCTTCCGACCTTGGAAGAATTCTCCGATTTAGGTAGTGGTTTAACATTCGCGATGCGCGATTCAGATATCCGACGGTGCAGGTAATTTATTAGGGGGAGAACAAGTGCTTCATTTCAGAAATGGCTATGAAATATCAGCCTATTTTGAAGAGGCCATACAAGAGCAAAAAATAGAACGAATTCAAGGAAGTCTCAAGGAGGATTAGAGAAAAATCCTCAGTTGGGTATGTACATGTTCAGGTGGACACCGACGTGAAGTATGCTGATTCCTGACGATATGTTAGCAATATCCAGGAACGACTGAGCCATATACTGAATTGGATAAATTTTGAACAGGAGGAGGTGTTTAGCTTTTCACGATAGTTGAGGGACCGATTTGGCCCTGTACGAAGAGTTATCTCTTTTGATGGATTGCTAACTCGTTGATCGCAAAGGAACTGGGCTTTTGAACGGATCATTCTAAAATAATAACTGCGGTGCTATTTTGGAAAACCCACAGTCGCCGTATTATGAGCCCTATATTCAATGCGATTATGGCTTTCATTTCTACAAGGGCATGAAATCGGATTCGCATGAAGCAGAGCGAATCGCCATCTGATTCTTGTGAGGCGGCATCCGAAGTCTCCAGGCTGCCAAACAAATTTTGGAATCCTGGATGAAGATTGCAGTTTAGAACATCTTCAAAATAAAGAAATGATTTAAAGTTAGACACAAGTGAGGTTCCCCGCGCGGAATCTTTTAGGATACTATATTATCCATTACTCTTTTTTGCTCATTTAGCTGCGAGATGGCTGCGTTTAATACAATATTCTCTAAGACCAACTCTTCTATCTACTTATCTAGACACACTGAACAAAAGTGTCTTGGGGCTCTGTCATCGTCTAAGACAGGCCCCACAATTTTCCCACACCATTTTAAAGAGAAATGAAAAAGGAAAAGCCTTGCTTTTTCATGTATATCTTTCATATACGTTAGTCTCGCATAAGAGTCCTGTTTGTGATTGATGGCGAGGCCCCCAATCGCAAACATTATGAGAAAACACACACTATTAGGTCTTCTAGTAGCTATGTACTGCTTTTGGCAAGTTACCCTATCTGCCTTTATCGCCTTGAATTCCTCCCAGAGCTCGCAATGCTTGTGCGCCGCTAGCTGTATTATCGTTAATTGTATTCCAGGATTGTAGGTCGGTATTTCCAGGGTTGTGGTCGAAGTACATACTGAAGGCTTC
>NZ_RCBY01000438.1 GCF_003838195.1 Okeania hirsuta
ATTTCCATGGAGACATCAAAGATTTCGCGATGGTGGTTCCTGTTCCTCAGGTACTCAAGAAAGAACAGATCAAGGTCACAGAAAAAGACATATTCACCCGACTCAATGACTATACTGCTCCCCGGCTAGTGAACTATAAGGACCCGGATTTTTACTGCCCACTACCTGAGGATAAAAATGAATTACCATTATAGGAGAGTCTATGCCTATAAGAAGAGAAATGGCAATGTCTATCATGGCATTGGATGAAGTAGTAGTTAGTGGCGAAAGAAAAAGTACAAAGTAAAAGTACAGAAGAAGTATTCCATAGGAGGCTATGACATCCTCATCCTTTCAGCTAAAAATCCAAAGGCCTGGAAGAATGGCTGAAAGACCATGTTTACAAAATTCCGAAGGAGCATCTGAAGTATTAGAGCTTATATCAAAAGCGGAATGAAATTCTTTGTGTGAAAGTCAATGAAAAAGCCTTCGAAAAGAGCGAGAAACAAATACCTCCATCCCCTTCAGATCACCTATAATTCTGAGCGTTTATGTTGCCCATCCGTTTGGGCATGGCCAATGCTAAAGGAGACAAAACATGATAGTCTATGCCTTCTCAAAAAAGGAAGAATCGAATGCACCAATTATCAGACCCATGAAATTCCAGCAATATGGATGTTCCGCTCCCGGTAGCGGGTTTATTTGACAATTTTTACACTCCCTTTTCGATAAATCCTGGGCAGAAAGAGGAAAAGATGGAGTAATGTTTGAATACGGCTGGGACATTACAGGTAGCAATCCGTCAAATGCGATCCTTGTCCGACCCCTGCACTCACGCTATCCAATTGTGGATGCAGGAGTTGATTGGTTGAAAAGCCGGAATAACTTCAATTATTCCGGCAAGCTCTATATCAGCCGTATGCATGTACGCTACAATCGAGAGACCTTCCGCAGGACCTCACTTTCCAGGAAACCCCCAATTGGAGAACTTTCAGGGCAGGTATGTTTTAAGATATCCGGGCAAGTCCACTACAGGACTTTACAATTGCGAGGCTGCTCAGACTTACCTAAAGGCCCTTCGAAAAGGCGAATTGAAGAAGTAAAGTCTCTTGAGGAACTTACGGATTGGCCTGCGATGGGCTACCAGATTATATTGGAGAATTTGACCATCACATATCGATTGGGCTATTTGGAGCCTTTACCGGAAAAAGAAGATAAAGGAGAATTCATCCTGCTGTCTTACGAATTGGTTTAGATGGGTACCCTATATTCTCTAGGTCTGTTTGTACTTGTTTTGATAGGGTTGAGTTTTGAGAAAGCGGGAGAAATTCAAACCGCAGATCAGCTAAAAAAACTCACAACAATCTGTCATTGCGATTACTATGACAAAGTCAAGAAAACGTGCCAGGATTTTTTATTTTTTCTGAAGATATCGGGGTCAAATTCCTGATCAAGCTTGACCAGTTTGACCGCAAGTTTCAAGAGTGTATTTCTGATGATGTTTATCACCTTCAAGTGCTCCATTTTCTGTACTTCGGTCTTGTATCGATAAAAGTTTTCAAAGAACATACCTTTTCTAATTTGGGAGGTTGCCCCCATGGTTAAGTTTACCTTCAATTGCTTGTTTGCTTTCTTCGAGGATCTGGGTTTTCGTTTGATCGAAGAGCCCGATAAATGTTTCAAGGGTAGTGTTCCGGCATATTTGGCTAAGGCTATTTCTGAGCTAAAAGTTGTGAAACCTCTACTTATCTCGATCAATTGAGTAGCCGTTACCGGCCCGATTCCTGGTATAGAGGTAAGGATGGTATAAACTCTCTTGAATCGTTCAGATTGTAAGAGGGTCTTTTGAAGTTGTTTCTCCACCTGTTTGATTTGGGCAGTGAGGGTATCGATGAGCTGCTGAAAAACCTCCTCAGCTAAGGGGAGTGGAAGCGCTTTATCGAGGTTGTTCTTCTGTTGATTGATAAGCTGTGTTCTTTGTTTGATTAACTGCCTTCTGAGCAGGGAAAGGGCTTTTATCTCTCTTTCTCTCGCAGAGGGAGGCGTATATCGTCTAGCCTTTGCTTGGTAGTTTTGAGCCAGAATAGCCATCGATTTTGCATCCCGGGGATCGTCTTTGTGTCTAGTGAGATCCAAAGGCGCATGTTTAGCGATCAGCGGATTCCATAGCCAGGTAAATAAGCCTTCTCCATAAAGAGCCATTAGAAGTTTTTCCAAATAAACCCCACAGTGTTCCAGAGCAATCAACACCTGATTCGGATCAAGGCCAAAAGCTTTGATATCCTTTATAAAGCGGGCGATACCGGAGGCAGTATTTTCATATTTGCGCTCTTTTACAAACTGAGACTGATGGCGAAAAGCTGCATAAAATTCCCCTTTGCCTAAATCGATACCAATAAAAAGTGAAAATTTTTCCATAAGTTAATCGGGTATTACTTAAGTGGAAAAGCTCTGCTGGACGAAGTCCATTATGGAACTATAGATTGCATTACTATTGAGTCTCTGCAGAGTAAAAGAAGGCCACAGCTGAATCGCAATAATAGCTCGAAGCTTAGAGCCCAGTTGATCTTGGCCTTCTTTTTCCACATTTCCACTAGCCTGAATTTATCAACTTTTTTAAAAATTAGTTGACAATACAAGTCTAATGGAGCCCTGTCGAGGGACCTTCGTCCCTTGTCATTGCCTTTCCACTTATCAAATGAAGTCTCTGGAAAAGCGGAAGGAAAAAGCTTAGGCCCTTCCACTTCGGTCAGGGTGACACTGCGTTCCAGCACACACAAACCGTGTCAGCCCGAGCCCCGTCGAGGGACCTTCGTCCCTTGTCATTGCCTTTCCACTTATCAAATGAAGTCTCTGGAAAAGCGGAAGGAAAAAGCTTAGGCCCTTCCACTTCGGTCAGGGTGACACTGCGTTCCAGCACACACAAACCGTGTCAGCCCGAGCCCCGTCGAGGGACCTTCGTCCCTTGTCATTGCCTTTCCACTTATCAAATGAAGTCTCTGGAAAAGCGGAAGGAAAAAGCTTAGGCCCTTCCACTTCGGTCAGGGTGACACTGCGTTCCAGCACACACAAACCGTGTCAGCCCGAGCCCCGTCGAGGGACCTTCGTCCCTTGTCATTGCCTTTCCACTTATCAAATGAAGTCTCT
>NZ_RCBY01000439.1 GCF_003838195.1 Okeania hirsuta
ACTTTGTTGACGGGGACTTAGAAACCCCGTCCGTCTACACGGCGGGGTAGTTCATTAATCGCTCATTTTGTTGATGTAATTTGCAGAAGCAGCATAAGGTTTTGATGCCAGAATACCTCCATCAGCAAATAATCCCATTCCCAGAACATTAGTTTGCATGACCCAATCATAAGCATCAATAAATGCTGCATGGAATGATATTACCAAAAATTAGTTTAGACTTTAACTAAAAAAAACTATTAATTAGTCATTCTAGCAATTATCAAATCCAAAATCCTGTTCATCAAAAATATAAAATCATTCGTCACTGTGCAACGCCATAAATAGAGTTCGTTGAATTTGAAATTTTTAGAGATGTTTTTCACTAAATTCAAGATTATGACTATAAAATATATTTATTGAACAATTCATCAAAATACTTGTGATGATAAATAAATTTCATTGACGAGGAATTTAAAGTTAAAAAAAATGATTTGTTTCAGAGTATAAGATTAACTATCAAAAACAAATCTACAAAAAATAAATTAAAAGTGTATCCATAGAGGTGACAGAACCAATCTTATTTAGTACATATTTACATCATTATTTATTTTTCTTTTATTCTTCGTTATTTAATTCTTAGCTTTACTATTGTGGTATTGTTTTTTTGAATTGGTATAATATGGCAGTCACTAAAGATATCTTTTATAATAAGCAGAACTACATATAAAAAAATCTATGAACAATATCTAGCATATATAATTTGAAATGTAAGTAGTTATGCGATTAAAGTTAATTTGTATTAATGGCAAAATCTCAAATTTTTTTTAGTTTAGAACTTTATATTGTCTAGGCAATATTATCAAATGCGGTATACCATGGAAGAGTTAATAAATAAAAAACTCAAATCAAATTAACTGAATTCTGATAAATTCTATATTCATAGATAATAGTTATAGTTTTCAAAGATTCTCAGAAGTAAAAACGCAAATAATTGTCAAAACTGTTGCAAGTTGCAGCTTAAGTAAAAAATCTTATGATTAAGCAAGTTCAATCCTCCTTTCGTAGGATTCTGCTGTCGCGAATTTTACTACTTACTGTACCAGTATTAATACTAGGACAGTATATCATCTACAGAAAAGCACGTTCTACACTTCTAGACACTGCTCGTCAAAATCTGAAAGAAAGCGCAGACAGAAAGGCCGAAGATATTCAACTTTGGGCTAAATCTTTAGAATCTAATCTAATTAATGCTAGCGAAAGTTATGTACTTCAATCTGGTCAAACTGAAGAGTATCAAAAATATGTTGAGCAGTTATACCAAATGTTACCAACTCAGGTAAGATGCGTTCAATTGAGTAACTTACAAACTTCTGAGATTATAGCTAATACTTGTGATCATGAATCAATAAATTCTCCATCACTAAATATATGGCCTGCGCAGCACAGACAGCTAATTAGAGAGATGTCTAATGTTGATATAAGTTATATATGGCCAGAACAGTTAAACTCGGATAGTTTTTCAAGTGATGATACGGTTGCTCAGAAAAAACAAGTTAGCTTAGGTTTGAGTGTACCAGTATATGTTGCTGAAGGTAGTGAAAGACAATTGCGTTATGCCTTAAGCATTAAGTCGGATTTACCAATGCAAACAAATCGCAGAAGAGGTTCACTGGCAGGTTCAACTGTAGTAATTAATTATAAAGGTACAATTTTAGCTAGTCCAGATCCTGATAGAGTAGGGCGTAATATTTCTGATGGACCAGATGCAGAAAGGCTAAAACATATTATCAGAAATGCACAGGAAGGTAGAAAAGATTTTATCCACATATTCTCTTTTGAAGAAATAGATATTTCAAAAAAGAGTAATAGTAATCCTCTGAGAGAATTTATTGATGAATTTAAAAAGATATTGCCTGAATTATTGGGACTCAAATTATCAGCAGATGATGAATTTTTAGTAGGATATGCACCAACTTCTAGTCCTGTAGACCGTGATGATGATAAAAAGTGGATTGTTTTAGCTATTACACCTATAGACTTTGCTTTATCTGGTCTTAGACAAGTTCAAAAAGTTCTAATTATTCTGATTTTTGGTTTAGTTGGTGCTAGTGTTATGGCAACTATTTATTTGGCTCGTGATTTAGCTCGTCCTTTGGAAAAACTTAGAGATTATGCTCTTGCTGTCAATGATTTAGACTCTCCCAATAAAGTACCTATAAGTCTAAGAATTCGTGAATTTAATCAATTAGCAATTGCATTGGAAAGTATGGTCTATAGGCTTAAAAGATGGGCAAATCAATTAGAAGTTACTTCTAAAGAAGCTCAAGTTGCTAACCAGTTAAAAAGCGAATTTTTGGCTAATATTTCTCATGAATTAAGAACTCCACTCAATGGAATTATTGGCTCTATTCAATTGATTGATGATGGATTTTGTGATACGAAAGAAGAAGAAAAGGAGTTTTTGAAACAAGCTAATGATTCTGCCATTCATTTACTAGGAATTATTGATGATATCCTAGATATTCGTAGAATTGATTCAGAAACTTTATCGATATATTTGCAGGATGTCGATATTGGCAAATTATTACACGAAACAATAGATTCATTTAGAGAATATATTAAACAAAAATCTTTATTATTAAAACTAAATATTCCTGAACAAGTAATAATTGTTAACGCTGACCAAGAAAAGTTGAAGCAAGTGTTTGAAAATGTTATAAGTAACGCAATTAAGTTTACGGAAAAAGGAAGTATTAATATTTGTCTTATCCAAGAATACAATAACTTTATTGTTGCTGAAAATACAAATAATTTATCTGATAATTATGGTGGGAAAGAAAATCGGGTTTTAGTTAAGATTGAAGATACGGGAATTGGTATTAATCCAGAGCAACAAGATAAACTGTTTCAGCCTTTTGTGATGGTAGATGGTACAAAAACGCGTAAGTTTGGAGGAAATGGATTAGGATTAGCTATTTCTCGCGGTCTGATGGAAATGATGAATGGCAGTATTCATCTCTATAGTGAGGGAGTAGACCAAGGAACTACAGTTGATATTATTATGCCAATCAAGAAACAACAACCATAAGGGGGTTGGTAAGGGGGTGCTGGTTTCCCCACTCCTCCACAGGGTGGG
>NZ_RCBY01000044.1 GCF_003838195.1 Okeania hirsuta
CTAGCAGTGTCAGTCTGTGGAGCGACTGTAAGACCTTCTGGGAGTAAATCCCGGAAGGCGGGTGCATTGAAGCAGAAAGCCCCTATCAGTGATGCTAGGGAACCCGTGCTGTCTCGTAGAGCAGCGTCGGAAGGATGTCAATAATGGCAAATTCATCGGTAGCAAGATCAAACAATATGAGATTAAAAGATGCAATTCCTAAAAAAGGTTCTCAGAAACGCCCTCGTAGATTAGGCCGAGGCATATCAGCAGGTCAAGGTGCAAGCTGTGGTAAGGGGATGCGCGGTCAAAAATCTCGGTCTGGCAGCAGTACTAGACCCGGTTTTGAAGGTGGTCAAAATCCTCTTTATCGTCGCTTGCCAAAGTTAAAAAGCTTTCCGATGGTAAATCGGAAAAAATATACAATTATTAATGTGGGTAAGTTGGCATCATTACCAGCTAACACAGAGGTAACTCTTGCCTCTCTTATGGAAGCGGGAATTATTACAAGTAATGATGGACCGCTCAAAGTCCTCGGAGATGGAGAGTTGAATATTGCACTCAATGTTCATGCTATAGGTTTTACAGCTACAGCTCGTTCCAAAATAGAGGCAGCAGGTGGTAGTTGTGAACAAATAGGATCGAACCAATAACGAAGTCAGAAGTCAGAAGTGATTTTTGTAACGGGGATGCGTGAGCAACTCTCCAAAAGTATTTCGCCTTAAAAGGTGGGGTTGCGCGACCCAATTATTTTGATAAACTTTCTAGTTTTTTTAGGTTATCTCAAGTAGAGCCTCAAAAGCTTTAGTTGAAGAAAAAATCTTGATTATAAAACAAATAAAATATCTAGAAGCGGAGGATTCTACCTAATTTTGCTAAAATCAAAAATATAAAATATAAATCTCAAATACATATGGACATTAGTAGAGATAAGGCACCAACTGCTCAAGAAACATTCTTGCAGATGGCCCAAGCAGCAGGGTTGCGGGGGCGACTGCTAGTGACAATAGGTTTGCTTCTTTTGGTGCGTTTAGGTGTGTACTTACCAGTACCAGGAATAAATAGAGGAGCTTTTGAAGCAAGTATCGGGAATCAGGCTTTAACAGGATTTCTAGACCTATTTTCTGGTGGAGGTTTCTCGGCATTAGGTATTTTTGCATTGGGCATCATACCTTATATTAATGCCTCGATTATCATTCAATTGATGACAGCAGCCTTACCCAGTTTAGAAAATCTGCAGAAGAATGAAGGAGAAGCAGGACGTCGTAAAATTTCTCAAATCACTCGCTATGTGGCCTTGGGATGGTCAGTTTTACAAAGCTTTGGTTTAGCAATATTTCTGAATAGTTCATCTGTAGATATCAATGGATCGTCGGTAAGTGTAGCGATTAGCCCAGGGCCTCTATTTATTGCTAAGACTATTTTAGCAATTACGGCAGGTTCCATGTTTGTGATGTGGATATCTGAATTAATTACAGAAAGAGGAATTGGTAATGGAGCATCATTGTTGATATTTGTCAACATTGTGGCTGTGTTACCTCAATCACTAGGCGACACTATTAAATTGTTTGAAGGAGGAGACCGTGCTATCGTAGGTCGTGCGATTATTCTGCTTCTGGTATTCCTCGTGATGATTGTAGGTATTGTCTTTGTACAAGAGGGAAGTCGCAGAATTCCTATACTTTCAGCTCGTCGTCAAGTAGGTAGAAAACTTTATCGGGAAACAAAAAGCTATTTACCTTTACGATTAAATCAGGGTGGAGTAATGCCAATTATCTTTGCTTCTGCCGTCCTCATATTACCTGTATCTTTAGCTCAGTTTTCTAACAATCCACTTTTATCTCAGATTATTACTTCTATCAGTCCTAGTGGCCCGACTCCTTGGTTGTATGCTCTATTTTACTTTGTTCTAATATTATTCTTCAGTTATTTCTACGCCTCCCTCATTATGAACCCAGTGGATATGTCGCAGAATTTGAAGAAAATGGGAGCAAGTATCCCAGGCATTCGCCCAGGTAAAACTACCAGCGATTATATAGAGAAAGTTTTGAATAGGTTGACTTTCTTAGGAGCTATTTTCCTTGGTGTAGTAGCAATTATCCCTACGGTAGTAGAAAGTGCAACTCGTGTACCTACCTTTAGAGGATTAGGAGCTACCTCTCTATTAATTCTAGTAGGTGTAGCAATAGATACAGCAAAACAAATTCAAACTTACGTTATCTCCCAAAGATACGAAGGAATGGTGAAGCAATAGTGGTAAAACTGATATTCTTAGGTCCGCCAGGAGCAGGCAAGGGAACACAGGCATCTCGAATAGCAGAATTTTACCAAGTTCCTCATATTTCTACAGGTGATATTTTACGCAATAATGTGGCACAAAAATCAACCCTGGGTTTACAAGCTAAAGAATATATGGACAAAGGTGATTTGGTTCCCGATGGACTAATCCTTGACATGGTTGAAGAAAGACTGAAAAAAGATGATGCTCAAAATGGTTGGGTTCTAGATGGGTTTCCTAGAAATGTGGCTCAAGCACATTTTGTAGAAAAACTTTTATCTGGAAGCAAAAATGGAAATGACACTCAAGAAGAAATAGCTGAAATTAGTAATTCTTTGATGGTCATAAATTTACAAGTGCCAGATGAGGTTTTAGTCGGTCGCTTATTATCAAGGGGTCGGCAAGATGATAATGAGGAAACTATTAGAAATCGTTTAAAAGTCTACGACCAACAAACACAACCTCTGATTGAATTTTACAAAGAACGTCAACAGCTATTTACAATAGATGGAAATCAGTCTGTTGATGCTGTGACTAATTCTCTCAAGCTATCGGTTAATATATCATAGGGTAAATAAGAATTAGATTTTGATAAATTGTTTCTACCTGGAAATATTTAGTTGTAGCTCTCTAAATGCCAATTAAATATTATAGATATATATTATTTATAACTCATGCTCAATAACCTCTAAAAATTAAAAACTTTTTGATAGGATATGTTGAGGGGAATCACCTGAAATAACAGGCTGTTCTCAATACAAAAAAATGGTTACTTGCAGCGTTGAGGTGATTAACAGTTGGCAAAACAAGATCTCATAGAAATGGAGGGTACAGTGACGGAATCTCTACCTAATGCTATGTTCAGAGTAGACTTAGATAATGGGTTTAATGTGCTAGCTCATATTTCTGGAAAAATCCGTCGCAATTACATCAAAATTCTACCAGGCGATCGAGTCAAGGTAGAGTTAACACCCTATGACTTGACAAAAGGTCGAATTACATATCGGCTGAGGAAAAAGTAGTAATGATTGAATCTCTACTCAATAATTTGTAGGGAGATTATCTACTTGCTGAAAACATTAGTAAATGATACAATACTAAATTTGTAGTATTGCCATAATAAGGCATGAAAGTTAGAGCATCTGTCAAAAAAATGTGTGAAAAGTGTCGTGTTATTCGTCGTCGAGGACGAGTAATGGTTATATGTGTTAATCCCAAACATAAACAACGTCAAGGTTAAGCATATTCGATACAGGCATCAGATTATTTGTTGTCTACTCATTAACCTAGTTTAAGTTTAATTTTAAGGTGATGGAGATAAAGTAAAGTGGCACGAATTGCAGGAGTAGATCTCCCACGCGATAAGCGTATAGAAATTGGTCTGACATACATCTATGGAATTGGACTATCTCGGTCTCAAGAAATTTTAGATGAAACTGGTGTAAATCCTGATACCCGGGTCAAGGATTTAAGTGATTCTGATATAGCAGAACTTCGTTCTACGGTTCAAAATAACTACCAAGTTGAAGGAGACCTTAGACGATTGGAAGCCATGAACATCAAGCGGTTGATGGATATTGGTACTTACCGGGGTCGTCGGCACAGGATGGGTCTACCAGTTAGAGGACAGCAGACTCGCACTAACGCCAGAACTCGTAGAGGTGTACGTCGAACTGTAGCTGGTAAGAAAAAAGCCAGTGCTAAGAAATAGAAGTTTGGTTCTATCTTTATGATTGATAGATACTTTCCCAGTTCTAAGCTTTGTTCAGACTGTGGAGATGTAGTAGATAAACTACCTCTACATATTAGAGAGTGGGATTGCCCAGAATGTCCAGCTCACCATGATAGAGATATCAACGCTAGTATAAATATTTTGCGGATGGGAACCCGCGTCGGCGACAGACGCAAGGGAACGCCCACCAAGAAGGCTGCGGGACTCGCAGTGTCAGTCTGTGGAGCGACTGTAAGACCTGAAGGGAGTAAATCTCGGAAGGCGGGTGCTATGAAACAGAAAGCCCCTAACAGTGATGTTAAGGAATCCCGCGCTGTCTCGTAGAGCAGCGTCGGGAGGATGTCAAGTAGAAATAATATTACTTATGTTCTGGATGAGTTGGTGTATTTGCTCCCATCTTATTTATCTGAGCAATCATTTGATATAATCTACCAGTATCTTTCTGATTGAAGGACATAACTAAACGAGGAAGATGAGCAGTTTCATCTCCTAACTCTTCTGGTAAAACTTTACTTTTTTCAATTTTTCCTATAGTCAAAATATCACTATATTCTTGATTCAAATAATCCACATCTCCTTCTGAAAGTTCTGAATTCAGACGAATCACAAACTTTTCTCCCACATAACGACTCGAATGATACATTCTGTAAAAGTTAGCGATCGCTTGACAAGCTTCTTCCAAGTCATCTGTAATAGTATATAAGCTAGGGTCTTCTGGACTAATCAAACCACGCCGAAGTAGTTGTTTATGAATAAAATCGTTCCAGTCATGCCAATAGTTTCCACCAGGACAATCTATTAACACTAGAGGTGCCGGGCCATATTTACCTGTTTGTGTTAATGTTAAACTTTCAAATGCTTCATCTAAAGTGCCAAAACCACCAGGAAATAAAGCTAAAGCATCACTTTCTCTGAGAAAAAATAACTTACGAGTAAAAAAGTATTTAAAGTTAATTAATTTTTGTTCTCTTTCAATAAAAGGATTTGATTCTTTTTCAAAAGGTAACTGAATATTTAAGCCGAAAGATTTTTCTGCCCCAGCACCTTCATTGCCAGCTTGCATTATTCCGCCCCCACCACCTGTCATTACCATAAAACCTTGCCGAGTAATGCGACGGGCAAAGTTTACGGCCATTTGATATTCTGGAGCTTCTGGGGATGTTCGTGCAGAACCAAATATCGTAATTTTGCGAATATGGCGATAGGGATAAAATATCTCAAATCCTTTTTCCATATCCTGTAGAGAAGCCGCTAATATCTTCCAATCTAGGCGGTCTAGCTCCTCTGATGCCATACTGACAATGGTGGAGAGCGATCGCTTAATCCATTTCTCATGTTTTAGGGTCGGCAAATTTTTGACTAACTTAGTCACTTCTGCCTCAATAGACTCAACTGCTGTTTTCTGAAAATCTGAGGCCATTAACTTTTTCCAAATACTTAATAACTTTAATTTTTACTGGAATTGTTTAGTTGATGGTTTTTTCATTTTTCCCAGTTAATCGTATTTTATCTCCTAATTTCGCCCTAATTCTTTATTAGAAATCTAAGGACAAAGAAAAAAAAGCATAATTTTTTAATTTCCTTTTTTTGACATACTCCCGGCGCTGAATTAAAAATTACAGCGCGGGATTCTCACCCATCTGTGATTCTTGATTCAGCGACACCACTTACTATTTCAGGTTGCCCATCTACAGCAGAGGTGGTAGTCTCCTCAAGCGTTCCCGAATACTCGGAGGTTCCTGAATGCCCTTCAGTACCTTTGATCTGATTCCACTCCACATCTAGAATCTTCATCCCTTTATTTAAAATGTTCCATGCCGCATTTGTATCCCGACATATTTCAATCTTGCATTTAGGACATTGATGAGTTCTAGTACTCAGAGATTTCTTCACTCGATGACCACAACTTGAACAGTCTTGGGATGTATAATTTGGTGCTACAGCAATCACTGTCTTATCCCACACTTTCCCAAAATAATCTAACCATTGAGTGAATTGATACCAACTTGCATCAGAAATCGACTTAGCCAAATGATGGTTCTTGACCATGTTTTGTATCTTGAGGTCTTCGTAGACAACCACATCATTAGAGTGGACTACGCACCGGGCTAACTTTACTGCCCAGTCTTTACGCTGTCTAGCAACTTTCAGATGGCACTTCCCCAGTCTCATCCTGGCTTTGTGGTAGTTTTTTGATTGAGGTTTTTTACCTTTAACAAACTTTCTGGAGAGTTGTCGCTGTAGTTTCTTTATTCGCTTTTGAGCTTGTCTTAAATACTTGGGATAAATTGCAGCATTGTTGTTCTGGTCTTTGTAGAAATAAGTCAGACCTAAATCAATGCCTACAACATTCCCGGTATAGTTCCCTGTTTCTTTGCGGTGAGCGTCAAAGCACAATTGAGCATAATAACCATCAGCTCGCCTGACAATTCTGACCCGATTGATTTTCAGTCTAAATAAGTCCTCTCTGGTTTGATGATTACAGAATAGAGAGAACCTACCTGCTTGAAAACCATCGGTGAAATTAATAGTTAAACAATCCTGTGATAGTTTCCATCCAGAGGTTTTATACTCAACTGAGCGAGAATGCTTTTTGAATTGAGGATAACCTTTGTTTTTGGCTCCTTCTCTACAGCGACGATAGAAGCTAGAGATTGAATTCCAAGCTCTCTGTGCTGATGCTTGACGCGCCATTGAGTTCAACTTTTGAGCAAAAGGAAACTCCGTTGCCAGTTCTTTACACAGCACAGATAGACGAGCTTTATTTACATCTGGCTCGTCGCGCCATAATCTAACTGCTTTGTTTCTAATGAATTGAGCAGTTCTGATCGCCTGTTCTAAGGCTTGATATTGTGCCTTAGACCCGTTTAATAGCTTGGCTTCTCTAATAATCATGCTTTAACTTTACCATTATATAGCAGAACTTTTGGCGATCTGCATGATTTTTTTTGTTGGTCGCAATTCATCCCAACACCAAACTAGGGTTATGGTGTGGGCCTTCTTGCTCCATTTAGGTAAAATTCATACATGATAATTGGTACAACTACTAGGACATAGAGTGATGAAGAATCGAATACTGTCCAATTTTTTTCCACTATTGCCTGTTCCCTAATATATAGCAGTCGAAGGAAAGGACACATACAGATCAAAAGCTTAAAACTTAGACAACGCCAGATTTTTCCTTCTTGCTTCTTCCTTCTTCTTTCTTCCTTTTGGTATACTAAGTTACTAAAGCCTTAGTATTAAATTAGGGCTTTCTATTTATAAATACAAAATTTCCGAGACCACTGAGAATCTCGGCTAAGTCATAAAATAGGTTGATTCTACCTTACTTGCTTGATAACTAGGACTGTAGAAAGAAAACAGTTTAATTATTGAGATTAGTCCACTAGAAACCTAATAGAGGATTATTTTCTCAATAAGAACATAACTGAGAACTACTGTCTGCTTTTAAGCAGAAATATATCTCAATTTAGATCGTTTTCCCTGTTGTTCTAGAGATACTTCATCAAACATTCAGTCTATAGAAGTGCGCGCTGGTATACTTACAAATTGCAGGAGCTGCCAATAGCTAAAATCTTGTATGATCAGCTTTTTATTTCCCCTATGGCTTGTTGCCTGCGCGCAACGTTATATCCTAATTATTTCTAAACATTTATGGATACAAACAGTTTTGTGCAACTTTCTACATAATCTGTTTCAAAAGTTCTCAATTATTATCCAGGTACTTTTCTACAGTTTGAGCCAATGTAGTTTTAGGAACGGCTCCAACCACCATATCAACTCTTTGGCCTCCTTTAAAAATCATCAAGGTAGGAATACTGCGAATTCCATACTGACTTGCTACATTAGGATTTTCATCTGTATTTACTTTAACTACTTTGATTTTTCCTATGTATTGTTCTGCAATTTCTTCAACTACAGGAGCCACCATCCGACATGGCCCGCACCAAGGTGCCCAGAAATCTACTAAAACTGGAACGTCACTTTCAAGCACTTCTTGCTTAAAACTGCTATCGGTGACTGGAGTTGCTGCTGTCATTCTTTACTAATCCTTCAATATGAGTCTTTATAATATGGTGTAGGATTCTTGCTTCTTTCAGATTGCCTCTTGACTAAACTTAACTTGGTACCAACGAAACTCTAGAATTTCTCCCAAGTATATCAGCCAGGTTGGCTTCACAAGCGTTTCAGACTTGGTTGCTAGTCCAAGCCACGGTCTGCCTGACCGCAAAGGTATGCCTATTTACTAGGCTTAATGCAACTCAAATTTTTTTTTATACAGTTCATCAGTTGCCAGTTACATCTGTTTAAAAACACCTTTATTATAATTTGGTATTTTTTGATTTTAGCAAGTTTACTTTTCCCAGAAAACACCAAATTTATTATTAGTTTAAGTGTTTTGGGAAAAATTTAAGATAAAATCCTGAAAAATATGGTAGGTTTTGATTCTACCAATGTATATATAAAGAGTATAGTATAGACTGGTATCAAGGTTAACAAACTATCATATAACATTCAATTAAAGTCTTCTCTAAGTACAATGTCACTTTAGTTAGTTAAGTCCACCATACAATCTTAAATTACTAGCTTTATTAATACTTTCTTTTATATCTTCTTCTGTGTCAAGTAGTATATAGAAAAATTAAAATACAAAGCGCAGAATCTTTTTTTCAAGTTAAGTTTTTCCCTATTCTCAAAAACTCTAGATATCTATCCGTAACTTTAACTTGATCAAGTCGCAAATAACTAACTAAGTAAACAAGTAACTATATTTATTTGTACCGTACTTGATTTGCACGAGAAATTTTATAAACAATTAAGCAATTAACTGAGTAGCTTACGCCGAATCTGTGATAACCTAATCACTATCAAAAAAATTTGATCTGAATCAAGCCTTAAGTGGCCATAAGGAACCGCCCAAACTAGAAAAGCTCGGGCGGAGTGTGGTGTGAGGAGTGAACGGAAACATGCATCTCCGCTATTACTATTGTGACATTTATTTTCAGATAATTCCAGGGTAATTTGTAAATTTCAAAACTATTTCACAAATTTTGTCAAGGGTACTGACATATCTTAAGTCATTGACATACTCTCCAGCGGTCAGCGACGGAGATTCTCCTAAAACCAGGATTCTTGGTTTGTGCTCCGCAAAGCTAGGCCAACAACGAGTCCACTTAAACTAATTACCAGAAGATATCTAGCTCAGAGATGGCTCTCTCCTCAAGGGTTTGCTCTATTCCAAAAGCCTCTGGGTTTATGCCCTACGGTACAGTTCAAAATCCTATAACTCTTTTCTTGGCCAGCATTTCCTCTATTGGTCGGCGTTCCCATAGCAAGGAAACCTTACCGGGTTCCGACCGCTTACCCCTGACAGCTACGCAGAGTCTGACGGCAGTTTTCAAGGTGCGTTGATCAATTATATAGCTAGGTTTTTAGAGCAGTTGAATACCTTTAGTTCTTTTCTAACTATAATACAAAGTCCCCCTTTTAGGGCTATCCATTACCCACATCTTTCTTAAGATAAAGCTTGACTTCTGAGATGTGTTATGAATAAGTCTTGGCTCGGCTTTTTCGGGAGAAAAATGTATTTTTATATACATTTTTTTGAAAACTTCAGTAGTTTTACTTAGCTACTATGATTTTTTCTCCTTTCTCCCCTGCTCCCTGCTCCCCTGCTCCCCACAAGTATTTCAAGACTTATGGGTAAGGGATAGCTTTTAGGGGGAGGCTTTAAACCTAATTTTTCGGTAAATCTACTTGCCCATACCTAATTGTTGAGCTTTTTGATAAACTTTACCCTCAGTCAACAATGAAGGAGCAATAACAACCTCAACTTGCTGCATTTCTTTCAAATCTTTAGCTCCCAAAGTGCCCATACTCGTTTTGAGAGCGCCCAATAAATTATGTGTACCATCGTCCAATAGTGCTGGGCCACGCAGAATTTGCTTGATGGTGCCAGTTGTACCGACCTTGATCCGAGTACCTCGTGGCAAAAGGGGACTAGGAGTAGCCATACCCCAATGATAGTCACGCCCTGGTGCTTCCGCGGCCCTAGCTATAGGCGAACCAATCATCACCCCATCAGCGCCACAAGCAATACATTTACAAATATCTCCACCAGTAATTAAGCCCCCGTCGGCAATAACTGGGACATAATTTCCTGTTTCTTGGTAATAATCATTTCGTGCTGCTGCACAGTCAGCTACAGCAGTAGCTTGGGGAACTCCTACACCTAAAACACCACGAGATGTACAGGCAGCACCAGGGCCAATACCTACTAGCACCCCTGCAGCTCCTACCTTCATTAAATTTAAGGCCACTTCATAAGTAACACAGTTACCTAAAACCACAGGCATAGGCATTTCTTGACAAAGCTTAACCAAATCCAGGTTTTCCACTGACTCAGGTGAAAGAAATGCAGTGGAAACAACTGTTGCCTGGACAAAAAATAAGTCTGCACCAGCATCAGCGACTACTTTTCCATATTTGAGTGCTCCCGCAGGTGTTAAGCTTACTGCTGCAATACCACCTTGGCTTTTTATTTCCTTAATTCTCTGAGAAATTAATTCTGGTTGAATTGGAGCTGAATAAAGTTCTTGCATTAAACCCACAAATTCATCTTTGCCCACAGAGCTAATTTTTTCCAATATTGGCACTGGGTCAGGATAGCGAGTTTGAATACCTTCTAAGTTGAGAACTCCCATTGCTCCTAACTCAGATAATAGAACAGCCATTTTGACATCAATTACTCCATCCATTGCACTAGCAATAATGGGAATTTCTCTTTCTATGCCGCCGATGCTCCATCTAGTGTCTGCTAAACTTGGATCGAGTGTTCGTCCCCCAGGAACTAGGGCAATTTCATCGATTCCGTAAGCTCTGCGAGCTGTTTTTCCACGTCCAATAAATATATCCACTACTTTTACCTATTCCCAAGACCATTTTAGTTAGGGTATCAAATTCAGAGGAGCATTGGTCATCAAGTCAAAAGTCTATAATTGAAAGTCAAACGCCAAACAATAGGAGTCAGGAGTCAGGAGTCAGGAGTCAGTAAGAATAGCCTATATATCTATAATATTATTTATTATTTAGTTAAAGTAAAACTCTGTGTTTAGTCAAATCGACATTTCTAGGTAAAGTCTTTTTAGCAGGGAAATTATTCGTAGCATTATTTTTTATATTTCATATTACTTCCGACATTCCGCACGTCAATTTATCAGGTTAAAAGTAGTATAAAAATTCCTGTATTGGCAGGTATTTCTGAATAAATTATCTTGATTGACCTTTCTCCAGAGTCATATTATTCGGAAAATATTCAGCATCAATACTCAATCACTTACCCAATTATGACTACTATTATTTTCTCCTGACTCCTGAACTCTGAATAGACATTTGGTGAAAATAAACTTGCCCTTTATTTGCTATAAACTAGAGTGTAATAACTCAAAAAATCATTTTTCGTGTTTTTTTTCTAAAAATATCTTCCCTGTTCTCTCCATACCTATTTCTTCCATACCTACTTTTACAAAAAGTCTATATCTTTTTCACGCCTATGTCTAATACATAGCAAGAAACGAATTGATTAGGACATAGATTAATAATGAACCGTAAGACAGATAAATACTTTTCCCACTTTTCCCTGTTCCCTCCATGCCTATTCCCTATTCCCTGCTATAGTTAAAAACCTTTAAATCCTAAACCTGTTTCTCTTTGCTGAGGATGAACCTTTTCAGCAAGTTGATTAATGGTAGTTTCGTTTTTATTCGCGACTTGACTCAATATAATTCCAACTAAAATAATAGCTCCCCCAATATAGTGAGCAGCGATGGGTTTTTCTCCTAATATTAAATAGGCTGCTATGACTCCAGCAATGGGATTAAATGCACTGGCAATAGAAGCATCAGAACTACTGGTTTTACTTAATCCTTTTAACCACAAAATTTGACCTATTACTACAATAACTGCACTATAAACTAACATCCATTGCCATAAAAAAGGCGAAAATAGTTCCATGAAATGACTACTTCCATAAAAATATAATGCGACAATAAAGAAGATAATACCTCCAAAACCATTACGAATAATATTAAAAAATCCTACCGGAATTCGATGAAGACGCGCTTTACTAATAGTATTAGAAATTGCCGTAGCGGTCGCTCCAATTGCGGCTAAAATTTCTCCTGAATTGATAGATATCATATTTGTAGAATCAACTGAGTTTTGCCCAAAACTTTGCAAAACTATAATTAAAATTACTCCGGCAAATGAAATAATTGCTCCAGTAATTTTCCACCGATTAACTTTTTCTCCTAGCAAAAAAATAGCTAGTGCTAAAGTTAAGGGAGGTTCAATACGTCCAATTAATATTACATTGTTAACCATTGTGCGAGAAAGTGCTTCAAATGAGGCAGCAGGAGATAGAGCGCCAGCTAGGAATGCAACGGCTAACATACTTGCCCAATCTTGACTTGAAAATTGTTGAAAGTAACGTAGATTTAGCTGTTTTCTATAGATAATAATTAAAATTAATAGGGCACAGATATTTCCTACAAATAAAACATTACAAAATGAAATGGGATTTTCTCCAGGAAATTTTTCGGCACCAATTTCTGTTAATTGTTTTGTAATTGCGTTAGAAGAACCGAAAATAATGATTGCTAATAATAAGTAAATTTGTCCGGGGATTTTTTGCCAAAGGTTAGAGATATTTACAATTTTTTGGTTCATTTTTAACTATGGCTTGCTGATTAAATTTAAAAGTATTGACATATAAAGACAAGTGCCTTTTTGGAGTCTAAAAAAATGCCTGGTATCACGTCTAAAACGCTTAAAAAGTTAGTATTTTAGGCTCATAGTTGGGCAGAAAAATCCCAAATTGACAATTCAAATCCGAATAGTTAAGGTAAAAATCCTCTCATGAGCAAGGAAAAACAAGAAAAATTTTTCATAATTATTCAGCCCATTCCGTTTTCACTCTAGAGGTAATTATTAATAATTAATAATTACCTCCTCGCTCATTCCCATTTCTCCTGTCTCCTGTCTCCTGTCTCCTGTCTCCTACTCCGACTAAAAGACTTTTGAGCGCAAACCCTAACTAGAGTTTCCAAGACTGATGACAAGTCCAAGAGTTATTGGGATGGCGTTCATAAAATCGTAATTCCCATAATACCTCTGCTTGGGAATTGATGATTTTTTTTGCTATTTTTGCTAGTGTTTGTTGTTGTTCTGATGGAAATTTGTAGGCTAAACTGAGATGTAAATTATTTTTGAGGCGTAATTCATCAATACGAGTTTTTGAATTGGCTAGATGAGCAAAGTTAGCAATCAATTTTTCTAGCCAAATTGATTTTAATTGGAGATAATGAAAGTCTGTTTTTAACTCCATATCTACAACAACTATAGGTGGCGCTGGGCGATTTTGACTAGTATTGTTTAAGGCAGTATCTAAAGCTTGAAGATAAATTGGAACTGCGGTTAATTGGTCGTGAAAAAAACCTGTCAAGGTACAGTGCGGCATATATTGATGTGCAGCATTTTCACTACATTCTGCACGAGTAGTGGTGAAATATTCTTCTAGTTGATTATTTAGTTCACCTACTGGGCAAGCATATACGATAAATTCTCGTAGCATCAGATTATAGATTAAATTTATGATTTTTGAGTTTACAGCAGAAAAAAGAAGGAAGAAGGAATAATCTTACCGAATAATTAAGGTTTAAAGCCTCTCCTTTAAAGGAGAGAAAAAATTTTCCCTACCGCGTCAATCCTCTTCTTTTCAAGTAGAGGTAATAATTAATTATTAATTATTAATTATTAATTATTAATTGTTGAAGTTGTCTTAGTTTTAAGCTTTTGATTTGTCCTAACCTTTCCTTCGACTGCTATACAGCGCTTTTCAAATTGATCAACCACATCGTCACAAAAAAAATCCTGTAGGGGCGTTTTGCTCCGCAACATATAAAGCGGCAGCTTTGCGTTAGCAAATGGCCATTAGTCCCTAATTATTATTTGTAACATTCTTTTTTCATCCCTGGTATTACTCTCCTCTCCTGAATTCTGACTCCTGAATTATGAATATAGAACTCCATTCCACTTTCCTACGGAATTTTAGGCAAACACGAACAAAAACTTTCTTTTATATCAAATCCGTTTAATTCGGCACGTAAAAAATGTTCCATCTTCAACCATTACCAAATATTTCCCCATCTCTTCATCTCCCCATCTCTGGGTCTCCCTACCTCCTCACGCTTCCCACACTCCCCACACTCCCCTCCTGGGAGGGGTTAGGGGTGGGTCCCCACACTATGAATCTAATTACACCGATGCTACCGGATTTGATATTACTCTCCACTTCTGACTCCTGACTCCTGACTCCTGACTCCTGAATCCTGACTCCTGACTTCTCATATTGCAATTAAGAAAACTGTAGAGCTAGGGTTTCAGATATAGGTGTTTGAGGTAAGCAAGAACTAGAAGTTACATATTTATTAACTATTTCTAGAACTTGTTTTTCTCTAATTGGTTTAACGAGATAATCTGAACATCCTACCATTGTTGCTCGAACTCTATCTATTAATCGATTACTGCTTGTTAAAATTATTACTGGTGTTTCTTTTAATGCGGAAATACGACGAATCTGAGCACAAATTTCATAACCATTTGCTATGGGCATGATTAAGTCTAGAAAAATCAGATCTGGTTTTTTTTCTATCAAGGTTATGATTGCTTTGACTGAGCTGTTAATTCCGACAAAATCAAAACTATTAGCAGTCATAATTTGTTTCATTTGATGACAAACTATTAGGCTATCATCTATACAAGCAATTAAAGCTTTATTTTTTTTCTTTTGGCTAAATTCTCTTTGTTTATATAACTGTAGATTTGTTTTTTGGAACTGGGGAAATATTATGGGAATATCTGGTAGTTTTGTCAGCTTGATTAATCCTTTTTGAATATGAGGCAAGAAAAATTTTGCTAGACGAAACTGGTCTGATTTTATCTGACTCGCCATATCTCTTAAACTACATTGACTGTTGATTAATTTGCCTAATTTAGTATAGAGAATGGGTGATATTTTTTCTTGGAATTGCTCTGGTTTATATAAAATAATCCCAAAATTAGGAGATAAATTTTTTAACCCTGAGCTACTCCAGTTACACCAATTTTCTACTGCTTTTTTAAGAATAATTTTCGTGTCAATTAAAACTCTTGGCCAACGCAGGATGTTTGTCGTAATATTTGGTTCAATTTTATAACTTATTTGTCTCTGATTTTCCTGTTGTAATATATCAAATAGTACTTCTAAAACTATTGATTTAACAATCTTTTCAAACTGTTCTCTAGTAATTTGCTGTTCCTGAAGTAAACTACACAATAATTGATAAATCCAGCAATTATGATTATTATTAATTTGGAAAGGGTCTAAATTTATCGGATTAATTTTAACTTGATAGCGTATTATATGTTGTCGTAATTGTCGCCGAGAGTGTTCACAGCTATAACCCCAGACTATACGACCTCTAAAAAAGTAAAGACTCCACTTATCTATAGGGCTAGCTAACACATTCAAACTACCTGTAAATTGCTTTCTACTAATAGTGATTAGTCCATTGGTTAAACTCAGATTATTAATATTTGCAATGGATAACATAAGTTGTCTAAAATAGTAAAATTTGTATATATTTTTTCTTATAAAATATAGTATACATAATATGATTTTTGATACTGGTATTTAAGATATTTTTAACTTTATAACAATAAAATACTGACAGTTTTGTAGATGTAGTAGTGAATTAAAATAATATTAGTTTTGGCTAAACTGAAACTTCTATTCCTTCGTTGCTTCCAAAAACTGATTCTCAAGTGAGATTAGCTTCAAAGACGGTTTTAGACTAATACTATTACGATCGTTAAATTTTGACCTAGCTACACAATTGCAAATAACTTATAAGCTTGTTTGATCTGATTTTTCTGGTGATTTAGGAGGATAATTTTGTAAATATCGCTTTACTACTGCCAATATTTTTTTCGGTTGAAGAGGCTTGGTTATATACCCTGTGGCTCCCACCATTTTAGCACGAACTCTATCGACCACTCCATCGTTTCCAGTGATGATAATTATGGGTATATTCTCAAAAATAGGTACTCGTCGCAATTGAGTGCAAATTTCATAACCATTAGCAATTGGCATCATTAAGTCTAAAAAAATTAGATCGGGTTTATTTTCAATAATTATTGGTAATGCTTTAATAGAATCTTGAATTCCGATAAATCTATAATCTGCCTTTTTCAGAATTTTCTCTAACATATAACAAATTTGTTTACTATCATCTACACAAATAATTAATTCTTGGACTTTAGCTGGAGCTTTCTTTTTATTTACATTGGGCTGTAATCCTGGACTTCCTTCAATACGTTGTTTATCTGGAACTGACTTAAGAATAATTAATTCATTACGCACATAAGGCATTAAAAATAAAGTTAATTGACGCACATCTTTATTCATCAAAATAGCTATTTCTCTAAGAGTTCTTTGGCCATCGACTAATTTAGTGATTATTTGATAAGAGTTAGGTTTAGCTATTTGTTGTAACAATTTTTGTTTGATAATTTCAGGAACTAAATTAGGAGAATATTCAGTTAAATTAGACTGCTGCCATGCTAAAAATGATTTATGAAGAGTAGGAATTATAGCTTCAGGAGGAATGATTACTGACATTAAAATCAAGGATTTTTCCAATCCTTTTGGAGATAAATTATAAGCTAATAACTCTTGTGATTGCTGCTGTAAAATATCAAATACAACTTCTTTGATGTTCTCAACTATAACTGCTTTTACTTGATTTTGAATTAATACTTTTTTTCTAGATAAAATAGATAGAAGATGATAGTAATAATAATTAAGATCATTATGTTCTCGTAACTTCATATTAGCCAGAGAAATATTCGGGCAAAATTGATGCCAAATTCTATGAAATCTGCGGTTAGGATGTTCACCTCCAGTAGCCCAAACTAGACGACCAACACAAAAGAATATTATCCAACTTTTCTGAGAACCTTTTACTTCTAACTTCCCTGTAAATTGATCGGGAACCTCATTGAGCAACAAATTAAAAAGTTGATTTTTCCTATTTTCATTACTGTTCATTTTTAATACCAATTGAATCAAGAATTAGGGAAATAAAAATTAAAAACTATAGAATATAGATGTATCAGAAAATATTTTAGACTATTTTTGAGTACAGTATTCTAATTATAATCAAAATTATTTCCTATTTTCCAGTGAAATTTGTTGGCAATGTAAAAATGCGATTTTCAGAATTATTTTCCAGAAAAAAAAAAGAATAAAAAAGCAGCAAATAAATCTATCATTTTATGTATTTCTATAATTTATTAGTTTTTATTTTACACTGAAAATTTTTTTTTAAATAGTATTAAGTCCTACTCATCCGAAATCAACTCCCTAGTAAACAAAAGTTTCTCATAACAAGAATCTAAGAGAGACAAAATAGTACAAAATATCTTTTAAGAGCATATAGGGTGAGACCCATAATGCTAAATGGCCATATTAAGTTTGTATGGTCTTTAACTAGTGCAGGATGGCGGAAATAACTGACCAGTTACAAAATCCTAAAACAATTACAAATCAAAAATGATTGACTGTCTTGAGTGCGTCTTACATTCTGAGGTTTCCTCAGAATTACGCACTCGATGCATGACTTTTGACTTTTGACTTTTTTAGAGGACTCCTACAGTGAAGAATTCCTATCTCTACCTTAGTTACTTGAGCGCGATCGCTATTATTCTTTTCCCAGTACCTACCATCGCAAATATCCCGAATATTTTGGCCCAAACTCCCGAAGTGGAAACTTCCCCAGAATCTTCTGCCTCCAAGGCTGAAGCAGATAAGTTATTTGAAACAGGTGTGGAACAATTTCGGACAGGAAAGTTTGATGAGGCCCTCGAAAACTACGAAAAAGTTTTAGCAATTCGTAAGGAGCTGGGGGACCAGGCCGGAATTGCCCAAACCCTGAATAATATGGGGAATGTTTATGTTAACCAAAGGGAATATACCCAAGCTTTAGATGTTTTGCAACAAGCTTTAACTATTCGCCGAAAAATAAACGACCGCCCAGGGGTATCGGAAACTCTTAACCTGATTGGTTTTACCTATCAACGACAGAGGGAATTTTCCCAAGCGTTAAATCTACATCAAGAGGCTTTAGATATTTCTCAAGCTGTGAAGGACCGACCTAATGAAGGAGAGTCATTACATAATATTGCTGCGGTTAAGGCCAGTCAAGGACAACTTGACCAAGCACTTGAATTTTATGAACAGGCGCTGACCATTCGCGAAGAAGTGGGCGATCGCCGAAATAGAGGACGTACTCTCAATAATATGGGGGTGGTCTACTTTCGGATGGGTAATTATGACAAAGCTTTGGAAACATATCAAAAAGCTTTAACTGTGCGTAGAGAAATTAATGATAATGCTGGAGTTGGTCGGTTATTAAATAATATAGGTTTTGTCTATCGGGAAAAGGGTGAAGATTCTGAAGCTCTTAAATATTTTCAGCAAGCTGTGGCGATGTTAGAAGGTATTGGCGACCAAAGAAGTGTGGGGCGAATTTATGGTTTTATGGGGAAACTTTATGAAAAGCAAGGAGAAGAAGATAAAGCATTAGAGGTTTATGAAAAAGGGTTAGAAGCTGCTAAAGTTGCGGAGGATAAGACTGCTCAATTAGAGGCTTTGAGTTATTTGGGTGATGCTTATTATGAGATAGGAGAAAATACTAAAGCACAATCAATTTATGAACAAAGTTTAGCTTTTTATCAGGAAGCAGAAGATAAGGCGGGGGAAGGTAAAACAACTGTTGGTTTAGGGAAAGTTTATAACCGTTTGGGTGAAAATGATAAAGCCAAGCAAGTTTTACTAAAGGCTTTGCCTATAAATAAAGAAGTAGGAGAAAAGTCGGTTATTGCTGCTAATTTTAATGCTTTGGGTGAAGCTTATTATAGTTCTGGCGATTATTCTATTGCTCTGAATTATCATAAACTTGCTTTGAATAATTTACCAGATAAGGAGGATAAAAATGCTGTTTCTGTGGCTTATAAAGGAATAGGATATTCTATGTTTCAGCTCAGACAATATCCTCAAGCTTTAGAAAATTTAGTGCAAGCATTGGCAATATATAAAGAGAGTGAAGAAACGGTTAAGGAGGGTAAAATTTATGAGCAGTTAGGCACAATATTAGTAGCTCAGGAAAAACCAGAGTTAGCAGTGGTTTTTTACAAGCAAGCTGTTAATTTGAATGAAGCTATGCGGAGTCAGGAAGGCGAGAAAAGTTTCTTAGAAAAGCCTGAAGAAATTTATCGGAATTTAGCAGGTTTATTATTACAACAAGAACGTATTGTGGAAGCTCAACAAGTATTAGATTTGTTGAAAATTCAAGAATTAGATAATTATTTAGGGAATGTTAAAGGGAATGAAGCAACAGCAACCGGAGTTAAACTATTAGCTGCTGAAGAACAAATCCTAACTGAAGATACAACAGATATTTTAGAACGGGAGATTGACAAGAATAATTTAAAAGCGGATTTTCCAGAATTTAAGAATTTGCAGGCAAAATTACAAAAATTACCTGGAACAGTGCTATTTTATCCGTTAATTTTGGCAGATAAATTAGAATTAGTATTAATCAAAGCAGAAGGCGACCCTATACACAAAACTGTAGAAGTAAAAGCAGAAGAAATTGAAGGGGCGATCGCTGAGTTTCGGCTAACAATTTTGACTCCGGTTGGAGATGTCAAAGATTCTGCGGAAAAACTCTATAATTGGTTAATCAAACCAATAGAAGATGAGTTAATTAAAGCAAATGCCAATACTATTATTTATGCACCAGACAATCAATTACGTTATCTTCCTTTAGCAGCACTTTATGACGGAGAAAAATGGTTAGTAGAAAGTTTTGGTGTGAATAATATAATTGCAGCTAGTCTAACTAATTTTGAGACTCAACCTAATAACCAACTCCGTGTATTAGCAGCAGCTTTAACCGAAGGTAATTATCAAGTTCAGGTCGGAACTCGCCAAGTTGAATTAACACCAACAACAGTAAAATTAGTAGAAAATTTAACAGAAACAATTCCTGGCTCTCGTAAACTTGTTAACAGCGAATTTAGTTCTGAAACAACAATTAGTAGTTTTAATGACTACAATATTGTGCATTTAGATACCCCCGTTGTCTTGTTAACTGGAGAAACAGGAAATGGCAAACCAGAAGACTCTTTTATATTATTTGGAGACGGCGATCGTGTAACTCTGCGCGATATGGAAAGTTGGTCATTACCGAATGTAGATTTAGTCGTATTAAGTGCTGCTGAAACTAACATTGGAGGACAAATAGGTAATGGAGAAGAAATAGTCGGTTTTGGTTATCAGATGCAAAATGCCGGAGTTGAAGCAATAGTTACCTCCTTGTGGCGAGTTAATGATGATTCCGCTCAATTAATGAATACTTTTTACACAGTTTTACAAGAAGGAAAAAGCAAAACAGAAGCATTGCGGGAAGCTCAAATAAATATGATTACTGGAAAGGATAAAGAAGCAAATAATCCTTACTATTGGTCATCATTTATCTTGATGGGAAATGGATTTTAGGCGTTGCTGGATTAGTGTATGGTATTAATCTTACAGCAGTTATCTAGTTGATGAGTTACAAAGTTTATTGCTCTAGGGAACAGGGAATAGGGAACAGGGAACAGGGAACAGGGAATATAGAAATAAATAGTCTTATAACTGTACCTCACTATCCTCAAAAGTGCTGTAAATTACTTAGGAGTCAGGAGGGAATAAAGAAGAAGAAAGCTAGATTCATAATATCCTGCTGTTTGAACTATTTCATAAGTTAAATGCAGTAATAACGACTGACTTACCCATGAGGTACGAAAAACTAAGATTTGAGATTGCTTTCCGTCCCGAAATGCTCCGCAAACCCTGTCAGTCGCAATGACTAAAATACGTTGTAATGCTTAAGTATTAATATCTATAAATTAGAAACCCGGTTACTGAAATTAACCGAGTTTTTTTGTGCATAACCTCTAATCAATCAGATATATGTTGATTTGACAGAGGTTGAGGTTTCCTTTCATATATTCATATAGAAGAAGAGAAAGGGAAGAAGGAAGTAAGAAAAAAGCTTGATTAGTAATATCCTGCTGTTTGAGCTATTTCATAAGTCAAATACAGTAATGGCGACTGTTATATCTCAAAGTAACAAGTTGCTTAGGACTTATGCTGATGATGAAGTTCAGACAGGGAAATATTTTTCCTCCTGTTCCTTGTTTCCTGTTCCCTGTTCCCTGCTATAGACATAAAAATATCTGTACAATCTACCCCAAAAAACTATGTTTCCTTCAAACTATCCTGAAAATTCTGTCGATAATCTTCTTCCAGTTATTGGTGCGAATAACATTTCTATTATACCCGAACAGTTAAATAGTTATGAACAAGCAATTTTACCTGTTAATAATATCTTAACAGAACAGCAAATTGTGACAGATGAAATAAATTTCCCCTCACAAATAAACAGTAATATTACCCCTTACCTAAAATCTCACACTGAAGTTATCGAAAACCATTCCGAAACAAATATACTAACTGGTGAATTAATTAACCCTGAAAGAATAGCAAGTCAAATAAACCTTTTCCCACAGTCAGATGACACCTTGATAAACGCTCGCGATATTGGGGTTTTGAATACCAATCAAATTTGGAATGATTTTGTAGGTGACTTCGACTCCGTAGACTATTATCGTTTCCATTTGAATACAACCAGTGACTTTAACTTATTTTTATCTGGTTTAAGTGCAGATGCTGATGTAGACTTGCTCGAAGACAAAAATAACGATGGTTTTGGAGAAATAATTGATTCTTCCCTTGCTTTTGGCAGCGCTTCCGAAGAAATTAATGTGTCTAATTTAAACCCCGGTACTTATTACGTTAAAGTAAGTCAATACAGTGGAGATACAAATTATAATCTGA
The DNA here is from genome assembly GCF_003838195.1 of Okeania hirsuta. Classification (GTDB taxonomy): domain Bacteria; phylum Cyanobacteriota; class Cyanobacteriia; order Cyanobacteriales; family Microcoleaceae; genus Okeania; species Okeania hirsuta. The sequence goes on from NZ_RCBY01000044.1 coordinate 22,036, forward strand.
GTCTGTCAGCAACACCTTCATTTAATTCTGGACTTTCATTGAATTCTGATGGTTTTAATAGTATCTATGGATATGGTTTAATTGATGCAAATGCAGCAGTTGCTCAAACTATCAACGCACCAATTCCTGAAGGTTTTGATTTTAATAATTGGAATGTCGAAACAATTAATGCTCCCGAAGTCTGGAATCAAGGTTATACCGGGCAAGGTATTATAGTAGCAGTGATAGATAGTGGGGTAGACTACAATCACTTTGATTTAGCAAGTAATATCTGGACTAACATCAATGAAATTCCTAACAATGGTTTTGATGATGATGGTAATGGATATGTAGATGATTTTAGGGGATGGGATATTATCAATAATGATAATGACCCGATGGACTTTTTTGGTCACGGTACTCATATTGCAGGTACGATCGCTGCTCAACAGAATGGCTTAGGAATTACAGGAATTGCTCCTAATGCTAAAATTATGCCTGTTAAGGTAGGAAATTTTGAGACAATTCTACCTGATGATGCTGCTGCTGGCATTTACTATGCAGTTAATAATGGTGCCCATGTGATTAACATGAGTTTTGGGAGAGATTTTTATTCTCCTGTAGTAGATGATGCCATCCGTTACGCAACAGAAAGAGGAGTTGTGGTAGTTATGGCAGCAGGTAATGACGGTAGTAGTTTTCCTGAATATCCAGCTAATAATCTACAACAATGGGGAATTCCTGTTGGGTCAACAGATATTACAGGCAGAATTAGTGACTTTTCTAACCGTGCTGGGTCAACAACACTAAATTATGTTGTTGCTCCTGGAGAAAATATTTATTCGACTCTTCCTAATAATGATTTTGGAAATCAAAGTGGTACATCATTTGCTGCTCCTCATGTTGCTGGTGTAGCTGCTTTAGTTTTGAGTGCTAATCCTTTTTTAACTCCCGAACAAGTGGAATATATGATTACTACTACAGCTAATTCTAACCAAGTTATAGTTTAGTGCAGCTACGCGGAAGTCAAAAGTCAAAAGTCAAAAGTCAAAAGTATTGAAGCGAAAAAAGCATTTCCTTCTTCCTTTTTGCCTCTTCACTTCTTCCTTCTTTCCTCAATAAATATTGCATAACCTCTAGGAATATAGAAATATATTCCAATTGAAGGGATAAATATCCTGATATTAGAGCAAACTTTTGACCAGGAAAAATGATTATACAATTAACAATAATCAGCATTGTGGATTGAATATCTTACGGGTTAATGTTTGATAGTAGTCGAAGCAAAGGTTAGGAAAGATCGAGAGCTTAAAACTAAGACAACGTAATACTTTTCCTTCTTCCTTCTTTCTTCTGCTATAAGCTAATATATCTGGATAATTGTTCATTTTTATTGATCTCAAATCTAAAAGTAAATGGTTACTGCTTCTAAATACTGGAGACAGATTAAGATTAATAGTTCCGGGTCTCGTCAAATCCTGGAAATTACAGAGGCAAAACAATTTTTTACCTCAAATTTTCCAGAATATATAACAGATAGTGAAATTTCGGACATTAATATTCAGCGTCAACTTTTAGCATTGGTGCAAGATAATTCAGATACTAATTTAGAGAGAAATTCTTTATTAGCAGAACGCTGTCTTCTCTGTTTTATATCTTGGCAAATTGACGGTGTTTGTCAACAATTAGCCGCAAATTTTGGTACAAATCATGGCTTTACTAGGGAAAATTTATTCCCTTATGTTTTGACTGATGATGGCAGAATCTCTAGTCAAAAAAATAAAACTTCTTCTTGTTCTTTTGCTCAAGAAATTCTCCAAAATTTCGACCCAAATCAAAGCAATTTAGCTACCTGGACAACTAGAAAAGTTAAACAGCATCCTGAACTTAATAGTTTCTTACTGGAATGTGGAGTCTATTTAATTAGTGATTGGGCAATTCTGAATGATACTCCTCCTAAACAACTAGAGAAAATTTTCTCAGTATTTTATAATTTTACTGCTTTTGAAACTCGGGAAAGTATAGATATTTTATCAAGTTATCATGCTATTTATCGGGCGCAACGTCGCCAAAAAAGTTTATCAAGAGCAGGGAGAAAATGTTTGCCACCAACTACAGAACAATTAGAACAAATTGCTCAATTAATCAAAACTAAAACTGGTAAAAATATTTCTCCAAAGCAAGTATTGACTAAATTGCAAGACCTGGCTTCTCAAATACGAGAATATCGAATTTCTGTGAGAAGTGGTTCTCTACCAACAATACCATTAGATACTTCTAACCATAAATCTTTAGCTAATCAGATTTGTATTGTTCAAGAAGCTGATTCAATGGATGAACAGAATGAATTTTTGAGCAATTATAGAAAGCAATTTCTTTTAAGTTTAGATGATGCTATAGCTAAAGTAACAGATTCTTGGATACAATTACTAAAGAAAAGAAAAAACAAAAAAATGGAACAATTTATCCAAGGGTTACATCTATATCATTGTCAGGGAAAATCAATGACAGAAATTGCTCAAAATGTTGGCTTGAAAGCGCAATATCAAGTAACTCGCTTACTAAAATTAAAATCTTTTCGGGCTGATATTAAACAGGAATTATTAATTAGTTTGCGGGGTCGTATCTTAGAAATTGCTCAAGATTATGCAGATCCAAAACATCTAAAAACTATAGATAAAAAAATAGAAATAGCTCTAGATGAACAAATAAATATAGTCTTTAAAGAAGTAGAATCAGAGGGTTATAATTCTCAGTCTAGTTCTAAAGAAAATTTATTTGCTCAAAGAGTTTGTAAGCATATAGATAAATTCAATTATTGTAATTTATCATAAAACTTATTATCAAGGAAAACTTTAAATGAAAAATGAATTAACGAATCAATTAGAAGATTTGCTAGAATTTCAGGGTATTGCAACAGAATCTATTCATTTATCATTAGAAAAAGTTGAGCAAGCCATCCAAATTAGCAATCAAATTCCTAACGAATCACGACAATGGCAAACTTATTTGAATGGGTTAGCTTTGTTTGGATTTGAACAATGGTTAGAAGAACGAGGTACAGATAATTTAACAGTTAATTTAGCTGATGCTTCTATTTTTAATCCAGTTCTTTCTAACTCAATTCCAGCCGTTTGTCATCTTAATATTAATCAATTTCAAGTTTGTATCATTACTCAAGGTAGTTTTATAAATGAAGAAGTTAGTTTACCAAGAGCAGTAGTAGATTTACCAGAGTTCTCCCATCATTTATATGTAGTTGTGGAAGTACAAGAAGAACTAGAAAAAGTTGTGATTAATAGTTTTATTTCTTATGCAGATTTAATGGGCAATAAAACACAGCTTAATCTACTGCCAGATGAAGATTGGAATTATCAAATTCCCTGGAGTTGGTTTGATACAGAAATAGATAATTTATTACTTTATCTTCGTTGTTTGGATATAGCAGGAATTGCCTTGCCAGAGGTACAACCTAAGTCAAATAATTTAGCTGCAGCTAAAGCTGAATTAACAAAATTATTACCTCAGCTATCCGCACAAAATTTATGGGAATCTTTTAACTGGGAACAGGGAAAAACTATCCTAACTAATTCTGAGTTATTAAATTGGATATATAATTGGCAATTGCAAATAGATATAGAGGAGGGGAATATTCCGAATAATTTAGTAGAAATTACAGAAAATTCAGAAAATTCTTTAAGTAGTCTGAGTAAATATTTACCAGATTTACTTAGTATCTTGACTGAACCTACAATTAATGTGGGGCGTTGGTTAAAGAATGAATTAGATGATTTTGCCAATGAATTATCCTGGGTTTTATTGCCAGAATTATCGGCACTATCTCCCATGAGAGGAATATCTTCTCCTACAGAAGAAATTGCTGGAATTATCAGAGAGTTGCCCAAAAATGGTGTATATATTCCTCCTCATGCTAGGGTTGCTTATCACGATTTATTATTAGCTGGAATTCCTTTAAGATTGTATGCTTTAACTTGGTCTTTAGTCTCAGATTCAACATTAGAATGGATGTTGCTATTAATATTAAGTACGCCTACAGGGATGGGTTTACCGGAAAAAATAAAATTGCGGGTTAGTGATGCAACGGGAATTTTAGTTGAACAGAAATTAAATTCCAATGAGGATGATTTTTATATATTTACTAATGTTGTAGGAGGTTGGAATGAGAAGTTTATTGCTACAGTTTATTTGACACCAGAAAATCAGGAGACTTTTCCTCCTTTTGAATTTAATCCATGATTTTGATCGGTTTGGCGTTATCAAATTTTGCAACAATAATGCTAAATCATTTTGAAGAAGGAAAAAGTGGATGGGATTTGTAGACACGAAGTGGCAGGTCGAAGACTATCCCCAACCAATTATGGACGGTGGAGTATTAAACCTATAAAGAAAAACATAAAAGTTGTTGACGAAATTGAGTGGGCAAATAAATATTGAGTTATTCTAACTGAGAAAAAGTTTGCTACAAATTTTTAGGTGAGGAAACCTTCGGATAGACAACTTAAATGTATCAACCCATAGCATTTTTTTTAGATATTTATTATCTATTAATCCGTTTAATTGCACATAGATCCAATTTAAACTGATGGGTCATAGGGAATAGTAAAGTTTTTAGCAATACTAACTAAATATTTAAGGGTTTAGCATCCTATACTGACTACTAATATACAGTTATAATTAGGCTCGTAGTTGGGCTTAAGCAATAATACTAAGGACTAGTGTAACAATAACCATTACAGTTTTTTTGATGGAAGCTAATTTCACAGTTGATCCCAGATAAAATTTGTACAAATTATTTTTACATGACTCCTAAGTATTGTAAGGGCTAGAGCAAAACTACGAACAAAAACTTTATTATAAGTAATTATCCGCTAGTATAGCTCCCCGGAGGGGGCACATGATACAATAAGTAACAATTATTTTTGTACTACATTTTATCTCCACAATGTAGTGCAAATTTCTGCATAACCTGCCAACTTTGAGAAATAGAGTAGTTTACAACCGGAAAATTACCAGTATTGTTCTGGAGGAACTACTTATCGTGTCCACTGCTATCTATTCCGCAGAATTAAAACAACTATCTCAAACAGGCGATCGCTTATTCGATCTGGGACAATTTGAAACTGCATTAAATACTTTTCAGGAAGCGTTAAAAATTGTGCTCACATCTGAGCAACAAATAAATATTTTAAACCGTATTGGATTAGTTTATCGTCGTCTGGAAAAATATGATTGTGCCTTAAAATATCTCAATTTAGCCTTGCAACTTGCTCAAGAAATTGGCGACCAAAATCGAGTTGTAATGATTTTGAATGATATTGGCGAAACTTATTGTTTGTCTATAGAATATACTTCTGCCTTAAGATACTATGCTCAAGCTTTAGAAATTGCCCAAGATTTTTGTAATTTATTAGGAATGGGTATAATTCTTAATCACTTAGGCGAAATATACAATTTACTAGGGTTATTTGAACAAACTCTTAACTGTTGTCAAAAATCTCTAGAAATTTTCCATAAACTTGAAAGAAAATCAGAATTAGATAAATTAGCTTGCCAAACTAACATTGCTACAGCTCTTTATAATATAGGAGAAGCTTACTTATGGATCGGTCGATATACCCAAGCAAAAGAAATCCTAGAACTTACTTTAGCTATTCGTCAGAAAATTTGCAAAGTAACTTTGAATAAATTTAGTCAAACTACAGATTCTTTAGATAAAAATATTCTCCACAATAATTATCTTAATAGCAAAAAATTATCTCAAACAAACCAACTACTCCAACAAGAAAAAATTTGCTTCAGTCAAAGTATTATCTCCCAATATAGAGCAGAATTAGCCAATACTATGAATTTAATCGAGAAAGTTTATTGCCATATAGGTCAACAGCAAAAAGCAGAGAAGTATCGTCAAGAAAAACTTGAAATTTGGGAAAGTTGTGGTGAAAAATCTGTAATCTACAATACCTATATTTTGCCCTTTTATTTAAGATTTCCTTGTCATTATGCGTGAAAATAAATTATCAGATTAGTTGGCAATACTATTACTTATGCTAGTATATAATCTATCCGTGCATTAATCAAAAAGTTCGGCGTTGGTCAATCAAGAGATGAAACTTTAAGAGTAGTCTGTTTCTGATACCTCTAATATATTTTACCAAAGTAAGTGATGGGTCTCACCCCTAGTAAAAAATCATTTTACCAATTACCAACGCCAAAAGTTCAGTATTGTCAGGGAGCAATATTATGAAATCTTATACTAGCCATCAAAATGAATTGAAATATCTATTTCAAACAGGCGATCGCTTCTATAGTATAGGTCAACTAGAAACTGCATTAAAAAATTTTCAAAGAGCTTTAGAAATTACTAGATTAATTAATAACCAGGAAACAAGACTCAATATTGTCTATAGAATTGGATTAGTTCACCGTAAAATAGGAGAATATTCCAATGCCCTTAAATACCTAGAACTAGCCTTAGAACTAGCAAAAACAATAGGAAACGAAGCAAAAATCGCCACTATATATAATGAAAAAGGAGAAATTTATTATCTTTTAAAAGAGTATACTACTGCTTTGAAGTGTTATTCACAAGCTCTAATAATATTTAATAAATTCAAAGATATCGTAGGTATCGGCAAAACAATTAATCACATTAGCACGATTTATAATTTAACTGAATTATCAACTCAATCCCTAGAGTATTCTCGCAAATCTTTAAATATTTTTCAAAAGCTTGCTCAATCGGCAAAAAATGATAAATTGACAATTAAAATCAACGAATCAATTGCATTGCATAATATGGGAGAAGCATATTTTCTAATCAGTAGACCTCGCCAAGCTCAAGCCTTTTTAGAACTTGCTTTAGAGATTCGGCAAAAACTCTGGGAAGATTCTCTAGATCGGTTAGCATTAACAATAGATAATATTCCTAAAATAGAAAAAAATCATTATTCTAGCTATGTATATCCTCAAAAAATGGCAACTTATGAACAGAAAGAAAAAGATGGATTTCGCAGAAGTATTTTTGCTGAATATGGTAAAGATTTAGTAAAAACTCTTGATTTAATCGAAAAAGTTTATAAAAATCTAGGGCTAGAGAGACAAGCGAATAACTATCATCAACAACGGATAGAAATTAGTGAAAAAATTAATAGTAATTCTTGGTTAGTTACAACTTAAGCTGAAGTAAGATTATAGCAAATTCAAAAAAAGTCGATTTCTTAATCTGTAGTTCCTATCAATTTTTTACAACTTTACTACCTCTGATAAATTGCAAAAGTTATAAGCTTTTGAGCATTTAAAACATATATTCATTTTTTCTTAAAGGCAACAGGTATATCGCTACGCGTAAGTCAGAAGTTAGAAGTTAGAAGTCAGAATTAATCCCGGACTGACTTTGAGCATTTATAAATTTCCTAACTTATTTGCGTAGTGCTATAATACCAGTTTGATAAATGTTTGCTACAAATAGATAGGATATTTCTTAGGAGTCAACCCACCCCTCGCCCCTCCCCCTCCCAGGAGGGGAACTCAGGAGTCAGAATGAGTGGTTTTAATAGCAGTTTTTAGGTCTGAATTTATCTTTTTACTCCAAGAGATATCTTTTATAAAGTAGGGGCGTTTTGCTCCACAATATGTAAACTAGAGAGCTTCTACGTTAGCCAATGGCCATTAGCTAGCTCACAACTACGTTAACGCCCTTACTGCCCCTATTATTGGTAACATTCTTTTTTGACCCTTAGTATAATATCAACAGGACTTACGCACAAGATGAAATTATACACCATTTCTACGAGTGAACGGCCGTTCACCCCTATCATAAGTGGTAGTTATGCGTAAGTCGTAATCATATTAAGTCTGATTAATTGACCACATTAAAAATTTTCTGCTCTTTCTCCTGTCAAATTTCTCAAACCACTGCTATTAAATGTTGCCTGTTACCTCAGACCTTACTATCATTTTTAACAGATGTTTGCGTAGTATTTCCAGACCGAAAAGAGACCGACTAATTGCGCACTCGATGCCTGACTTTTGACTTTCAATTGCCCATAACTCTCTATATTTGACAAATATTAAGTCTTTTTACCATAGCAGAAAATAACTTTTCTAACTCCATAAACCATACCCAGTTTCCACTCATAGCAAACATTGCGGGTAAATGACCATAGGGTGCTTTTTCTAAATCAAATATTAAGTTATCGTGATTAGTCCAACCAATTATTGAATGCCAACCCAAGCGATCGCCTAATTTTTCATAAGTTAAAAAAAATGTTTGAGTAGGCAAATTTTCCCAAATCTCTTTTTGTGCAGAAAAACCAAACTTACCATTTGAATATTTTACCCAAAGTTGATTAATAGTCCGTAGATCAGTGCAAGGTAAATGATTAATTGAATTAATATTTAATTTATCTCTATTTTCTCTATTAGTGATTTTTAACATTAACTTTGCTGTTTCTATATCTGCTTCTCGCCATTTTCCAGTAGCCAATAAATCACACAATTTACTATAATCAACTCCCCTTTCTGAATTTAAGTTTACTTCTAGAATAGATGAAGAGTCTACCAAATTACTTACCTGTTTTTTAGGTAGTGAAACATCAACATCATTAGGTTTAATCAATGCCATAATTTCTGTCGCTGACTGAAACCTTTTCTTCGTTGCTCCGACAATCATCCGGTCTAATATATTACCCAAAGGATCGCTAATAGGAGAAATTAAAAAATCTCGCCATACCCAATCATTTTCACTTACATCAAACAATTCAAACGGTTCAACTTGAGTCAATAAATGAATACAAGTCACACCCAAACTATAAATATCACTAGCAAAAATTGACTTCCCAATAGCTTGTTCCGGCGCAGCATATCCAGCAGAACCAATAACTGTTCCCGTCACCGCCAAAGCAGTACGAGTTGCAAACTTTGCTGCCCCAAAATCTACTAATACTAATTCACCTTTTTTCTGGGAAGATATAGGTTGCTTAATAATATTATCCGGTTTAATATCCCGATGAATTACCTTTTGAGAATGAATAAATTCTAATACTGGCAATAAATCATTTAATAACTCCCAAATCTGAGTTTCATTAAACGCCCCTACTGTTTCTAACTCCTGCTGTAAATTTTGCCCCTCAATAAATTCTTGAATTAAATATTGACGATTATCTTGAGTAAAAAATGCCAGTAATTCAGGAATCTGAGGATGTTTTCCTAAAGCTTCTAATCTCACTGCTTCTTTAGCAAATAATTCTGCTGCTTTTTCCATATTTTGTTTATCTTGAACTTCAGGAAAAAACTGCTTAATTACACAAAAAGCTTGAGATGGTTTAAATTCATCTACTGCTTGAAAAGTTCTACCAAAACCACCTTGACCAATAATTTTAATGGCACGATAACGTTCTGCTAAAAGTAATTTTGACCCACATTGCTGACAAAATTTTGTATCAGAAGGATTTTGATTTAGACATTCAGGATTTAAACATTGACTCATAATTTAAACCAGTTATATTATCTGCCCCCTCCGTGGGAGCTACGCTATCAGATAATTAGTTATAATAAAATTTTTGTCTGTAGTTTTGCTCTAGCCCTTTAAATACTTATCTTATTGCTTAAGCCTAACTACGAAGCCGTATTATAACTGTTATACCTAACATGATATTACATAAAAGAATATTACAATATTTTGGTTGTAGGGAAGACAAAACTCTCACCAATGATTCTAAACTAATATATATAATTTCTCAAATAGATGAGGTACACAACTTTTTAATTTTTGGTAAGAGAGAAGAATAAACAAAGAAAAAATACCATATTTTATTAATATGAAAACCCCTATAGTAGTCTTATATCATGTCCCCTTGAATATTTATAAATAAGGGAGTAGGGACGTTCATGCAACCTTTGTACGCAGTAGAGATAATAGAGATATTTACCCTGTGTAAAAGCATAGGTTTTTTCATCACTAATTATCCGGACTTAATATTAAATGATTTATCTTTTTCTTTTGGGTTTAAGAGCTGGTTGATCAACTTAGTTAAAAGTCTTACATCACCTAGCTTTCAGGAATTTTGGAACTAAAGGATGATAACTCGCCAAACCTAAGTATAGCCAGAAACTCAGCCTCTTAATATTTACTTGATAAATCCGCTGTAATTCCCCGCCGTCTACAGGGTGTTTACAAGCTTGTTAGGATTTAAGTCCCCATCCACTTTTTCCTTCTTTCTTCTTCCTTATTTAAGCAACCAATTTTCCTTGAGCAACCATGATAACTTTACCACCAACTAATACTTCTATTCCTTCTACTTTTTTCTCTGCTTGTAACAATAATAAAGAAGGTCGATTAATTTCATATCCCTGTTCGACCCTAATATTAACTTTTGCCTCACCAAAATAATTATACTCAGCTAAATATCCTGCTAAACAACCATTAGCACTGCCCGTTGCCGGGTCTTCAGTAATTCCTAAATATGGTGCAAACATTCTCACACTTAAATTATTAATACTATTGTATGTCTCAGGGCAAAATATTAAAATTTCTGTAGCTTTTGCTATCTGAATAAACTGATAATATTTATCCAAATTTACTTGAGCTTTCTTCAATGCTTTGAGATTTTTCAAAGGCACAATGATAAAAGGTATCCCTGTGGAAACTTCCTGAATAGGAAACCTCATATCTATATCACCCACCTCTAAATTTAATATCTCTGCTAAAGATTCAATTTGATATTTTTGAGCAAAAGTAGGCATATTCTGAGCCATCCATAAAACTTCACCTTTCCAACTCACAGCAATTTGTCCTACACCCATATTTAAAATTACTTGTTCCACCGAATTTTTAATAATTTCTCGTTGAATAATATAGGCAGTTCCTAATGTTGGATGACCAGCAAAAGGTAATTCTTGAGTAGGAGTAAATATCCGCACATCATAACCATTATTTCGTTGTGTTGAAGATAAAATAAAAGTAGTTTCTGAATAGTTCATCTCTCTGGAAATTTGCAACATTTCATTATCAGAAAGATTCTCAACTTCAGAACCTGTAAATACAGCCAGTTGATTACCAGCATATTTAGTTTCAGCAAATACATCTACAATGTAAAATTTCATAGTATTTTGTTACCTTTAGGCTTATATAACTCATTTGGTATCTTTATTGGCGATTCAGTTTTTTGACAGGAGTCAGGAGTCAGGAGGTGGAGGGAAGGAATATGGGAAAAAGGTTGAAAAATACCCCCCACCTTCCCATCTCTTTTTAAATAGATCTCAAATGGGTTCTATATTCGATCTAATTTATCAGATCGTCAAAGTTTGTAGCTACAGAACACCTAGACCGCGCAAATCGGGTGGAAAGAAAAATATTTTTCCCTTAAATATTAGTTATTTTAAAAGAAACTCACTCAAAGGTCTAACCATATATCAGTCTATGGTTAGGAAAGTAGGAGTATTAGCGCTAGTATATGCTTCAATTTTTGGTAGTCCTGCTCGCGTAATGGTAATATAATTCAAATAGGTTAATCAAGTTAAGTTTGTGGAGAGCAATTGTCCTGAGTGCCAGTCTACTAAAATCATTAAATATGAACATACCCACGATGGTAAACCTCGTTTCCGTTGTACTCATTGTGGGCGACAGTTTGTAGAAAATCCTACCCGAGGACCTATGGATGAAGCAACAAAAATCATGATTGATCAAATGTTGCTCTTATAGATTAGCATTGGCAGCGATCGCTCTGATTAATATCATGTTCGGACGGGTCAGTTATAAATAAAATTTAAGGACTGACAGTACCGACGGTATCAAATAAATACTGAAATTGTCTTTACTTTTCTCCAATATTTCCTCTTTTTCTCCAATATTTCCTCCTGACTCCTGAGTTCCCCTCCTGGGATGGGTTAGGGGTGGGTTGACTCCTGAGGACTCACAACATTTATTTATTTATAAGTATTCAACCGTTAGCGTAGCTCCCCCGGAGGGGGAACATGATATAACGGGTGTTTCAACAAAGTTGGTTGCAGATTTACCTTCACCAGAAGTATGACTTGGTTCCTCCACAGGTTGAGGTTAGTCACAAAAAATTGGCCAACAGACAATTCAAATGGATCAAATGTGGTGATTTGTTGGTGCAAAAAGTAATCAACAATGGATTTGGTTAGCAATGGATGTTGAAACTCGTGAAATTGTGGGAGCAGATATTGGCGATCGCTCTCAACAATCAGCTCAAAATCTTTGGCGCTGTTTGCCAGGGTTCTATGGTCAATGTGCAGTCTGCTACAGTGATTTTGGGGAAGCTTACGAGATCATACTACCATCAATGCGACATCAAGCTGTGGGCAAGGAGACTGGTAAAACAAGCGATATAGAAAGGTTTAACAATACCATGGGACAACAACGTATCGGACGGTTAGTACGAAAAACCTGATGGTTTTCTCAAAAATTAAGTAATCACATTGGAGCTATCTGGAATTTCATACATCACTATAATGCCACAATTTGTTAACCATTACTATGTAGGACTACCCAATTTTTTTACTAGCCAACCATTGATCGATATTATCTGCTCCTCGCTGCATTTCCAACAAAGCATTTTTTTTCAAATTATCCAGAATTAATTCACGGACAACTTGATAGCTATAAAAAGCAGCAATACTAACTACAAAAGTAGTACCTGCAACCAACAAACGTAACAGAAAACTACGAGTCGATTTCTTGTCTTGTAGATGATTTTTCCACCAAATATTTAACCTTTGACAAAGTTTTATTGTTGGTAGTTACTCTGTTCTAGTCATAGCTATTTTATTCTAGTTGATTGAATCAAATCATTAGTTTTTTTTTAAGCACCTTAATTCACTATAATTAATCAGCCTGATTTTTATTATACCAACTTGGTCTGCTCAAAAAGAATAACTTTGTAATGGTAATAGAAATAAATTCTTAATTCATCTATCATTTTTGATGATATATCATTCTCATTTTAAAATTATATTTATTGGTAATTATCCTATAACTACTAATAAAATTTTGATAGATATTAGGATATATAAGTCATCAGTCACTAAGTCATAACTTCAAAAAATTTGAAGTTAATTTGAATTATTATTTAACTGTAGACAATCTATGTTCTAATTGCGATAGCACCTCTTAAGATATATTATCATAAAGAAAATAAATTGCTCTTAAATTCTCAAAAGAGTAGTATAAAATTAATATCTAAAAACCAAAAACTTGATTATGAACAGCTCATTTTTGAATCGTCTCCATAGTCCAGAACGCCCAGTCATAGTCTTTGATGGGGCAATGGGTACTAACCTACAAGTCCAAAATCTGACTGCTGAAGACTTTGGCGGTGCAGAATATGAAGGTTGTAACGAATACCTTGTCCATACTAAGCCAGAAGCAGTTGCTACAGTCCACCGAGGGTTCTTAGCAGCAGGTGCTGATGTGGTTGAAACTGATACTTTTGGTGGTACAAAAATTGTATTGGCAGAATACGATTTAGCGGACAAAGCTTATTATTTGAATAAAACCGCAGCGGAGTTGGCAAAGTCTGTTACTGCGGAATTTTCTACCCCAGAAAAGCCTCGATTTGTTGCCGGGTCCATGGGACCAGGAACAAAATTACCTACCTTGGGACATATTGATTTTGACACCTTAAAAGATGGTTTTGCCGAACAAGCGGAAGGTCTTTGGGATGGGGGAGTAGATTTATTTCTTGTGGAAACTTGTCAGGATGTTTTACAGATAAAAGCTGCCCTAAATGGTATAGAAGAAACCTTTGCGAAAAAAGGTGAACGTCGCCCCATCATGGTGTCAATAACTATGGAAGCTTTTGGCACTATGTTAGTCGGTTCAGAAATTAATGCTGCTGTGACAATTTTAGAACCTTATTCTATTGATATTTTAGGATTAAATTGCGCTACTGGTCCTGATTTAATGAAGGAACATATTCGTTATTTGTCAGAAAATTCCCCTTTTGTTATTTCTTGTATTCCTAATGCTGGTTTACCAGAAAATATCGGCGGACAAGCTCACTACAGATTAACTCCTATAGAGTTGAAAATGGCATTAATGCACTTCGTTGAAGACCTGGGAGTGCAAGTTATCGGCGGTTGTTGTGGTACTCGTCCAGACCATATTAAAGCATTAGCTGAAATTACTGAAACTCTCACACCAAAAGAACGAGAATATAACTATATTCCATCAGCAGCTTCTATCTATTCTTCCGAAACTTACGAACAAGATAACTCCTTTTTAATTGTTGGGGAAAGACTGAATGCTAGTGGTTCTAAAAAATGTCGAACTTTACTCAATAATGAAGATTGGGATGGCTTAGTTGCCCTGGCAAAATCTCAGGTAAAAGAAGGGGCACATATTCTCGATGTTAACGTTGATTATGTGGGACGCGATGGGGTTAAAGATATGCACGAATTAGCATCTCGTTTAGTCACAAATGTTAATTTGCCTCTGATGTTAGACTCCACAGAATGGGAAAAAATGGAGGCGGGTTTAAAAGTTGCTGGCGGTAAATGTTTGCTCAATTCTACTAACTATGAAGATGGAGAACCTCGTTTTTTTAAAGTATTAGAATTGGCGAAAAAATATGGTGCTGGTGTGGTAGTTGGAACCATCGATGAGGATGGAATGGCGCGGACGGCTGATAAGAAATTTGAAATAGCAAAACGAGCTTATGATGCAGCAGTAGAATATGGGATTCCTGCCCATGAATTGTTCTTTGATACTTTAGCATTGCCAGTTTCTACAGGGATTGAAGAGGATAGGGAAAATGGAAAAGCTACTATTGAATCTATTAAAAGGATTCGGGAAGAATTACCAGGTTGTCATATAATGCTTGGGGTTTCTAACATTTCGTTTGGTTTAAATCCCGCTGCCAGACAAGTATTGAACTCGGTATTTTTGCATGAAGCAATGGCAGTAGGTTTGGATGGATCTATTGTTAGTGCGAGTAAGATTTTACCCATGTCAAAAATTGAACCAGAACATCAAGAAGTTTGTCGCAAACTAATATATGACCAACGGGAATTTGATGGGGATATTTGTACTTACGATCCTCTGGCTGAGTTAACAACAATGTTCCAGGGTAAAACAACTAAAAAAGACCGTTCTGCCACACAAAATTTACCAATTGAAGAACGTTTAAAACAACATATTATTGATGGAGAACGTATCGGTTTAGAAGATGCTTTAGCCAAAGCTTTAGAAACATATCCGCCCCTAGATATTATCAATGTCTATTTATTAGATGGCATGAAAGTAGTGGGAGAATTATTCGGTTCCGGACAAATGCAATTACCATTTGTATTGCAGTCTGCTCAAACTATGAAAGCAGCAGTTGCTTATCTACAACCTTTCATGGAAGCAGAAGAGTCAGGTGAGGATAATTCTAAGGGAACTTTCCTCATTGCAACTGTCAAAGGAGACGTTCACGATATTGGTAAAAATCTCGTAGATATCATTCTTTCCAACAACGGTTATCGGGTAATTAATTTAGGAATTAAACAACCAGTTGATAATATCATTGCTGCTTACCGCGAACATAATGCTGACTGCATCGCCATGAGTGGTTTATTGGTGAAGTCAACCGCATTTATGAAAGACAACTTGGAAACATTTAACGCAGAAGGTATTACCGTTCCCGTGATTTTAGGTGGTGCTGCTCTGACTCCGAAATTCGTCCATGAAGATTGCCAAAATACCTACAAAGGTAAAGTCGTTTATGGTAAAGATGCGTTTTCCGATTTGCATTTCATGGATAAGTTGATGCCAGCAAAATCAGAAAATCAGTGGGATGACATTAAAGGATTTTTAGGTGAGTTTGCCGAAGAAAACGGTAACGGTAATGGCAATGGTAAGGTTAATAGTAATGGTAATGGTAAAGCTGCTACTGCTAAGTCTGAAGAAAAAGAGGAAACTAAACCTGCTGCTCCAGTCGTAATAGATACACGACGTTCCGATGATGTAGCAGTAGATATCCCTCGCCCCACTCCTCCATTCTGGGGAACAAAGTTATTGCAACCAGAAGATATGCCATTTGAGGAATTATTCTGGTATTTAGATTTGCAAGCGTTGATGGCAGGGCAATGGCAATTCCGTAAACCCCAAGGTCAACCACGGGAAGAATATAATGAGTTTTTAGCAGAAAAGGTTTATCCGATTCTGGAAACTTGGAAATCACGGGTAGTTAATGAGAAGTTGCTGTATCCCCAAGCAATTTATGGTTACTTCCCTTGTCAAGCAGAAGGAAATACACTTTTCATTTACGACTCCGACGAAATGAATAAGACTGGTAAAGCAACAACAGTTGTGAACAGTTTTGAATTTCCTCGGCAAAAGTCAGGACGACGGTTGTGTATTGCTGACTTCTTTGCTCCCAAGGACTCCGGAATTATTGATGTGTTCCCGATGCACGCTGTAACAGTAGGAGAAATAGCCACTGAATTTGCACAGAAGTTGTTTGCTGCCGATGAGTATACAAATTATTTGTATTTCCACGGTATGGCGGTACAAACTGCGGAAGCAATGGCAGAATGGTTACACGCTCGTATTCGTCGGGAGTTAGGTTTCGGTGCAGAGGATGCAGATAATATCAGGGATCTTCTGAAACAGCGTTATCAAGGATCACGTTATAGTTTCGGTTATCCCGCTTGTCCGAATATGCAGGATCAGTATAAGCAGTTAGACTTGTTGGATGTGAAAAGGATTGATATGTATATGGATGAGAGCGAGCAGTTGTATCCAGAACAGTCTACGACAGCGATTATTACTTATCATCCAGTGGCGAAATATTTTAGTGCGTAGGTAGAGAAGAAGGAGTCAGGAGTCAGGAGACAGGAGTCAGGAGGGAAGAGGAGGAAGTAGTAGAGTAGTAGTGGCACGTCAAGCTTAAAATGGTGGAATAGATTTTTGACTAAAAGCTTTGAAAAATCAGGATCGTACCATTTTCCCAAAGTAACATTTAAGGCTTGACACGGCAGTAGGGTGTGTTACACTTCGTTAACGCACCGTCAAATCTATAAACTTTTTGGTGGGTTACGCTGACGCTAACCCACCCTACTGGACCGACACAGCTAAAATGGTGCATTAGAAAATGGGGGGATGGGGTGATGGGGCGATGGGGTGATGGGGTGATTATGAAAAAAGCTAATGCACACTTTTAGCTGTGTCAGTCTACTACCCGCTTCTTCATTTACTAGAATAATCAACCTATTGGTAACATTGTTTGACAGAAAATATATGCAAAAAATTAAAATTAAGCTAGTTACTCTCGGAAGCTTAAAATACCCAGTTTATTTTCAGTTTATAAAAAAGTGGAAATCAAAAATTTTTAGCGCTGAACATCTCGATCAAATACAGATTTTACCAGAAATGGACGGTGAAAATTGGTCGTATACTGACAAATTGCTTGCAAATTTAATTTAAGTCAGATAAAAATTACGACTTTACAGTTGGTATTATCAACTATCGTTTAGAAAAGAATTACTATGTTAGAAGAGTAGGAAAAGATTTATGTATACTTTCGTTATATGAAACAGCAGAAATTATTCGTGATGCAAATTTGACTATTGAAAATTTTATCATCCGTAATCTTTATGAATTCTGCTCAATTTACTTAGAATATGCTAGAGATGCTTCTTTAGTTGAATATAGTGTAGCTCACGATGAAACTCGCAGTTGCTTATTTGATATGTGTGGAAACAAAGCTGATACGGAGTTCGATCACTGTATTCTCAAATCACATAGTAAAAATCGCTCAAAACACTCTCCAGTTAAGCATCAGAGTCGATTGTATACAGTAACGGGTAGTGAAAAAATCGCTCTTACTACTTTGGCTTGGGCATTCTGCGATTTTTCTTGGGGGGAAGTTCAGTTTTACCCCAATCACCAAGGGTGTCCTTAAATAATAAATCTTGGTCATTTGTCAAAAAAATTAGATGCGTTTGCCCAGGGCGATACAACTACAATAACATAATACTATTTAGTCACGAATCGAGGTTATATGCCATCCAATGCAGAACAATTGTTCAACTACAATAACATAATACTATTTAGTCACGAATCGAGGTTATATGCCATCCAATGCAGAACAATTGTTCAGCTCTATTTCTAATGTAAAATACTTTGCTTATGGCTCCAACTTATCTAAATCATTACTAGAATTCAAATTAGCATCAAATCTTCAAACAAAGGATAAATACAATACAGAACCTAATTCACTGATTTTACATTCTCAACCAGCTATATTAAAAAATTTTGAATTTAAATTTAATTTATATGTGCCGACGAATAATGTCGATCCAAGTTACGCTAATTTAGTTTATCAAAAAAATTCTATTGTACATGGTTGTTTGTATGAAATGTCACCAGAATGTAAAGCAGTAATTGATGGATTAGAAGGTAAAGGTCAAGTATATCAAGAAGAAATTGTACAAGTTTTGCCTTATGGTTCAAATACTACTATTAATGCTCTAACATATATAGCTTATAGAGAAAAAATTCAATTCCCAGGTCTGACAATTAAAGAGGGTATACCGCCTTCTAAAAGATATTTAAATACTCTAATTTATGGTGCTAAAGAATGTAATTTAGATTCTGAGTGGATCGAATATTTAAAAAATCAAAAAGTTGCAACAATGCCTTTAATTAAATTATCAAATGAAGAGCTGAAAAAGATTAAGGAAAAAATTTATACTCCTCAAGATTTAAAACTTAAAAATTTACCATTAGACCAAGCTTTTAATGAAAAGGGAGAACTGATCAGACCTATTATTAGCAGTATTTGTGGGTTAGTATTTATGTGTAATCCGAATCAAGGATTTGCCATTGGAGCAAGGGCATGGATTAAACAAATATTAGGAAGAGATATGACTGTATTTTATGCAAGAAGATGTTTGCGAAATGAAGGTGTTTCATTATATGAAACGGAACAAGATATATTGTTGGCAGATCGAGATTGTCTAGATTATGTTATCGCAAATGCGTGTAATTTATTGAGGCAATCAAGAATAGAAGGAGAGGGTGTATTTTTACTTGGTAGGACAACTAATTTTCATTTGTGGAAAGATTATTTGTAAGCTATCAGCTATTGCTTTGCAGGAGGTAAAAGCGATTGATAAATTGAGGCCAAGTTCAACTTGATGTTGCTGAAACGCCTTAAACTTTACTATTAATAGCTGAATCGTTACGATTATTTGACTTCAAGAAGTTAGTCAAATTTAAAAATGTATGATAATGTTTATCGTAACTTAGTCCTTCTCCGAGATAGAGGTGGATTTTAGCCTAAATATTTAGCAGTTGGTTGCTAATTCCAATATATTTTCTATAAAATTTTAATTAAATAGGATTACTTATACAGCGTATTTTAGGTTTATGAGGTAAACTGACAACAATTTTACAGCACTTTTTAAGATGGTGAGGTACAGTTCAATATTAATCTCTATCTTCTCTTTCCTCTTCCCTACTCTCTACTCCCTACTTCCAAGATGTACCTCATCCACTAGAAAATTGTTGTATTTTTAATAAATTCTAGAACATGATGATAAATAATTTGGAGGTTAATTTATGATTAAGTATAAATTCAAAAATTTAATTGTTTTTTTATTGATTATTTTGGCAGCATTTCCATCATTAGCAAATTCTAATAATCTAGAAATATTAACCCACAATAAATCAGATATTTCTCAATCTCAAATTATTACTTCACCAGAGCCAGAGAATTCTCCTTATTCTAAGTTAGAAAATTTATTAGCAGATAATAAATGGCAAGAAGCAGACGAAGAAACATACGATCTGATTTTAACTTTAACTCAAAGAAAGAGAGGAGGAGGTATCAATACAAGAGCAATAAAAGAAAAAATTTCTTGTGAAGAAATCAGTAATATAGACCGACTCTGGCGGAAGTATTCTGAAGATAAATTTGGTCTTAGTATTCAAGTATCAATTTACTTAGAAACTGGCAATAATTTGGAAGCATACGACCCACAAAGTTACCAACTATTCGGCGATCAATTAGGTTGGAGAAAATCCAGAAAATGGAAAAAATATGAGCAGTTAAATTTTTCAGAAAATGCTCCTAAAGGTCATTTGCCAATAGCTTTAAGAGAGCTAGATGCTACTGTGAATATCCCAGAATTTATGATTACTAAACGTTTGCGTCGGATATTATATTCTAAGGTTCAAGAATGTAATCTCTAAGGAGTCAGGAGTCAGGAGTCAGGAGGGAAGAAAGAAGAAGAAAGAGCAGGAGGAGGAAAAGGAGAAAGTTTTTTGTTTGGTGGCGCACAACTGCCTTAACGTGTAAAGGGAACGGAGTTCTATGGCGCTATTATCCGGATATGATATTACAAAGACATTGTCTTTTCTCCAATACACTTTATCCCTCAACTTTAGCAACTATTTTACCTCGGACATGACGACCTTTTAAACGATTTAATGCTTCTGGTATTTCCTCTAAACTAATTACTTCTGTCAACATTGAATCAACTTTTTTTTGTCTGACTAATTCCCCCATTTCTCTTGCCATTTTTCCTAAATCTTTAATTGCTTTTTTATCCCCAGATAAATAAGCACCTCCCAAAGCAACTTCATGGATAGAAGCAGCAATACTAAAAAGTTTAAACTTACTAAAATCAGGCAACCCGGCAATACAAGCAATTCCACCATTAAATGCCAACATTTCAAAACCTTTTGTTGCAGTTTCTGAACTAACCGTATCTAAAATTGCATCAACACCACGTCCTTTAGTAATTTCTTTCACCCTAACAACTACATCCTCATTTTTATAGTC
This sequence comes from Okeania hirsuta, assembly GCF_003838195.1. GTDB lineage: Bacteria > Cyanobacteriota > Cyanobacteriia > Cyanobacteriales > Microcoleaceae > Okeania > Okeania hirsuta. Next base: position 42,828 of record NZ_RCBY01000044.1, read on the forward strand.
AATTAAATGCTTTGCTCCCAACTTTTGCACATAATCAAAATTATTCTGAGAACAAGATGAACTACCCCGCCGTGTAGACGGACGGGGTTTCTAAGTCCCCGTCAACAAAGT
>NZ_RCBY01000440.1 GCF_003838195.1 Okeania hirsuta
GAACACCGTGTAGACGGTGGGGTATTAAACCCACAAAGAAAATGATAAATATTTTACAGAAGAAGATTTGCAGACATTAATTGAATTTTATCAAACTCCAACCGGAAGAAAAACTAATAAATATTTTACAGAAGAAGATTTGCAGACATTAATTGAATTTTATCAAACTCCAACCGGAAGAAAAACTATTGAACTTATGCCACAATTGTTTCAAGAATCTATGCAAAGAACAGCTCAGGTACTCAACCCAAAAATTAAGAGTGTTATGCAAGAGATTATTGCTGAGGAATTACAACGTATCAACTAATACCATTTCTCAAAAACTTTTCTACATTTTGTTGAGTAGGGAACCCACCCCTAACCCCTCCCAGGAGGGGAAGTAGAGGGGTGGGGGAGAAGTAAAAAGTAAGAATAATTCATATTAACTGGGCTATTTTTAGCAAAAAAGTGATTCTATCTGTTGTGATTAATTAATAACTGAAGTATTACCCAAGTATAGTGTTACTTTTAGGAATTGGTATAATACCATTTTGATAAATGTTTGCTACAAATAACTAGGGGATTTTTTAGGAGTCAGGAGTCAGGAGTCAGGAGTCGTATGGGAATTGCTTCAATACCACTTTTTAGGTTGGAAATCATCTTTTTTGTCAAAGGGATGTCTCCTGAAAATTATTTTTATCCCTCTTACTATTCGTAACATTCTTTTTTCAAAATGGTATATTGAAGAAGGAGACAGGAGACAGGAGACAGGAGACAGGAGGAAAATTACTTATGGATAGTCAACGAAGGGCCGCTCCGCGTCTACGCTCCCCCAAGTAATTTTGAACACCCCCGTTGACGGTGGGGTATTAAACCCACAAAGAAAATGATAAACTAAAGTCCCATCATTGAGTTTTTACTTCCTAATTCTTCTGACTTTTGATTTATAACTTATAATTTTAATTTCCGTGAAACGGTATAACCCTCTTCCTTCTTCCTTCTTCAAAAATGAACTCGAAAATATTCTTTATATAAACTACACAAAGGCACCACAGCATTTCCCCGAAATTTAACTAATCCCATACTCCGCAATTTAAAAGCCTCAATTGTACCAATTTCCACAGGAGTTTTTGCATTAACAACTTTTGTCATTGCCTTCTGTAAAGTTTCATCTTTTTGCAAGTTCAACAAATGTGGATGTAAGTGATTATAGTAAGGTCCTTCATCAGTTGCTGCCAGTTCTAAAAGTCGTTCTAAAGTAATTTTTCCACTAGCAATTTGATAAAGTGCTAGACGTACTAAATAAGGATGGCCTCCTAACATTTCCATTAGTTTTTCAGACCAATTTAAAGACCATTTTAAACCATGTATTTCTACTAAATATTTTACCTGTTCTAAATTAAATTCTGGCAACTCAATTCCTAATCCCACATTGAAGGGAGACTGATTAATATTCAGAGGAATATAAACCTCCTTAGAATGAACAATTATTAATCGTAATCTTTGCCAATCAGGATTATTTTTACCTTGTTCGTGCCAAGCTCTTAATAAGGCAAAAAAATCTGTTGCTAGACCGGGATTTTGGAAAATTTTGTCAACTTCATCTAATCCTAAAACTATGGGAGCTTTAATTTCAGCGAGCAAATATTTATCAAAATATTTTGTACACCTTTTTTTCACTCCTAAGACTTTTTTCCAATATTTATCTAACTGTTCTTCTAAACCCAATTTGTCGCTAATACTTGCACAAAACCACTGCAAAAATTTGTCTAAGTTTTCGATAAATTCCGTATCTATAGTTTGAAAATTTAGATCAACTATTCGATGACCTTGCTGACTAGAATGAGCTAAAATTCGGGATAATAAAGAACTTTTTCCCATTTGTCGAGGCGCTTTAATTCTAATTAATGCGTTGGGTTTAACAATAGCTTGAAAACATTCTGATTCGATAGGCGATCGCTCAATATAAAAAGGAGAATTTAAAGGAACTTGACCAGAAGGTAGTTCTATATCAGAAATAGGTATATCAGTAGGAGTGTCTATTGAGTTTGCGTAGCATATATTATGTTTTTTCACTCTTATTAAATTTGATGTAATATTCGATAATTCTGCCAAAGCAACTTTAGCGTCTAGGTAGCGTAGAGGCCAGTGAATATTCACCATTTTTATGAAAAAACTAACTAACTCATCACTGACATCGGAAGAGGAAAAGAGTTTTTTACAGTCTATTTCTCCATAGCTATTTAGGGGAAATAGTTGGGGAGGTTTTCCTGTTAAAGCTTGAATTGCAGTTACTCCAACAGCATAAATATCGCTAGCAAATTGGGGTCTACCTTGTAGTTGTTCTATAGGCATATAACCACGAGTTCCAATGGTAATAGTGCTAGTAAATTCCCCATACTTACCAACTACTATTGTACTAACTTCTTTAACTGCTCCAAAATCAATTAATACTAATTTCCCACCAGTTTCTCGCCTCATAATATTTGCCGGTTTTATATCCCGATGAATTACATTATTTTGATGAACAAAACTCAGTAATTCCAGAATATCCGTTAAAAAATTGATGATTTGAAATTCACTCCAATAGGAATTCATTTCTCTAGTTAAATCGTGACCTACTATCAGTTCTTGAACTAGGAAAAATTCTCCTTCATCTTCAAAATAAGCATATAAAGTTGGGATTTGAGCATGGCAACCTAATTTTTTTAAAATCCTACCTTCTTGCTCAAATAACCTCTGAACTTCTAAACTTTTTTGTGTCGGTTTTAGCCTCTTAACAACACATTTTGGTTTGGGAATTTCCGGCATATCTAAATCTTCTGCAATATAAGTTTCACCAAATCCACCACCTGTGCCTAATTTTTCAATAATTTGATAACGTTGATGTAGAATTTTTCCGATAAGAGAATTATTTTTAGACATAAGTAAATACTTTGATCAAAACTTTAATTATTTTCAGAAAGAAGAAGGAAGAAGTAAGAAGGAGGAAGGCATTTAGTTATCTCGGAGATCAGGTGGATTATTGATATTTGATTATTTCTCCTGGGAAGTGCTAACCAAACAGCTATTCCTTGAAGAAGGAGACAGGAGACAGGAGACAGGAGACAGGAGGAAAATTACATGGGGAT
>NZ_RCBY01000441.1 GCF_003838195.1 Okeania hirsuta
TATGCGGTAGAAGCCATTAAGATCTTCCGAGAAATGGAAGAGGTGACCAATGATATGAAGAAACGAGATCGGAAAAAGCATATTCGTCGCCTCCATAAAGAGCTAAAAAAGGAGTTTACTGATCCCTTGAAAAAGCTGACCAAGACGCAGGGAATGATCCTGATGAAAATGATCGAAAGGAATTAGATAAATCGATGTTCAAGCTGATCAAAGAACTGCGTGGAGGGTGGAATGCCATTATTGGAGTGCAGCAGCCGGTATGTTTGGGCACAAGCTCAAGAAGGATATATACCTGGACAAGATCCGGTCTTGGATGCTGTACTGAACGATCTAGATATTTCCTATCAGATTAGTAGGAAGTAGGATGTTCAAAGACTCCTACTTATTTTACAAGCTTAAATACAGTCCAATTTGGAAGGCAGCTGTAAGTTGGCGTCATCAAAAGTTAAAGAAACTACCTCCCTGGGAAGTTCATTATATCAAAAATCCTAAAAGACGCTCCTCCAGAAGCCTTGGTCTTTGACATCGGAGCCAGTTTGGGCGATATCTCTGAGATTTTTGTTGAGTTAGGACATCAAGTGATCGCCATCGAACCTGCACCGAGCAACATTCGCCGTCTACAGGCCAGGTTCAGTCATCATCAACAAGTTAAAGTAGTTAAAGGCTGCTGTAGGTGCCGAACCGTATAGCACAGCTATATTTGCATGACTCTGGAAGTACGCTGCATACTTTGAGTTCAAAATGGAAGAACCACCTCAGCCAAAGTTTTAACAATGAGATGGGAAAACGAGATTCCATTTTTCTAGAAGCATTGCCCTCTCTGTCACTACGACCAACACCTGGTGGAAGAGTTTGGGCAACCCTACTTCATAAAGATTGATGCAGAAGGTTTTTGAGCAGGAGATTTTATTCTGCCCTACCCTGTACAGTTTCCTGCCTGTCCTTCGAAGTGAATCTCCCCATATTTTTAAAAGAGAGCATTCATTGTGTGAATATCCTGTCCGCACAGAACCCCAATTACCGCTTCAGCTATGCAACAAATGTGAATGTTCTACCAAAGAGATTGTATCTGCTGACGAAATGATCCAGTTTTTGAAAAACACCAATCTTCAACACTTGGATATCTGCTGTAAAAGCATAACGTAGCTTCTCGCGGGTCATACTAACTTGCCCATCGACTACCATCAGCCAACGTCCATTTTTAAACCTATGGCTTTTGAGCCTTTTTCTTTTTAGGGTAAAACCTTAAAATCGACATGGTAGTGATCATCATGTCGAATGATGACTCGATTCTTTGTGAAGGTAAGGATCTCAGCTCTTTCCCGGCTTTTGTGGCAAGAGTTGCGGCCGTAAAACGGGATCAAAAATCACCTTTTGAATTCCTAAGCCATTGGCTTTTGCAGGCGCTTGATAGCCAACAAATGGATGGCCATCGTCTCGTAATCGATCTGCAAATCTCCTTTCTTCCCCTTATATCGAATTCATGCGCATATCCCCAGAGGTTAAATGGGTGGTATCGATGGTATGGACGGTCTCTCTTGAGCAAAGGCGTCATAAAATCTACGCTTAGTCCATTTTGATGCGTTCGGTGGGAAGGAAGGCTCCCATTTTTCCTTCCGTCTCTCCCAAGATGAAATGGGTGGAAGAGGCCGTTTCCTCACAGTTTCATAGGCATCCAACACTGTCGCCTTTACTTTGTCATGCACAAGGTGCGCCCGAAAAGATATCCTCCAAAAAAATAGGTCGTAAAGTTAGTCCCGCGATAAGGTAAGCGTTTGGCATAAGCGATGTTACCTTTACCCACGCGCCCATTGGCCTGGCTGGGTTGATTTCCTTCAAACAACATTAAAATGCCAGGAAACAAATACAGCAAAAGCAAAATACCTACCACAGTAGCGAGTATATATTTCCAATACGGCTTCGCCCAGAGGTAAATAGCACGAAGTCACCCTATGATCAACCAATAAGGGAAGACCAGTACATGTCTAAGGTTCTTCGAAAAATAGTCTCCGAAGGAAAAGAGAAATCCTTTGCGTAGGATTTGACTATTCTAGGAGCATCATGAACGGCATATTTGGCGGTAAACAGGCTTGGCGGTCACCCATTTCTGCGACAGGCCAAAGACTCAAATATAAGAGCGCAATTCCTACTCCAAAAAGGTATGGGAAAGGGTTAGAAAAATGGAACGCCAATTCATAATCCGTTATTTGTAGATCCAACCTTAAGAACTACTATGAAACGGAATCCCCCTTACTTGTCTAGGATTGGAAAAACATTCGGACCAGGCCCTTTCTCTCTAGGAAAAGATAACCCACCATAAACGCCAAGGATTAGGTGTTTACCGCTAGTCGCAAGGGAAGATCTTCCAAAGAAGGGCGCAGCCATCGCTGACAAAATATAACAGGATGGCAACGAATAGATAGATCAGCATCCTGACAATAGGATAAGGTACTGGATAGTATTTTCTCCCAATCAAGTAACAAGCAATACACATCGCTAGAAAGCAGAATAAAAGCCGACCAGGCTGCCCCAGCCACCCACGAAGGGAATTAGAAAATAGTTACAGCTGATAGTTATGATGGCACCACCACAAGCTATCCAAGCCCGATATGAGTTTTATCCTTCAATTTGTACCAAATGGCAAAATTGTAATATAGCCCAACAATTAGATAGGCAATCAACAGAACAGGTACAACCGCTAGGCCACCATGATAGGTGGAGGCCACGATATACTTAGCGATTCTATATAAGAGCATTAGACCAAGGAAAGCCACGCTACCCACTAAGGTGAATGCTTGCCCGACTTCCGCATAAATCTTCGTCGCATCAGATCGTGAGGCATTCCGAAAGAAGAAAGGTTCTGCGGCAAACTTAAAGCCTTGGGTAAAAAGATTCATTAGCACCGCAATCTTGATACAGGCGACATAGATGCCCAACTGATCCATATTCTCTTCATAGCTGCCAGGTAACCATTCTTTCAAGAAGTATCGATCCGATAGCTGGTTAATCATCCCCGCAATTCCCACTACCACTAGCGGTACCGCATATCGAAACATTGTTTTCCATAATCCCCAATCAAATCCACCTCTC
>NZ_RCBY01000442.1 GCF_003838195.1 Okeania hirsuta
ATGGCAGCTTCCTTGACAGTCAAATCTTCACCTGCGATCGCACAAATACATGCTTCATAGAGTGCTTCAGGAAATGGCATTTCTGTAAGAGGAGCAAGAATACTCCGACGCACTAACCAATTATCGTCTTGACGGAATGTTTCCAGTAAATGAGGAATTGACTCTTCTCCAAACTTAGATAGGGAGTTTGCAGCTTCAGCTCGCACATTGTAGTCTTGGTCATTTTTCATCATTTCCAGTAAGATTTTAAATGATTCTGGACTGCGTTTATTGCCCAATCCCATTGCTACAAATGAACGTACTATAAATTCTGGGTCGCGCTGTCTAGTTATGAGCAAAGGAATTGCTATTTCGCTTTCATAATTTCTCAACTCGGTCAGTGCTTTGAGTCTCTCTTGAGAATCAGAGCTATTTAAGTATAACTGAATTTGCTTCATTTCCATGTTAAGGCTTCCTTAATTTTATTTACGTTTCTTTACAAATACTAGCAACTAATCCCTAAATCTGGGATGATAAATTTCAGAAAAATACAAAAATTGATGAGAAAGTCATTATGTCTGAAACTATAGAAGCCAATACTTCAACACCAAAAGTTCAAGAAATAGAAGAAGTAATCACAGGTTTAGAGCAATTGAAAGAGCGTATTGTCAATGACACTATAGAAACAGCGAAAAAAGTTAAGATGCCTAAAGCCAAGGTAATGGCCAAGTTGGAACAACATCCAGAATTGTCCTTTATTGATAAAACCCTGAAAGAGCTGCGTTTACAACAACCTACACCTTTAACTGAAGCTGCCAAACAATTAATTCCTAAAGCGAGAATAGTTAGTTTTAAAACTTGGGAAGAGGTTTTACCAACAGAAGTAATTCAACTATTTCAAATGGCTGATGATGAAGGTCGTTATTTAACAGATGATGATTTACAGGTACTCAAAAATTATGCAAAAATGCCAACTTTTTCTCTTGAAGCTGCTAGTTTACTTCGAGATTGTGCAGCAGAAATAGTTGATGAAGCTAGGGAAAAAGTATTAGCAAAATATCCGAATATTACAGCAGAAGGAGGCGATTTATATCCACCAGCACGAGCCGAAGCTTGTTGGCGAGACTTCTGGCATTTTTTACGTTGTATTACTTATGGAATTGCTGGCGATCGGACAGATTTTACCAGTGCTGAAGGTCTGCATTATATGAATTTACTTTATCAAGAATTGCTTGTACCACTATCAGCAATGGTGTTAGGTTTAGAAGCAATTAAAACGGCTAGCTTAAAAAGATTTTCCGAGGAAAAACAAGCAGAATTAGCTCCTTATTTTGACCATTTAGTTAGTAAATTACAGCAGTTTTCTACTTGTTGAAGAAGGAGTCAGGAGTCAGGAGTCAGGAGTCAGGAGGGAAGAAATTCCAGTAGTGGACTGACACACCTAATTTTTTGCATTAGGGAGTAGAGGAGTAGGGGAGTAGGGGAGATAAAGACACCTAGAAATAACAATCTATTGCACAGTTTTAGCTGTGTCAGTTTACTACAAGTAAAATTTACAAGTAAAATTCGATGCACTAAATAAAGCTTAAAACTCAGAGCAATATTTTTCCTTCTTGCTTCTTGCTTCTTGCTTCTTGCTTCTTACTTCTTAAGCATAAAACTCAAAAATAGGTTTTCCTATGAGTCAAAATATTATCGATTTATATGAACCAATTAATATTCCTAAAATAGTAGATGAAAATATTTGGATTGTTGATGGAGGAATTGTCACAATGGCAATGTATGGAACCAGGATTCCATTTCCTACACGCATGACAATTGTGCGACTAAAAAATGGTGAATTATGGTGTCATTCTCCCATAGAATTAACCCCAAAATTAAAAGCAGAAATTGATAAATTAGGTTTAGTGCGTCACTTAATTTCACCTAACAAAATTCATTATACTTACATTCATAATTGGGCAAAGGCTTATCCAGAAGCTACTGCATGGGCATCACCAGGAGTTTTAGAACGAGCAGCACAACAGAAAATTGAGGTGACTTTTCATACTTTTTTAGCAGATGAAGCGCCCGTTGAATGGTCAGAAGAAATTGCTCAATTAATTTTTCGAGGTAGTAGATTTATGGATGAAGTAGTTTTTTTTCATCGCCAAAGTTCTACCCTTATTCTGACAGATTTGATTGAAAATTTTGAGCTGAATAAAGTTAGTAAAAAATTTGGTTTTCTCATAAAGTTGATTGGTTGTGCAGCTCCAAATGGTAAAACACCACTGGATTTGCGAGTAACATTTTGGGGGCGAAAAAATCAAGCTCGTGACTGTTTCAAGCAGATGTTAAAATGGGAGCCTCAAAAAATTATTTTATCCCACGGAAAATGGTATGAAAAAAATGGTACTGCTGAATTAAATCGAGCTTTTGCTTGGTTAGGAAAGAGTTAACGAAGTCAGAAGTCAGAAGTCAGAAGCTATTAATGTGACTTTTCAAAAGTTTTGTATGCTTTAGCGTAAAAGGAAAATTTTTTTGATGACGAACGACTTTTTTGTCAATATCGACCTATCAAAAAAAATAGCATCATCTTACTCACTACCAAATATCCTCATCGGAGCAGCTCATCAACTTATTCAACATTTGATGATGGATAATTAAGTAGATATTATATTTCCCATTACTATAAGATAGTAATGGGAAATATAATATCTACTTAATTATCCATCACCAAATATCCTCATCGGAGCAGCTCATCAACTTATTCAACATTTGATGATGGATAATTAAGTAGATATTATATTTCCCATTACTATCTTATAGTCCTAATATATTAATTTGAATATCGTCAAGAGAAATGTCAGAAACTAATAATAAAAAAGAAGATATTTCACTATTGCAAGCTTGGCAGAAAAAAATTGAGTTAGCTAATACTAATAATATATTTTGTCATTCCATCAGTTTTTTTGTTAGTGAAATTTGTTTGATTTTGCTTCCATCAGGTATTGTTCTGTGGTTTCTGACTTTAATCAAACCTATTTTAGGAATTGAAATATATAACAATTTACTATTAATTGATGAAAATTTTAACCAAGAATCATCAGCATTAGGAAAGTTCAATGA
>NZ_RCBY01000443.1 GCF_003838195.1 Okeania hirsuta
AGGCCCGAAGGGAGCAAGTCTCGGAGGGCGGGTGCTATGAAACAGAAAGCCCCTATCAGCAATGTTAGGGAATCCCGCGCTGTCACGCAAGTGCAGCGTCAGGAGGATGTCAAGGATGGAGTGACTGCGAGGCTAGAAATAGGACAATAAAGTACAGAACCGATTAAATTTAACTCTCAAACTAGGGTTTAATTTTTTGTCACATACTTATAAATTTCCCCGCCGACCTACTTAAAATTAGATTGATATATTATTAATGAATAGAAATATATTTGCTCAAGAGGCGATCGCCCAAATACCTAAAATATTGACTTTAATGGATCGAAATGTTCATAGCTACAACTATGGCTGTTTTGATCGAAATTTTTGGCAGTATAAAATTATAGATTTTCCCAGTGGAATGAGCCAAGAATTTGTTTTTCCTTTAGCTTTAGCTTATAAAACCAATATTCCTGAAAATCATTTTTATGGTCAAGAAATTATTAGAGATTGGGTAGAAGCGGGAATTTTATTTGCTGCCAAAAGCGCTCATAAAGATGGTTCTTGTGATGATTATTTTCCTTTTGAAAGAGCAGGAGGAGCAGCAGCATTTTCTTTATTAGCTTGTATTGAAAGTTATAAGTTAATGGAATTAGATAATCCAAATGCTTTAAGATTTTTTGAAAAAAGAGCTGATTGGTTAGCACATCATCAAGAAAGTGGCAGACTGACAAATCATCAAGCATTAATTGTTTTATGCTTAGAGTTACTTTCTGATTTATTAAAAACTGATAAATGGAATCAAAGTAAACAAGAGCGTTTAGAACAAGTTTTATCATGGCAAAACCATGAAGGTTGGTTTCAAGAGTATGAAGGATGCGACCCAGGTTATCATACTTTAACTATCTCTTGTTTAGCATGGATTTATGAACTTAATCCTAATATCGATCTAAAAGGTGCTTTAGCGAAAGCTGTTGCTCTTGCTAGTCATTTTGTTCATCCAGATGGGTCTTATGGTGGAGAATATACCAGTCGTAATACTTATAATTTCTTTCCCTATGGCTTTGAATTAGTGGGCAAATGGATGCCAGAAGCATTGAATATTAACGATCGCTTTTTAAAGGGTTTAGAAAAAGGATTAAATCCTTGTTATGCGGACGATCATATAGTAGGACATCATACTTGGAATTACCTTTTAGCTTGGCGTGATTTTGTTGAAGTTCGACCTGATTTATCCCCTCGCCCTCAGGGAAGATTTCATTTAAAAGAAGGAGGTATTTTAATAGATAGGAGGGAAAATACTGAACTTTATCTTGCTCTTAATAAAGGCGGAGTTTTCAAACTATTTCGTGACAATAAATTAATTCTTTCTGATACTCAATTTTCTCTGTTAATCAAGGAAGGAAATAAAGTAAAAAATGCAGTAGCTCATTTAGTTAGCTCTCGTTACAAAATTGAACTAGGGGAAAATGAAATTATTATTCAAGGTTCTTTAGGTTGGGCAAAACAAAAACAAATGACTAGCTTTAATTTAATTGTTTTAAGAATAGTTATGTTTACACTAGGACGTTTTTTCCCAAATTTAATCCGTAAAACTCTGCAAAAAATACTGATTACTGGTAAGAAAAATGCTCCTTTTGGCTTCTATCGTTCTTTACAATGGAATAATGGCAATTGGGTTGTTTACGATCAATTAACTGCAGAATCATGGGATTCCGTTATTGCAGGGGGAATAGGTTGCGATCAAACTTCTATATATGTAGTTATGAGTCGAACTTTTCAAGAAGGACAGCTACAACGTTGGCTCGATCTTACTCCACAAATAAAACAACTTGAACCCAAGCAAAATTTAACATTAGAAAGAAAATTATAAGTAACTAAATAGCCATAATTAATCATCTAATAAATCCAATGAAAAAATATATTTCGATTGCCGTAAGCGTTGCTATTCTACTAATTATTTACTCTAAAATTGACCTACAAAATTTAGCAAAAGTTTTTGCTAATTGTGATGGTTTAATCATGTTTTTGTCCTTAGCAATGGTAATTCCCATTACTTTATTTACCTCATGGCGATTACAACAATTAATGCCTAAAGGAAGCAGTTTAGATTTTCTGGAAGCAAATCGTTTGATTTTAGGTGCTAGTGTTTTGAATATGGTTTTACCATCAAAAATGGGTGATATTGCTAAGGCTTATTTTATGAAAGATAGAGGACATTTAAGTGGTACTCTATCTCTCTCTTTAGTAGTCTTTGAAAAAGCCTGTGATATGTTATCACTACTTTTATGGTGTGTATTTGGCTTGATAGTTTATCCTGACAAGAATTCTCTTTTCTGGTTGATGACTATAGGAGTAGGAGTAGGTTTAATATTAGGTTTAATTCTCTTAGGTTCTAGAAAATTTGCTATTGTTTTTTTTGACATTGGGATTAAGATTTTACCTAAAAAAATAGGGAAAAAATTAGAGAGTTTAAAAGAATCATGGTTAGAAATGCACGATTATTTTTGGGAGGATAAAAGGCAATTAATTAAAGTTTCTACTACTTCTATTTTTATTTGGTTTCTACATTTATTTCAAATCTGGTTATTCATTTTAGCTCTTAAAGCAGATGTTCCTTTCTTGACTAATTTAGCCTTATCTCCTCTGGCGATTTTAGCTGGTTTATTACCACTTACTTTTGCTGGAGTGGGTACTCGTGATGCTGCTTTGATTTTATTTTATCAACCTTATTTTGGAGAAGCTACAGGAGCAGCTTTAGGTTTATTATGCACTTCTCGTTATTTTCTTCCTGCGATTATTGGTTTACCCTTTTTAGGAGAAATGATGGCAACAGTTAAACAAATGAACAAAAATCAACAGTTTTGATATTTAAGATTGAGTCAACAATAAATGCGGTTAAAGTTTTTGAAATCACGGGGTGACAAGCAGCTCAAAACTATTGTTGGATAAGGGTTTAAAGAATATAAGCAGCGGTAAAAAATTGACAGGTTTTGTGAGAATGACAATCATTCTTGTTGGTGGTGTGGATGCAGCTTTTCCTATTAATTAATTAGGGTTTGCTGAAAAAGTCTTATGGGTGAGGGTAGGAGGACCGAGTCAGGAGA
>NZ_RCBY01000444.1 GCF_003838195.1 Okeania hirsuta
AAAAAGCCCAAAATGACTATTGCGACATACGCAATAAAAGAACAGAAGCCTTGATATACATATACTTGAAAAATGAAATTCAACCGCCTTAAACCTAAGTTCCCAAAATAAAGTTACATATCAATCTTTCCAGCTCATTTTCGAGCAAGTGAAACATTATTTTTTAGAAAAAAGCCCAAAATGACTATTGCGACATACGCAATAAAATAACAGAAGCCATGATATATCTAGACTTGAAAAATAAAATTAAACCGCATTAATACTAAACTCACAAACAAAGTTACAGATAATATCCATTTAATGCTGTTGAAAAAAAGTCTACTACAAAAAAGAAAATAGTACATACTATGCCTAATTATCCCTTTCCAAAAAGTATCAATCGACGCTATATTAAAAAACGTCAAACTTATTACTTTTTCTATGAACCTTAAACGTAGAGAATTCCTTATCTTTCTAGGATCTACCGCAGGAACAATAACCCTTAGTTCCTGTCAAAAACAATCATCTACTCCAGCAATTGAAAAATCTCCAATTAGTGGAACTTCTACCAACAATATTAATTTCCAACCAGTCAAAGGTCCAATGCCTTTGACAACGAGTAATCAAGAGTTTAAAATGGAGAATTATACTAATTACGAAGTAGCAGATGATTTAATAATTCCAGAAGGTTTTACTTACGATGTTATTGGGTCATGGGGAGACAAAATAGGTGATTCACGTTTTGGCTACAATAATGACTATCTTTCCTACATTGAAACAGGTAAAAATGAAGGATTATTAACAATAAACTTTGAATATATTAGCCCTTTGCCTTGGGTAACAACTTATCAAACAGTTATTGGTAAATCTATGCCTTTTGCAGAATTAGCAACAGCATTTAGACAGGTAGGAGAATCAGGAATTAATTCTTCAGAATTACTTGAAAATTCCCTGAAACAAAATATTATTGCAACAGCTAAAGAAGCAATGATTGATATGGGAATAGGTGTAATTTCCATACGTCGCGAACCCGATGGAAAATGGGTAAGAACAAATTCAAAATTTGACCGCAGAATAACAGGTATTTCAGGATTAGAAGACGGGCGTTATTTAAAATCAACAGGACCAGCAGTAGCAGTTTTTAATAAAAAAGGCAAAGGTTATAATGATAAATTAGGCGATCGCATTATAGGTAGTTTTGCTAACTGTGCAGGCGGCACTACACCTTGGGGAACAGTATTTAGTGCCGAAGAAAATTTTCAAAATTATGTAGTAGAAGCAGTATATCCTGATGGTACTTCTGTTGACCCGACCAGAGAAAAATCTCTCTTTATTGGTGAAAGAGGAGTCGCTGGTCTGGGAAGTGTATTTGGTTTAGCTGGTAATAAGTATGGTTGGATGGTAGAAGTAGACCCAGCTAACCCTGATGACTATGGTACAAAACATACTTGGTTAGGTCGTTATCGCCACGAAGCAGTAGGTATTAGGGTAGAAACTGATAAACCATTAGCATTTTATTCCGGATGCGATCGCCGTAGTGGTCATCTATATAAATTTGTGAGTAAAGGTAAAGTAAAAGACCCCACCGATAAAGCTAACTCTCAACTTTTGACAGACGGAATGTTGTATGGCGCTAAATTTAATCCTGATGGTACAGGTAGTTGGATTTCCCTCCAACCTGATACTCCTGTGAATCCAGATTTGCCAGAAGTCCACTTTAACAATATGATTAATCTACCCCAAAGACCTGATGGTGGTAGCTTTAAAGCCATAACTGCTCAAGAAGTAGAAAGGTTCAAAAAGAAATATAAAACTCTGGGGGACCTATATAAAGGTAATGCTGAACAGAAACAAGGAGCTATTCTCATTGATGCTCATCTAGCTGCTAATGCTGCTGGTGTTACTTGTACCGCACGTCCCGAAGATACTCAGGTAGATAAAAATGGTAATTTATTTATTGCCTTTACCTCTGGGTCTCCTAGTAAATCTGATGGTAGTCCAGACAAACGTATATTTAAAGGTCCGGATGGTGAAGCTTACGAGTTTGGTTGGATTATGCGTTTGACTGAGGATGATAATCAACCAGATGCTATGACATTTAGTTGGGAAATGTTTGCTACTGGGGGCGAACCTATGGAGGGTGGACTAGGATTTTCTAATCCTGACAATTTAGAATTTGATGAACTGGGTAATTTGTGGATGGTGACAGATATTAGTACCAGTAAGCATAATAAAACAGTACCTATGAATCGAGTGGGTCAGGATGGCAAACCCATAAATCAGTCTACTCTTTGTGGTTTATTTGGTAATAATTCTATCTGGTATCTTCCCACTTCTGGTCCTAATGCTGGAGAAGCTTATTTGTTTGGAATAGCACCAACAGAAAGTGAAACTTGTGGGCCTTTCTTTACCAAAGACCAGAAAACTTTGTTTTTAGCTATTCAACATCCAGGAGAATATAACGGCATTCGCAAAAATATGACTTCAGAAACTCGTCAGTTGGCAATGAAAACGACAGATGGTTCAGATTTTGTCCAGAGTCGTACCGTGCCTATGGGGTCTAACTGGCCAACTAAAAAAATTAACGATCCTCCGAAACCTTCAGTTGTAGCTATTCGTCGATTGGATTCAACACCGATTACTTAATAGCAGGGAACAGGGAACATTGGGAAAAACATTTCCCTGTCTGAGATTCATCATCACTCTATGTCCGTGTCCTACCTATCTATTGCTATAGATATTGCTATAAATAGGGTTTGCTGAAAAAGCCTTTTTTAAGGAGTGGGGAACCCACCCCTAACCCCTCCCAGGAGGGGAAAAAGGGAGTAGGAGAGTAGGGGAGTAGGGGAATAATTTTTTTTGCCCAACTATGCGCCAGAAATGCGCTCCTTTTTGAGCATCAAGAGCTGAAAGCCAAGGTATTTCAGACCTAAAAAGGCACTTATCTTTATCTGTAAATACTTTTAGCTCACATTCCGCACGTCAATTTGTAACATTAAAAGTAGTATATAAATCCGTAGCTTGGTAGGTATTTATACTATGCAAATCATCTCAATTACTTTTTTCGTTGATCAAATTCCGAGT
>NZ_RCBY01000445.1 GCF_003838195.1 Okeania hirsuta
TTTATTATCATTTTCTTTGTGGGTTTAATACCCCACCGTCAACGGGGGTGTTCACGCATTACTTGGGGGAGCGAATCCATAAGTAATTTTCCTCCTGTCTCCTGTCTCCTGTCTCCTGTCTCCTTCTTCAATTAAACATTTTTATGAAAAAAAGTAGGAATTCCGGCTTTGGTAAATACTTGTTCAGCAGTTAATTCTAATCCTTCAAATAGAGAATCTATCAATAGGGTATCTCCCATATAAGTTTGTGGTGGTGCATCTGGATAAAAAACTGTAATACTCCTGGCTTTACTATCAACAACCCACACCCTTAATACACCTGCATCTAAATAATCTTTAGCTTTAGCTGTGAGTTGACCAAATGTTTGCCCAGGAGAAATTATTTCTATTACTAGATCGGGCAAAACAGGACAAAAATCATCTGCTATCCATTCTGGAGATAAGCGCTCATAAGAAACATATAAAATTTCTGGTATAGGCACCCAATCTTTCCCTTGACGAGTTAATTTAACCGCCCATTCTGGAAAAACTTGCCCTTTTCCCTCGCACCATTCATCTATTAAATAAAGCAAAGCACGAGTTATTTTAGAGTGAAAAAATTTGGGTGACATTTTTGCGATTGCTTTTCCATCAATAAATTCATAAATAATATCTCCTTCTCCTGGTGGAAGTTCAAGAAACTCTTGTAATGTAAGTTGATTTTTTATTTGTACCATTTCGTCTTTAAAATTATGCCGACTTTTGAGTATTTATATTGTAATATTTTGGTGGTAGTCAAGAGTCAGGAGTGATAATTTACAGCAAATTTTGTACTCATCTTTTTTCCCTGTAACTGGAAGTAATTTTAGTGGAAATTCTCCCCTTATTAATACTTCTCCAGCAGTTAATTCTAATCCTTCAAATAAAGAGTTCCTAAATAGGGGATTTCCTATATAAGTTTGTGGTACTGCATCTGAATACAAAAAAACTGTAATACTTCTAGCTTTACTATCAACAACCCACACCCTTAATACACCTGCATCTAAATAATCTTTAGCTTTAGCTGTGAGTTGACCAAATGTTTGTGATGGAAAGTCTGAAGCGACCGAATATCAATAATTAACCTTCTATCTCCTGTCATAGTTTAAGTTTGTTTAAGAATGTTATAGTAACCTAAATAAATTATAAGAAAATTATGAAAGGGCAAAAAAAATTACTACAACATCAAACTGACTCGGTTGCTACCAAAAATCCTGACAGTCAGTCTCATCTATCCGATCAAGCTTCAATTTTTCCAACAACAATTGTTGGTTATGGACGTTACGGAAAAAATTATATTGGAACTAAATATGCTAAAAATGAATATTTTTGGGAAATAGTATCTATTGTCGATCCAGTAATTACTTCCTCCTTATTTGCTGATAGTATTTTAGGTCAGAATCAACCACAAACTTATCTATTTCAGAGTTTTCGTCAATGGCATGATAACTATTTTAAATACTTAAATAACCAACAAAAAGCCAGACAAGTAATCGAGATAGCTTTAAAGCCATAATTAGTTTATGAACAACTAATGTTATATATTGAAGCTGGTGTCAAACACTTTATATTACCTAAGCCAGTTGTAACAAACCTAGAATAAATGCTGGAAATCGCAGAAATAATTCATAAAAATAAAATAAAAGCAGCAGTTGCTTCTCAGTGGTATTATTCAGACTTTCCTAAATTTATTAAACGAGAAATCCAAAAATTTATCAAGGAAAAAAAACAAAAGCTTTCCCTAACTTCAAGTAATTATTCGAGTATTCCTAATTTATATAAAGTAGAAATTTATTTTTCTAAAGAAAATGGTTTAGCATATACTACAGACCCACCATTACTTGAATTGCCTCATGCTTTACAGTTACTCTCTTCAATAGGAATAATTGATTTTAATAATTATTTGTCACTTCCAGAAGTTAGCGGTACAAATACATTTGTCAATGCTATTTATCAGGTAAAAAATATTCAAGATAAAATTTATGTTCGTTCTAACATTGATATGCAACCAAATCCTGCAATCAAAAAAGAATATCCCCTATGGGATATTCAGGAACGGCGTTTAAAAATTTATTTTGATCAAGACAATACTCAGCCCAATATAGAAGTGGATTTTTGGATGAAATTTGACTATTCTGGTGATTTTGCTCTTCGTCCTGGTAAATTAATTATTAGGGATGACGACAACTTTAACAATCAAGAACAATTAATTTTGAATATTGTTGACGATCAACTATTAAATATGAACCTGAAAATTTATGCAGCATTTCAGCAGAATTTTGCAGATTTTCAAAATGATCAGAATATTTTGTCTCTTGAACGTTATCTCCCAATTGGTAAGCAAATAATGCTAATTCAAAATCTTTGGAAATCTCTTCAGTAGGAAAAAGGGAATAGGCAATTAGTAGTGGCACGTCAAGCTTAAAATGGTGTATTGAAGTGTTTTTGTAGGTTGTTCAAATGCTTCTTACAAAAACAACTATATCAAATCCCCTTGCTTTCAAGTGTTTTGAAGAAGGAGACAGGAGACAGGAGACAGGAGACAGGAGGAAAATTACATGGGGATTCGCTCCCCCAAGTAATGCGTGAACACCCCCGTTGACGGTGGGGTATTAAACCCACAAAGAAAATGATAATAAACCGGGTTTGTAGGAAGTAGACCTTAAGTGCTAGGTATTTGAAACAAACCCGGTTTCTACATTTTTCTATACCAATACTACCGGATTTGATGACTTCTAACTTTGTTAAGGTTTTCTAGCACTAACGAGTGAATAATAAACATGAGTTTGAACTATTGATATTTCTTCAAACCCAACTTCTTGCAAAAGTTGATTAAACTCATTAGCAGTGTATTGTTTATCCTCAGTAACCCAAAACAGGCACATTGAAAATGAAGTAGCAATTGGAGGGTTATCTTTTCCATCTCCTAATAATATTTCACTTATATAAATGCGACCTCCACTTGGTAATGCTTCAAAGCTATGAACTACCCCGCCGTGTAGACGGACGGGGTTTCTAAGTCCCCGTCAACAAAGT
>NZ_RCBY01000446.1 GCF_003838195.1 Okeania hirsuta
CTCTGATGGGTTGAATTTTGATGATTTTCTGTTTGATTTACTGCCGTTTCTTGAAAATCTATATCTTCTTGAGAGTCCGTTGATTCTGCTGTTAAATCTTCCGAAAAATCAGTGATGCTCTGATGGGTTGAATTTTGATGATTTTCTGTTTGATTTACTGCCGTTTCTTGAAAATCTATATCTTCTTGAGAGTCCGTTGATTCTGCTGTTAAATCTTCCGAAAAATCAGTGATGCTCTGATGGGTTGAATTTTGATGATTTTCTGTTTGATTTACTGCCGTTTCTTGAAAATCTATATCTTCTTGAGAGTTAATTGATTCTCCTGTTAAATCTTCCGAAAAATCAGTGATGCTCTGATGGGTTGAATTTTGATGATTTTCTGTTTGATTTACTGCCGTTTCTTGAAAATCTATATCTTCTTGAGAGTTAATTGATTCTCCTGTTAAATCTTCCGAAAAATCAGTGATGCTCTGATGGGTTGAATTTTGATGATTTTCTGTTTGATTTACTGTAGTTTCTTGAAAATCTATATCTTCTTGAGAGTTAATTGATTCTCCTGTTAAATCTTCCGAAAAATCATTAATGTTCTGCTGATTTTGTTCCGGGTGTTTTGTGATTCTCTGATGGGTTGAATTTTGATGATTTTCTGTTTGATTTACTGTAGTTTCTTGAAAATCTATATCTTCTTGAGAGTCCGTTGATTCTGCTGTTAAATCTTCCGGAAAATCAACTAAGTTTAAATCCACCAATAAACTCAACAAGCGTCTTAACTGTTCAACTGTTTCCGTATTCAGTTCAACAGATTGATTATGATTAATATCTTGTGATTTATTAATCGATTTTTCGTTTAAGTAAGCCATCTATATTCCGATCATTTATGATGGTTGTCTGAGATTAAAAGCTCTTTTTCTAAATCTTTATCTGCTGCTTCTTTGAGTTCGCTCACAAACTCAGTTTTTTTCATTCTCATGCCAACTTCAAACATTATTTCTGCTAAATCATCCCGTGATACTTTCACATCCTTAAGCAAAGAAAAGCGCTTTTCAAGTTCTTCAAATATTTGGGTTTTTAAATGACTAACATCATTCTGTAATTTCTCCCTTGTTTGTGATAAATCTTCCCGTAGAGAAGTTGTTTGATTATCAATAATTTCATTTAAAGCTTCTTTAGTAGTAATAATTTTGCGATTTACTCGCTCAATTTGTTGCTTAGTTTCCACAACATCTTCTTGAGTATTTTGGATATTTAAGTTAATATTCCTAATCTTTTTCTCTATAGAATCAACCGTAGCTTGAAGTTCTGTAGAAAAAGCACTTTTAACTTTCTCTATTTGATTTTTAGTTTCTTCCTTCGCTAAAGATAATTCTGATTCTAGCTTTTCAAAACGATTTTCGTACTCTCTGAGTTTAGAACCGAATATTATATCACGAATTTTGTCAATATTTCCCAGTCTCTCACGCATTTCTTCCTTGCTTAATTCGGCCATATTTTCTCCTTATGTTACGAACTGCCACAGTTCTGAATAAATGTTAAAAAGCGTTTCCTGCGGAATGCTTGGCAAACAGCAGTCCAGCAATCAGCGGTCAGCTTTGCGCCTTTGCGTACCATTCCCGTACAGAAAGGGGATGCGCAACTCCTCCTAAAATTAAGCTACAAGCTAGAATTCGGGGATTTTTTACCGAATAATTAATAATTAATAATTAAACAATTCCGGTTAAAAGCCTGCCCTTTCAAGGGAAAAAAAATAAATTTTTTCCTTACTTGTCAATCCTCTCCCTTTTAGGGATATGCTTTATAAACATCTTTCTTCACATAAAACTTGACAAAAATATCATTTGATGTAATAGAGGCTGAAAGCTCCTAGTGTCCTTGCCATCGCAACGACAAAAAACAACTTTTAGAAGTACACAAGTTAGTCAATTTGTCAAATTAGTAAAATCAAAAAAATGCTCGTAAGCTTTTTATAATAGGCATTATCCACTTTTGTAAAGAATTTTGCTGATAAAGCATAGCTTTTAGGGAGAGGTAATTATCCATTATCAATTATCCATTAATCAACCAAGCTCTTCGGTCTGGACTGCCCTGGAAACAGGTGCCTAATTATATAGACAAATTTTTCCGCTGATAGCTGATAGCTAATAGTTGATAGCTAGTTAAAAATATACTTTCTGATTTTACCACCTAGTTTAGTCTTTTACCGGATTGATTTATTTACGATATTATATTAAGGCTCGCCACACTTTTAACTTTAACCGTACAACTTAATATTGACCAGGAAAGATGAAGAATAAAAAATAACAGGAAAAAAGGTGAAACTTTTACAGAAGCTCTCAAGCGATCGCCTATATGGAAAATGCCACATGACATACTGAGAAACTGGAGCTTCTCATAAGGTGGGATAGAGAGAAAATATAAAATCTAAATGATTGTTGGTTTAATGGTACTACAGTAGAGTTATAAAAAGTGTACCAACAATGGTATTGAATTAACGGTTGTAGTTGACAAATGTCCAAAAAATAGATTAAATATATAATTATAACACTATTAATTAATGGTCTAAAAGTTTCCATAATTGCTTGATGCTCATAAACTTCATCAAAATTTTATAAAACAGGAGCTTTTAGTAAAGAAGTAATGAAGATTTTTGTTTTTGCGGAGATAGGGGTTGATGGTAGATTTGGCTTATGGCTATAGTTTATACAGTAAACAAAAACTTTTACCGAGGCACTTCCGATGATAAACAAA
Organism: Okeania hirsuta; assembly: GCF_003838195.1. GTDB lineage: Bacteria > Cyanobacteriota > Cyanobacteriia > Cyanobacteriales > Microcoleaceae > Okeania > Okeania hirsuta. Next base: position 2,746 of record NZ_RCBY01000446.1, read on the forward strand.
ACTTTTGCAACTTTACTCACTGCTGGTTCTATTCTTGTTTCTTCTAGTTTTTCTGCTGCCCATGCAATATCTATGACAGGTGACACATTTATGTTTCACCTGGAAGGTGGTAATAACTTTGGTAGCGATCCTGTTAAACTCAAGGTGACGTTAGAAGATATAGGAAATGATATTAAATTTACTGTAGATGTGCTACAAGAGATGGCAAATGGCACTGGTAATATCGCCGATCTACGAGGATTATTCTTCGATATT
>NZ_RCBY01000447.1 GCF_003838195.1 Okeania hirsuta
GTCCATTCAACCCCTATTCCTATGAAAGCCGCTCCAGAAAGAATTGCCGTAGAGTTTGATCAGATCGCCGCCTTGCCCGATCGAAATTGGAATCATAATATCCACTATCACGATTTCCTGCTTAGGGAATTACCCTCGCCTTGCCATCGAGTACTAGAAATTGGCTGTGGAAAGGGACGCCTCAGTCGAGCACTCGCCAAGCACGCTCAGGAAGTGGTGGGAATAGATTTGTCCAATGAAATGCTTAAGATCGCCAGAGTTGAAAGTCAGCAGCTGGATAACGTCAGGTTTGAACAAACCGACTATTTGCAAAAAGACTATCCACCGGCCTACTTCGATGCTATAGTAAGTGTAGCGACCTTACATCATATGGATTGGGCGCATGCTCTTAAGCGAATCAAATCAGACCTAAAGCCGGGCGGAAAGTTGTTAGTCATCGACTTGTACAAGGAGAAAGGTTGGATGGATCAACTTTACAATCTCGCTTCTATCCCACTCCATCAAGTGCAAGAAGGAGGTAGTAAAACCAGCCGGCGAATGGAATTCAGTACGTATCCGTATTAAGAATGGAAAATCCAGTTTCTGGTTAAATGGAGTAAAGGTGGTTAAATTCGAGATGTTTACACCAGAATGGAATGCTATGATTGCTGATAGTAAATTCAAAAACTGGGAGGGCTTCGGGCAATCCAGGAAGGGAAGAATCTGTCTGCAAGACCATAGTGATACGGTTTGGTATCGCAATATTAAGATCAAGCGACTGTAAACTGCGATCACTTGGAGAAAAGCCTATTAGTTCATGCAAGTTACGATCAACAAGTTTTCTCCCTTTTTTGGCCCCTTCCTTAAGGGTGAAAAGGGAGAAAATGCCTGGATTCTCTTCAGGGTCAGGGCGAAGACAGGCCTTTTCAGCCCAGGCTGGGGGATCATCGCAACTTGGGGTAATTATATCATCAAGATGGGCTTTTCTCCAAAGGTTTTTCCCATACAAGGCTGAAACGCCAAAGTAACCTTCGCCTAACTTTCACCCCTGGTAGGTACTGGCTTGCGATCCTTTTGATTTCCTCAAATGGCAGATATTCATCTCCTGAGCCATGCGCATGCCAAAGCTGGTTTTCCAATGCACTACTGCTAGTGTTGTCATTCTTTAGCCACTTGAAAACATGATGGAGTGGGATAGAAGCGAGGTTGAAAGTTGACCATCCACCTTTCTCCTTGTACAAGTCGATGACAACAACTTCGCCGGCTTAGGTCTGATTTGATTCGCTTAAGGCATGCGCCAATCCATATGATGTAAGGTCGCTACACTTATATAGCATCGAAGTAGGCCGGTGATAGTCTTTTTGCAAATAGTCGGTTGTTCAAACCTGACGTTATCCAGCTATGCTGACTTTCAACTCTGGCATCTTAAGCTTTCATTGGACAAATCTATTCCCACCACTTCCTAGCTGCTTGGCTGAGTGGCTCGATGAGCGTCCCTTTCCACAGCCATTTCTAGTACTCGTGCAAGGCGAGGGTAATTCCCTAAGCAGGAAATCGGGATAGTGGATATTATGTCTCAATTTCGATCGGGGCAAGGCGGCGATCTGATCAAAACTCTACGGCAATTCTTTCTGGACGGCTTTCATAGGAATAGGTGTTGAATGGACTAACCTCTATGACAACTTTACCAACCGTTTTTACCCGGTTGAGAATAGTCGAATAGTTCAGGAAGCTCTTGAAAGGGAAAGGTGTCCACGAGGGTTTCGGCAGATCATGCCGAGACTTCCTGTAGGATTTTCTGATATCACCCTTTCATATAGCCAAATTAGATTGAGCCTAACACCCCCTTGTTGTCGGTGGGCAAGGGCCTGTGGATCTACCTTCGGGCGGTGAGGAAACCAAAGTAGGCGTAATAATTTGGCGATTACGGAGCAGCATAACGAGCTTGGCCATAGACAATGATTCTGCCTGTGCAAGCCAGGACATCATATCCGATTTTGAAATATTTCCACCGATACACTCCATAATCAAATGAACTCTCGGCATCTAAGCTTTGATCAGTCGCCCTTGAGTCTTTTTATGGGACGATCCCTGGTCGTAACCTTCTTTTTCAGATATCCGAGTTTACGGCATTTCCAACTGTACCAATAGTATAGCAACCCATCCGATTTGCAATGCGGACGGCACTGCGTCCACACCACCTGCGGCACTATGAATCAAGATCGTTTGTCCTTTCTGCAAATCGCCCTTGTTGATCATAGCGTAAATAGGCCGTTAACATCTGCACCAAGTAGGCAGAAACTTCCGCAAACTCCAATCGGAGGTAGGGGAATAAGTAACGATGATCTATATTTAGGTGAGTTGTATAGGCGCCGAATCTTACCCCCATAATGCATTCTCCTTGACCGTGTCCACCGCTTGAACCGACCTTGCTTACAATTCCGCATATTCCAAACCAGGAACAAAAAGCGTCTTTCGGAGCCGCCGCATATAAACCCCAGATTGCAAAAAACATCGGCAAAGTTTAGCCCAATCGCCTTAACCTCTACTGGACCTCATCGAGCGGGGTCAGCAAGGTCTCTGTGTGGATCTTTAGATTCTGAATGTTGCCCGCTTTGATTTATGGGCACGTCTGGTGTCATAGCGTTTAATTGCGGATTGATGATTCGCTTAAATATAGGTTTTTCTAGGAAAACAAGGATCTAGACATACGAATAAATTCCGAATCATTGTGTTTGGATTTGCCGTAAATACCCCCAGATTGCTTACTTTGGTGCCTCCCGCTCTACGCCGAATTTTCGGCAGTTTTATTGCTGAAACCAGCTCGACAAGTCCGCAAATGTGATTCCGGCGCCGGATAGGTCTAAAGTGCATTCTGCCAGGATAGGTCAAATCAAGGATGCAGTAAGCTTTATTCTTTGTGAAAGTGGATCTTCTACAGAATAGTTTCGGGATGACATCAGATGATGGCATTTCCATACCGAATAACAGGCTGGAGGAGATCAAATTAAAAG
>NZ_RCBY01000448.1 GCF_003838195.1 Okeania hirsuta
GGTAGACCACAGTAAGGACGTTCCATGGAACGTCCTTACTGTGGTCTACCCAAATGGAATCCGCTGTAAGTCCCAGAGTTTGTTGCATATTTCTATGCTAAGTGAATGTTTTTTATAAAAAGCAGAAATTTGCCTATAAATCTCAAATATAGAGATTTTAAGCTAGATTCAATCAAGGTTACTGAGAAACCAGATTTATACAGTTGTATGACTAAATGAATTTATTGCTTTTGCTCCTAAAAATTTTTTATACATGATACCAAATCCGGTTATGAAAAGCTAATTTGTCCAAATCCTTCTAATCTTTCTGCCTTCTAATCTTTCTGCCTTCTGCCTTACCTTCACAATAAATCTCTCTTCTAAACCGGATTTAGTATGAATCATCAATATAAACTTGATTTCTACCAGTATTTTTAGCATTGTATAGCGCCATATCTGCTGCTTCTAGTAATATTTGAGGATTAGAGTCAGTAGAGCAGTGACTATTTGCCACTCCTAAACTACTTGTCACCCACTTACTGACTGTCGAAGCTGTATGGGGAATTTTTAAAGCCTCAATTTGTGTTATAATCTTTTCTGCAACCTTCAGCGCTCCTTCTATGGGAGTATTTGGCAGTACAACCACAAACTCTTCACCCCCATATCGAGCTACAAAATCTCCTGGTCGTTTCACTGCAGCACTAATAGTTTGAGCTACCTGTTGCAAACATTTGTCTCCCTGCTGATGACCGTAAGTATCGTTGTAGGGTTTAAAATAATCTATATCCACCATAATTATTGACATAGAAGCATGATCCCGTGTTAATCTTTTCCATTCTTGGTCTAGTTTTTCTTCAAAGTGGCGACGGTTACAAATTCCTGTCAAACCATCAACATAAGCTATTTCTTTTAATTCTTGATTTAGTTTTTCTAAACGATGATAAAGTTGAGCTTGTTGAATAGCGATCGCTATCTGAGTTGCCAAGCGTCTCAATAGATCGGTGTCTGATATTCGCCATTGTCGTTTATGAGTACATTGATGAGCTACTATTAATCCCCATGCAGTAGTTTCCGAACCTTGTTTTTCCCCTTCTTGATTAATTAAAATTGGCAATACCATATTTGCTTTGACTTGAAACTGTTTGAGTAGATCGGCATGGCATTTGTTTATATCTGGGCTTTCAATATCTTCTATTATACTAATATAACCTTGTTTATAGCGTTCTATAATATCTGTATTTGGGAAACATGGATCGTCAATAATTTCACCTAAAATTGGACTGCTATCTGCTGCTACAGATTCTTTTTCTACGATACCTTTTCCATCTTCCAAAAAACGATAAATTAAGACGCGGTCACACTCCAAAAAAAACCGTACTGACTCTACTGTAGTCTCTAATATTTCATCCAAATTTAAAGATTGATGAATCCGGTCTAGAATGAGTCCTAATAAATGCTCTTTTTGTCTAAGTTCCTGCACAGCTAACTCTGCTTTTTTACGATCTGTAATATCTAGCACTGTGCCGAATATGCCTATAGGTTCTGAGTTACTATCAACAATTAAAGTAGCCTGAGTATAAATATACCTTAATGTACCATCTGGTCGAATGATTTGATATTCACATTCACAACTTTCTGCCTTTTCTAAGATCAAAATCACATTTTTATCCCATATTTTTTGACTTTCGAGAGTAAACATTTCAACCCATTCTAGATAAGTTGGTTCTCCTCTGCTAGGGTTAAGACCAAAAATGCGAAATGCTTCATCTGAGCAAGTTATTTTTTGTGTCTTTAAGTCATATTCCCAGTTCCCTAAATGAGCAATTTTTTGTGCTTCTTGTAGCTTTGCTTTGCTTTCTTTTAAAGCGTTTAAATTTTGATTATTCTCATGTGTATAGCGAATTATTCGATTTAATGTATATTCGTTAATTTCTGATTTATTCAAGTAATCTGCTACTCCTTTATTCATTAAATCCATCTCTAATTCTTGATTTTCTATATCTGTGAGTAATACGATTGGCATTTGGCAACCTAGATTAATTGCTGTTTGAAGTATTTCTAACCCTTTTGTTTCTTTGAATTTATAGTCAAGCAAACAAATATCATGTTGATTTTTTTTCATTACTGTTAATCCTGCTTCGTAAGTATTTTCCCAGTCTAGTAATATTTTTGGTGATTCTACCTGTGACAGTAAGTCATAGATCAGAATAAAATCGTCTGTATTGTTTTCTATTAAAAGGACTTTAATTAAATCTTTATTCATCTAATAAATTAGTTTTTACAAACAATTTTTTTTTTTAATATGAGTATCTAAAAGTTAATAAAAAATCATATCTTATCTTGCCTAAAGTACTGGAAAAAGTCGCAGTTTGAGTTTTAGTGATACCATCAAGGCCAATTAATTAGGTTTTTGTGGGAACAAATCATATTTGCTTGAGGTCTTTAATCATCATTGTTTTACTTTTAACTGCGAACTTGATACTTTATATTATCTGCTTTTTTTCTAGTTATTGTGGTGACTTATGAATGAAGTTACTGGTGATTTTTTGATATTGATAAAGTGAGTCATTGAACTTTGATTGGGTGAGTTAGTCAACTAAGATCGAGTGAAGTAGATGAGTAAACTTTTGTGATCAGCATCATATTCTTCTATATCTTGACTAGACTTTTAGTTTTTTATTTTTTGATTCTTGATATTAAATTATGGGAACTTTCTCTGTGTCAAGTAAAATATTCGGTTATCTTTGATATGAAATATGATGTAGTGAATAATTAGTTATCGTATAACTCAGGAGTCAGGAGAAAGGAAGGATGAGAGTAGGAATTATCTGGGGATATTCCGGCATTTTATGTGTGCATTGAATGGAAGTAGAGAGTGCGATAATTGTATAACCGGATTTTATATGACAACCTTTTGTTCGTAAAGTTTTATGTGATAATTTAGCATTGAAGAAGGAGACAGGAGACAGGAGACAGGAGACAGGAGGAAAATTACATGGG